>CAIZWI010000438.1 GCA_903936645.1 uncultured Verrucomicrobia subdivision 3 bacterium
ATCGTGTTGGGTTAAATGGAATTTCTGACACCTGAGGCGAGTCCCGGGCCACCGTCGTCCCCGTGGGATCCGCGTGCGACCAGTCCCCATGCAGCGCCTATTCGCGCCGTGGCGGAAACTTTTCTGCCCCAACTGGCGGCGCAGTTCACCGGCAAACAAGTGGAGCTGCGGGCCGATGCGGCGAGCCGGGCGATCTTGCAAGCGCGCCTGGCGCCGAACACCCTGCCGTTGAAGGCGGTGACCGACCAGGACTATTTTACGGAGTACAACGATTACATTTTGAATGTGCGGGTGGTGGACGATCTGCCGGCGGCGATTGACCATATCAATCATTATGGTTCGGGCCACTCGGATAGCATTGTCACGTCTGACGAGGCGAAGGCGCAACAGTTCATGGCGGCCGTGGATTCTGCGACCGTGTATTGGAATGCCTCCACCCGGTTCACCGACGGTGGTGAATTCGGCATGGGCGCGGAAATCGGCATCAGCACCGATAAAATCGGCGCGCGCGGCCCGATGGGCTTGGAGGAGTTGACCACTTATAAATGGCAGGGATTTGGCACTGGGCAGGTGCGGGGGTAACCCAACAGGCCCACCCGCCGCTAATAGCCAGCCCAAAACACAACTTGCCAGCCCCAGATCGGCGCGTTAGTTTCAATCCATGAGTGCGGTTGAGATTCTTGCGGAATTGCCCAGACTGACGGACGACGAGCGGTCGGCCGGGCGCCGCCGTTTGCTCGAACTGGAGGAGCGAAAAGACCGGCAACTTCTGCCAGTATCGGCCGCAACCATGTGCCTGGAGATGGACCAAAAGGAAACCGAAAATGGCAGCCGCCAAACCCGGTGAATTTTGGATGGAAAATCTGGGCAGGCGGCGAAAATGCGTTCTTGCCGCATGATCACCCCACCATCATACCATGAGGATTTGGATGTTTTCACCGTGGTCTCCCATAAGAAGGCAGTTCGGGGACATCGTTGGGGAACCTTCATTTCCAAACCATTTCTCGACCTTGAAGGAGTGGGTGATGTTCCGCGCCTGGCGACGGTTGCCATGGTCAAACCGGACCGCCCGTTGGGTGAGCTTAACCCTACGGAAATGGATTTAATGCTCGATCGGTTGGTGGAGCGTTTTGGCAGTTAATTATCAATGTCACCCAAAGACTCATCCCAGTTCGTCCGCAACGCCATGCCGGCCGGAGGATTGTTTGCCGGCGAGGACTGGCGGGTCAGTCCGCAGCCCTTCGCGCTTGGCCCGACGCTCGCCCAAGAAATTGAGGCCCTTGGCCGCGTGCTGTTGCAGTTTTATCGCGCGGTCAATTTGCTTTACCGTAAAAGTGCGGAGGGCAAACAGCCGGAATGGGTGGCCCGCTGGCTGGACTTGGGCAAGCCGCCGGAATTGATTGCGCGGCAACGCGCCGCCGCGTTTAAAAATGATTTGCCGCGGGTAATCCGGCCGGACTTGCTGCTCACGGAAACCGGCCTGGCGGTGACGGAGCTCGACAGTGTGCCCGGGGGCATCGGGCTCACGGCGTGGTTGAATCAAACGTACGCCGCCATTCCCCGCGAGACCGCCGGCCCCGGGGTGCTTGGCGGAGCGGAGGGGATGCTCACAGGTTTTGCCAGTATTTTTGGCGCGGCCAAAACCGTTCATATTGTTGTCTCCGAGGAGGCGGCCACTTACCGTCCAGAGATGGTGTGGGTGGCGGCCCAATTGGGGGCAGACCGGTTCAAGGTGCAGGACGGTACGTTCACGGATTTTCAAGAGGGCGATGCCGTCTACCGCTTCTTTGAATTGTTTGACCTGCCGAACGTGCCCAATGCCGGGGGGATTTTTGAGCTGGCGGCGGCAAAGCGGGTGCGCCTGACGCCTCCGCCCAAGCCGGTGTTTGAGGAGAAGATGCTCTTTGCCCTGCTGTGGAACCGCAACCTCCAGGAATTTTGGCGGCAGGAACTCGGCGAGGGTTTTCTCAAGCAACTTAAAAAAATTGTGCCCTACACCTGGCTGGTGGACCCGGCACCGCTCCCGCCGCACGCGGCGATTCCGGAGTTGAACCTCACCGACTGGCGGCAGTTGAAAACCCTTTCGCAGAAGGAGCGGGAGCTGATTTTGAAAGTCTCCGGGTTTTCGGCGAACGCCTGGGGGGCGCGCGGGGTGTTTCTCGGCAGCGATTTATCGCAGGCGGACTGGAGCGCGGCGGTGGATGCCGCATTGCGTGATTTCGCGACTTCGCCCAGCGTGTTGCAACGCTTTCACAAGCCGGCACTGGTCGAGGCCAGCTGGTTTGATTTGGCAGCGAATGCCGTGGTGCCCATGAAGGGCCGGGTGCGGTTGTGCCCTTATTATTTTGTGGCCGGTGAGGGGGACGCGGCCCGCCCACAACTGGGCGGGGTGCTGGCCACCATTGTTCCGGCCGACAAGAAGATCGTGCACGGCATGACCGACGCCATTCTGGCCCCGTGCAGCGCGTGATGGGCGCGCCCCGTGGTGCCAATTATGATTGACATGCGCGGCCATTCATGGAGCCATTAGCGGATGCAATTTACCCGGAATTTTTTGGTCCGCTTTTTTGCACTCCGGCCGGGCCGGACGGGCGGGCGGTTGCTCCTGCTCACCGTCGGTTTGTGGCTGGGGAGCCCAGCCCTGGCCTTGGATCATACCGTCGCGCCGTTTAAAATATTTCAATTTCCACCGGACAAAATTCCCACGATTGACGGCCAGACCAACGATTGGAATATCGTCCCGGAAAGCTATGTGATCGGCACCGACCAGCTGGTGGATGACAGTGGCAAGCATCCACAGCCGGATCCGGCGGGGTTGAATGTCCGGGTGCGGGTGGGCTGGGTGAAAGGTTTGAACCGGCTGTATTTCCTCTATGAAGCGGATGATAATTACTGGGATTTTTCCGAACCGGGCCTGCACAATGACACCTTCGAAGTGGTGGTGGATGGCGACCTTTCCGGCGGACCTTTGATTACAAAATTTTTACCCGCCCATGCGCTGCTGGGCGAGTGGGAGACCTATCTCACCCTGCAAGGCACGCATGCGCAGAATTATCACATTTTCACTCCGGCCGAGGGCAAGGATTGGTGCATGGTCTGGGGTCCGGCGCAATGGCTCAAGGAACTGCCTTACGCCAATGCCGCTTGTTCCTACCATTTCCGGCCCGGCCAGCCGGGGCACCTCGTATTGGAATTTTGGATCACCCCCTTTGATTACGCCGGGGCGGAGGGACCCCAGCGCGCGGTGGAATCCGTGCTCAAGGAAAACAAGCTCATTGGTCTTTCGTGGGCGGTCATTGACTATGACGACGTTCATTCGGGGGACACCAACAACGGTTTCTGGAACCTGGCCAGCC
>CAIZWI010000439.1 GCA_903936645.1 uncultured Verrucomicrobia subdivision 3 bacterium
AATTATGATGGGGTGGGCGGTGGCCAGGCATCCCACATTAAGGAGCGGATGAGCATTACCAGGGCGGCAACGCCCTTTCCGCCGCCTACGCTGGTTTTTCAAGTCCCGCTCGCGAAAGCCTCTTCCCGGCCAATAAAATGGGCGCTTTGCGCTAAATTTCTGACCGTTGTGGTGACGTTGGGGGCCAACGGGGATCATTATTTTCAAAAAGCTAAAAAAATTTGGAACTGCCGCGTAACCCGCCCGGTTATTTTTTCCAATCAACAGTGTAACGGAATGTTATGGGCAGCCAAGGCCAGCATGGCCTTTGACTGTGGGCCTTGTTGGAGATGAAGAATCCTATTTATGAAACAATTAATCTGGGTTTTAGGCTTGGTTTTGAGCGGTTTTTGGCCGGTGGTCTGGCTGGTGTCGTTCATGCGCCGCAAATCACAAAAGAATTAACCGCATTCTCAAATGTCCTCATTAAAAAATCTCCAAATTGTAAGGTATGTGGTTCTACCTTCGGTGAGCATGGCGCTTTTCCTTACAGGCTGCTCTTCACCAGCAACTTCCAGTGGCATGCGTCCTGCCAAACTGGCAGTGGCGGCGCACCATCCATATTCAGTTGGCTTGAATACTTCCGGGGGAGAAACCACAAATCCTCTGTGGACATCAGAAATCTCGAACGAAGCGTTCGGTCAGGCTATTCGTGAGGCGATCACAGAAAACGGTCTTTTCCGTAGTGTGGTGAGCGTGGGGCAGGCGGACTATTTACTGGAGGTAACCCTCATTAACGTGGATAAACCCATGGCCGGTTTGGATTTGACGGCTAACGTCACGGTAAGTTGGAAACTCACCCGGGTGGCCACGCATAAAATCGTGTTTCAAAGTGTCGTATCCAAATCCTACACGGCCACGATGGGCGATGCCTTGGTGGCCATCAAACGCCTCCGCCTGGCTGAGGAAGGCGCCGCCCGCGAAAGTATTCAAGAAGGATTGCTTCGCCTCTCCCGCCTGCAACTGACCGGCACCGAGTAATTTTTCCGTAAACCATCAACCATTAGTAACCTAACCAAATACTCCGATGAAAATCACCAAACTATTACCATTGTCACTCGTCCTCGCGGCGAGTTTTTTCTTCACCGGCTGCGCGACCAGCCTGCACCATGGCCCCATCCTGCCCCAACCGACGGCTGACAAGGGTGCGCTAGGGGTTTCCCAAAGTGCCCAGAACATGGAAAGCCGCATTGGCTGGGGCACCTTTACGGTCTTTGCGATTCCTGTGGCACCAGTCACTGTAAACGGCGTGGCGGACCAGGAGTTGATGAATCAGATCAAGGACGCCGTCCAACAGGCGGGCTTCAAGGTTCAAATGGTGGACAGTCCCGCCGCTGCGGGCAATCTGCCCGTGCTGTCCTGCAAAGTGGAGAAATTTAGTTTTCGTAATTATACCTGGTTGTTCCCGCTGGTATTTAATTGGGGCACCATCAAATTGGACGTGTCGATTGCCGGACCCGATGGCAAGGTGCTATGGGAAAAGAATTACACCGGTAAAGGCAATGGCTTTTATGATTTTGGGACCCCGGTCGACCACGCTTTGACGAGTATTCTCAACGAGCTTGCCAGTGACTTACAGGGAGTTAACCTTAAGAGTTAAACCCGCTTCCGGTCTGGTAAACTCGGCGGTGGGTGTCGGCTGCCCCTAAACTTCGGCCTCCCGCCGACACCCTCCATCGCTTCGGGCAAACCAGTGAACGCTTCCAACCATCATTTTAAAAGCCATGGCAGGGTGCCCGATTGGCTGGCTGGGGTGCTCTCGCTGCCTGGTCCTAACCCGCGGCTGGCAGTTGTGTAAACTTGGTGATGAAACAGTTCCGCCAACATTTCCCAACCGCCGCACGACTGCCGCTGACCAGGTTAGCCCAACGGGCTGGCAAGTATGGCGGATTCGCCTTGGCGGTGATTTATTCGCTCGGCAAGGCCTGGTTCATTAAAATGGGTAGAGATCTTTCCCGGGTCTGTCTGCCACTGGCGGAGCGGTCCATGACCTTGCCCCTCGCCGACCAACTGTTTATTGTGAATTTTACCGATGCGACGGTATCACGCCTGGGCGCGCGGACTGGCCGCAAGTGCTTTTTACGGGCGTTCATTCTGGCCCGGATTTTTCGGCGACAGGGCATTACTGTGGAGTTCAATGTCGGGCTGGAGGCTGCTTCCGCTGGGCAAATGGGAGGGCAACCGGACGGTCATTGCTGGCTGACCCTCCAGGACCACCCCATATTTGAGACGGGCAACCCCCAGGCCCGGTATGCCCATTTTCTGGCCACCGGTAGCAATGGCATTCGTTATTGGCTGGCCTCCGGGGGGCAGGCTGGCCCAACCCACGATTAACTGTATGACTTACAAGTTGCGACCTAATCTTGCCACCCGCGATATTCATGGCGAGCTGGTGGTGGTTGATATGCATTCGGGGGCGTATCACGTTTTCAACGAGGTGGGCGGGATTATTTGGAAAGGCCTGGCGGCAGCCCGGGAGCCCGCCGACATCTTGCTGGAGTTGACGGGGACTTTCGCCGTGGCGGCGCCGCAAATCAAGGCCGATTTTGACCGGTTCATCGATCAATTGAAAAGTATTGGCCTCCTGGAATGAACGGTCTTCCGCTCAATAATTTGCCGGTGTCCCCGCTTTGGGGAGGCCGGCAAGTAAACAAACCATAAACAAAAAAAATGAACGAACCGCTTAACGAAACCATTCAGACCGGTGAAACACCGTTGCCACCCATGGAAAAAAAACCATACGTCAGTCCTGCTTGCGAACAGCACCAGCCGCTGGATCATGTTCGCACCTGGCAGACCAAGTCACTGCCAGCCTGAGGCAAAACCAAGCCGGCGCGGCCGGGCTTCCGGTCGCGCCGGCCCATGCCCCAAACCTTGGCCTTTCGGCAACCAGCCATGTCATTCCCCACCTACCATTTACCCGGGCTTAGAATCGCTGTTAGCACCCAAACGGCCGTAGTGCGGAAGGCCTTAGATTGGATGTTGCAACTATTTCCCCAGACCATGGCGACCCCGGACCTGTTATTGGAGGCCAGCGGACTGGACATGGAGGACTTAAAAGCGGCCATTTCGCCCGGAACACTGGCCGCCCTCCCCGGGGATGAGGCGGATCCTATTCTTGTTGAAAGCTCTTCAGGGGAACTGATCACTCTTGGGCGATTTGCCGGGTTGGTTTACTGCGCCACCCTTAATCGTGAGCAAACACACGCTCGTTTGTTCTGCGAACTAAACAAGGTGGAACCACCCCAGAGTACGATCCAAAGCATCATGGCGTTGATGCTTTATCCAGTTTTGCGCGAGGTATTCCTGCAAAATCACTGTTTGTTGCTGCATGCCGCCGCCATAAAATGTCCGAATGGAACCGGTATTCAATTGGTGGCCGAAAGTGGGGGTGGCAAGACCACCACTAGTTTGGCCATGGTCCGCCGTGGGGCGCGGCTGATTTCCGATGACTTGCTGGTGGCTGGCCCGGGGGCCGCCGTACGGGGCCTCCCAAAGCCCTTGAACCTCCGCGCCCCCACCCTGGGATTCTTCAAAGAATTGGGCTGGCTGGCCGCAAGAAGCAATCCCCGCACTGGGAAGTCATCCCTGATCCCGCAACTAATTTATGGTCCAGCCTGTCTCGCATCTGTCTGCACCGTTGATATTATTTACTTTTTAAAACTTTCCCAGGGCCGCCCCGCCATTACGCGCATGCCGGCGAGCATGGCCTTGAAAAAACTGGTGGAAGCTCACGCCTTCTGTATCCGGCAGCCAACCAGTGGCGAGTCCTTGTCCGGACTTTGCGACCTTCTGGCCTCGGCGGCCTTCTATCAGTTGGAAACCGGGGATAATCCGGAATATTTGGGCCAGTGGCTGCTGGACAATTGTCTGGGCCATGCGCGGAAATTAAACTGAATTCGGGCCTGATCCCATGTGCGTTGAAAAAAAATATCTCTGCGGCCTGTTGGGTGATTTTATTAAACAAGTGCCGGCCCCGGCACCTCCCGGCCATCTGGACTGGGGGCGCTTGGAGCAGGTGGCGGGGCGTAACCTGGTCATGCCGATTGTCTGCCACATGACGCAAAACTTTCCGCTCCCGGAAGCGGTCGGCCGCCGCTGGAAAAACCATCAGATTGGCATCGAACTATTTCATGCGCGCGCCCATGCGGCGACGACCTGGCTTTGCGAGGCTTTGGAACAGGCGGGTATTCCCGTGGTGGTGATGCGGGGCATGGCGCTGGCACAGGGCCGTTACCCCAGCCCAAGTCTCCGCCCCATGGTCGATGTGGATCTACTTGTTCCACCCGCGGCACGGTTTGCTCTGCCCGCCTTTTTTCGGGACCATGGCCTGAACCCGGTCAAAATGCTGCGGAGCCAGTTTGTCTGCCAGGTCAACGGCGTGGTGTTTGAGATTCATTGGTCATTTCTAACCCCCAAGCGATACCGTCAGGCGGTGGATGCGAACCTTTGGTTGGGCGATCGTCGGCCCCTGCCCGCGTGGGGCGGCAAAGTGTTCGGCCTGGCCCCGGAGCATGAACTGGTCGCTCTGGTATGCCATGCCTTTATTCACCATGAACTCGACACTTTATTATCATTGGTGGACATCGGATTGGTCTCCCAAGGCGACAACTTGAACTGGCGGGCCATTTGGACTTGGTGTTCCCAAGCCAGTCTAAGCCGATTGTTCTGGTTTACCCTGGCTTTGGTGGAGTGGCTCTTCCACTTGGGCCTGCCGGAAACCATCGTTCAAGCTGGTTTGCCTTGGGCTGATTTTCCAACACGTCGTTTGCAAGCTTACGAGGCACCTTTGCTGGCCACGGATACCCGGGCGGACCTTTTCCATCGTCAACTCCATTTACTGCAAGTGGCGGAAACACCGGCGATAAAATTTCGGCAAGTCCTCCGGTTGTTCAACATGGATCAGCTCGGCCGCCTGGTGAGCTTCAAGCCAGGGGCTTCCTGAGAGACTTTTTAGAGCCATGCCATTATTACGTTTCAACCCACACTGCCGGATCATCTGCCAGGAGGGTCATTTTGAAGGCGGGCGCCTTGCCCGGCCAAAGCAACCGAAAACCAAAAAACCAGCAAACAAATAAATGAAAACAAAACAGATAATTATTGTGGTCCCGATGCTCGCGACCAGCCTGTGCCTGTCGATGGCAGCCAACGCCGCAGGGAATTTCCACTTCCCGGTTGGAATTGCCTATGCTTCCGGGATTTCCGATGCCACGGACAAATTGGCAAATGAATACTCCCAAGAAGGATATAATGTTTCCAAAGTGAATGTTCCCTTGGGACTGGTATTTGACCCCTATTACGAATGGCAGACGTCTTTTGGGGCAATTGGGGGTGGGCTATCGTTGGGGCCAACTGCCCTGGTCGCGGTTGATAATTCAGGTTATGGCACCATTTCCGACCTTTCCTATGCCATCCCAGTGGGACCATTTGTCCGTTACACCCCCTGGCCTGATGCCACCGTTTCACCTTATGTGCGCGGCGGATTTCGGTATACCTTTGCTGGCGGCAGTTTTGAGTCCTCCGACATCGGAATCTTCGGCGCCGTTGGCGTGGACTTATGGCGCAACAAAGGCTTCGGCGTAAGCGTTGAGGCAGGTTATGATTCGTCGACTTTAAAGGTTTCTGAAGGCTCTTACTCTTCCAATGTGTCCTTTCCCGGTTTCACGGTGAGCCTTTCCGTCCTGTTTTAAATCGGAAGATTTCGTCGCATCGGTGCCGCAGGCTCCCCGTCGCGAATTCCTCCTTCGCGGCGGGGAGTGGCGGCTTGCGAGCCGGTTCACCGGGCAAAGGTCTCCGCGAGGGCCACGGCGGAGCGCATGGCTTTGGACTTGTTCACCGTTTCCTGAAATTCTGCTTCGGGCGTGGAGTCGTTCACCCAGCCGCCGCCGGCCTGGACGTAGGCTTTGCCATCCTTGAGCA
>CAIZWI010000440.1 GCA_903936645.1 uncultured Verrucomicrobia subdivision 3 bacterium
AGCCCCCCTTTTTTAACCCTTTCGTGCCCCAAATGGATATGACTATGATAAGGCATGTCGCCTGTCATTCGCTTAAAAGATTGCCTGTGGATTCGCACCCAGCATGGGGAGGATCAGCCGGTCATGCGTCCCATGATACGCTCGCTCAAACAGCGTGGCGCCCAGATCCTGGTCGTGAATGTCACCTCCCCCGTGGAAATGGCCCAACTCCAGGAACGCCTCTGGAAGTCCGACCAGCACGTCATTTTGCAAGGCATGTTGCCGAAGGAATTGAATGCCCTGCAACCGATCTTTGAGCGGCGCAAGAATTTTTCCATCATGCCGATTGACTGGTGGGTGAGCCCTTTTTGGTTCGCCCGGCACGCCACCTATAACATCTTCCACACCTACAATGGCATCATGGTGCACACCCGCCGGGCCCCGTTCCTGAGCGGAGCCTATCCCCCATGGTTTTACGTCCCCCAGCGGCGGATCGCCTATGAGTATCAATCCGCCCTGCTGCGGCCCGCCGGTCTCCTGACCGCGCCGGTCCTGGATTTGTACAAAGCCTGGCAGCGCACGACAATTTCGCCGGACCCCGGTCGTTATCTGTATTTCCCCTACCCCATCGCCGAGGCGGACGTGCCATTGCACGGGGACGCCCCGCAGTATGATTTCACCAACCTGGGGGCCATCATGGGCACCTGGTTCATGCGGGACGCCTATGTTCCCGCGTCCTTGAATTTTGCGAACCTGTATGCGGACCGCCAGCGA
This sequence comes from uncultured Verrucomicrobia subdivision 3 bacterium, assembly GCA_903936645.1. Classification (GTDB taxonomy): domain Bacteria; phylum Verrucomicrobiota; class Verrucomicrobiia; order Limisphaerales; family UBA11358; genus UBA11358. Next base: position 754 of record CAIZWI010000440.1, read on the forward strand.
TTGATCAAGTTAATCGCCGGTTTTCAGGGGCGGCCATTTAGTGTCTATGATCGCCGGCAGCACAAGGCCTTCGTGCCCTGGGACGAGCTGACACGAATTATCCGCCAAAGCCGTTTCGTGGTCTGCACCGGGGGCATTCACTTGAATGCGGTGCCGAAATTTTTAGAGTATGCCTGCCTGGGAATCCCCATGTTTGGCACCGGGTTGCCATTTGAGCATCCCTGGCTGGACGATTGCCTGGTGGCGGTGGATCCGATGCGGATTACGCCAGCGGAGTTGAAGGTGAAATTAACCGAGGCGCTGGACCGGCATGCGCAGTTGCGGCAAAGTTGCCTGGCCATGCGCGAGCCGTTGCTGCGTTTATTTCACCCCGACACGTTGCTGGATCTCCTGGATACCCAAATGGCGGGCAAGCCCATCCCTCCGGGTTATTTGAGGATTTAGGGGATCAAGACGGTTGACGTGGGGCGGGCTGATAAGATCTGGAAACTGTCAACTCCCCAAACAACATATCTTCATATCAAGATGCATTGATTTTTGATTTGATAATTGGGGTGGCCAAGGGCATATTCCATCCATCAATTTTCGATGAATACCGCAATTTTAGCCAAAAGTACGAACCGGGTGCCGGCTTTGCAACGTCTGCTGCGTGAGCGGCTAGTAATTATTGACGGGGCGATGGGCACGATGATCCAGCGGTACAAGCTGGCGGAGGGGGATTACCGGGGGGCTCGATTCGCAGACTGGCCGCGGGATTTGAAGGGGTTGAATGATTTGCTGAATGTGACCAAACCGGAGGTCATCGAGGAGATTCACCGACAGTATTTGGAGGCAGGGGCGGACATTATTGAGACAAACACGTTTAACGCGCAGTCCATCTCGCTGGCGGATTACGGCATGGAGGGGCTGGCGTATGAACTGGCGCGGGCGGGCGCGGAGTGCGCGCGGCGGGCGGCGGATGCGGTAGAGGCGGCACAGCCGGGCCGAGTGTGTTTCGTGGCGGGGGCGATCGGACCGACAACCAAGACGTCGTCGATCTCGACCGATGTGAATAATCCGGGGGCGCGGGGTTGCACATACGACGAGCTGGTGGCGTCGTACAGTGAGCAAATCCGGGGGATGTTGGACGGGGGCGCGGATGTGTTATTGGTGGAGACCATTTTTGACACGTTGAATGCACGGGCGGCGTTTTTCGCGATTGAAACCATTTTCGCCGAGCGGGGGATCAGTCCCCTGCCTTATGGGACGGAGGCGGATCCGAACCGGCACGTGGTGCCGATTCTGGCCTCGGTGACGTTTATTCAGGCGGGAAGCAACCGGGGGGTGACGGGGCAGACCGTGGAGGCGTTTTGGAACAGTATTGCCCATGTGCCATTGCTCTCGGTGGGGATGAATTGCGCGCTGGGGCCGAAGGAGATGCGGCCATTGATCGAGGAGTTGGCCGGGCTGGCACCGATTTACTTAAGTTGTTATCCTAACGCGGGTTTACCGAATCCGCTATTGCCAACCGGGTTTCCGGAGACGCCGGAAACATTGGCACCGCAGTTGCAGGAGTGGGCGCAGAATGGTTGGCTGAATATTGTGGGGGGGTGTTGCGGGACAACGCCACCGCATATCCAGGCGATTGCAGCGGCGGCGCAGGGGCTGAAACCACGGGTGGTGCCGGTGGTTGAGCCGTATTTGCGTTTGAGCGGGCTGGACGCGCTGACGGTGCGGCCGCAGACAAATTTCCTCAACATCGGGGAGCGGACGAATGTGGCGGGGTCACCGAAGTTCGCCCAGTTGATCAAGGCGGGGGATTATGAATCCGCACTGGCGATCGCCCGGCAGCAGGTGGAGAACGGGGCGCAGGTGATCGATGTGTGCATGGACGAGGGGATGATCGAGGGGGTGCCGGCGATGACGCGGTTCCTAAATTTGATCGCGTCGGAGCCGGACATTTGCAAGGTGCCGGTAATGGTGGATTCCTCGAAATGGGAAGTCATCGAGGCGGGCTTGAAGTGTCTCCAGGGCAAGGGGATTGTGAATTCCATTTCGCTAAAGGAGGGGGAGGAGAAGTTTCTGCATCAAGCGCAACTGGTGCGGCGCTATGGCGCGGCGGTAGTGGTGATGGCGTTCGATGAGCGCGGCCAGGCGGATAGTTTCGAGCGAAAGGCAGAGGTGTGCGGGCGGGCATATAAGTTATTGGTAGAGCAAGTGGGGTTCCCACCGCAGGACATCATTTTTGATCCGAACGTGCTCACCGTCGGGACGGGGATGGAGGAGCATGCGAACTACGCGGTGGATTTCATCCGGGCGACAGAGTGGATTAAGCAGAACCTGACGCACGCGAAGGTGAGCGGAGGGATCAGCAATATTTCATTTTCGTTCCGCGGGAACAACGCGGTGCGGGAGGCAATGCACAGCGCATTCCTGTATCATGCGATTCGCGCGGGGCTGGACATGGGCATCGTGAACGCGGGGATGCTGGCGGTATACGAGGAGGTGCCAAAGGATTTACTGGAGCTCGTGGAGGATGTGCTGTTGAACCGCCGGGCAGATGCGACGGAGCGGCTGATCCGTTTCGCCGAGTCGGTGAAGCAAAAGGGCAAGACGGAGGTGGTGGAGGATGCCTGGCGTTCGGCACCGGTGGAGGAGCGGCTGACGCACGCGCTGGTGAAGGGGATCGTGGATTTTATCGACGCGGACGTGGAGGAGGCGCGGCAGAAGTTCGCAAAGCCGTTGCAGGTGATTGAGGGGCCGTTGATGGCCGGGATGAATGTGGTGGGGGATTTGTTCGGCGCGGGCAAGATGTTCCTGCCGCAGGTGGTAAAGTCGGCGCGGGTGATGAAGAAGGCGGTGGCTTATCTGAAGCCGTATATGGAGGCGGAGAAGAAGCTGAGCGGGGACACGGCGAAGAACGCGGGCAAGGTGCTGATGGCCACGGTGAAGGGCGATGTGCATGACATTGGCAAGAACATCGTGGGGGTGGTGCTGGCGTGTAATAACTACGAGGTGATTGATCTCGGGGTGATGGTGTCATGCGAAAAGATTCTGGCCGCGGCACGGGAGCATAAGGTGGATGTGATTGGACTGAGCGGCTTGATCACGCCCTCGCTGGATGAAATGGCGCATGTGGCGCGGGAGATGGAGCGCCAGGGGATGAAGCTGCCGCTGTTGATCGGCGGGGCGACGACGAGCAAAGCGCACACGGCGGTGAAGATTGCGCAGGCGTACAGCGAACCGGTGGTGCATGTGCTGGATGCGAGCCGGGCGGTGCCGGTGGTGAGCAGCTTGATCAGCGCGGAGCAGAAGCCGAATTTCACACGGGATTTGCGGGCGGAGTACGACCGGATCCGGTCACAGCACGGTGGCCAGACGGCGAAATTGATCACGCTGGCAGAGGCGCGGGCACGGAAGGCGAACTTTGATTTCACAGATTTGGCGAAGCCGGAGTTCGTGGGCACACGGTTGCTGTCGGCAGCGACGACGACGTTGAACACACAGCATTCGGCGCGCGTGACGCTGGCGGACCTGGTGCCGCTCATTGACTGGTCGCCGTTTTTCCACACATGGGAGTTGCGCGGGCGTTACCCGGCGATTTTGCAACATGAAAAACATGGTGAAGAGGCGCGCAAACTGTTCGCGGACGCGCAGGTTTTATTGGAGAAGATCGTGACGCAGAAGTTGCTGCAACCGCAGGCGGTGTACGGGTTGTTCCCGGCGAATTCCGTGGGGGATGACGTGGAGTTGTATACAGACGAGACCCGCACAGCGGTCCGCACGAAGTTCCATTTCCTGCGGCAGCAAATTGTCAAGGATGATGGCACGCCGAACTGGTGCCTGGCCGATTTTATCGCGCCGCGTGAGGGGGCGGCGGTGGATTATATTGGGGGTTTTGCCGTGACGACGGGCCACGGGCTGGACGAGCTCGTGAAGCAGTACAAGGCGGACCATGATGATTACAACGCGATCATGGCGGAGGCACTGGCGGACCGGCTGGCGGAGGCATTTGCCGAGTACCTGCACAAGCGAGTGCGTGAGGAATGGGGTTTTGGCCGGCTGGAAAAACTGACGACCAGCGAGCTGATCGCCGAGCAATACCAAGGCATCCGCCCGGCGGCAGGTTACCCGGCGAGCCCGGATCACACGGAAAAAGGCACGCTCTGGCAGCTGTTGGAGGTGGAGAAACATGCCGGGATCAAGTTGACGGAAAGTTACGCCATGTGGCCGGGAAGTTCGGTCAGCGGGCTGTACTTTGCCCATCCGGAGTCCAAGTACTTTGCCGTGGGCAAGCTAGGCCGGGACCAGTTGCTGGACTATCACCAGCGCAAAGGCCTGACCTTGCAGGAAG
>CAIZWI010000441.1 GCA_903936645.1 uncultured Verrucomicrobia subdivision 3 bacterium
TGCTCAAGGATGGCAAAGCCTACGTCCAGGCCGGCGGCGGCTGGGTGAACGACTCCACGCCCGAAGCAGAATTTCAGGAAACGGTGAACAAGTCCAAAGCCATGCGCTCCGCCGTGGCCCTCGCGGAGACCTTTGCCCGGTAAACCAGCTCGCAAGCCGCCCCCGGCTTCCCATTCGCCCCGGGCTGTGGTAAGCTAGTGTCAGACATGGCGAATTCATCATTATCCTAATATGCCCATCTACGAATACGAACTCTGCGAGGGCGAGTGCAAGGCCTGCGGCGGTCAGTTTACCCTGAACCGTCCTCTCTCGGCCAAGCCATTGACCAATTGCCCGGCCTGCAAAAAGCCCGTGCGCAAAATCATCTCCGGCTTCACCACCCCCCACAAACTCAAGCCCCTTTCCATCGTTGATGCCAAAAAAGCCGGTTTTACTGTCCTCAAACGCGTCAGCAAGGGCGAATACGAGCGGCAATAAGCCCTTGACCGGGCGGTTGCCCGCCTATTTGGGCAGCAATTTTGAATGGATTTTTGACCTTGGTGGTCCAATGGCGTAACGTAATGTTTTGAAGATGGCCCCGCACCTCACCCTGATCGCCCGCGCGTTCGCCCTGACCGCGCTGTGCGGAGCGGTTTGTTCCGCCCCGGCGCAAAGCGCGGTGCCGGTGAACCGCCAATCCGTCTTTTCCCCCAGTAGCGATCCGGCGGCCGGCTCCCGCCATTTCGATGTGTCCAAGCAATTGTCCGCGCCGCATGCCATCTTCAATCAGCCGGATGATGCCGATGCCACCCTGCTGGCCCCGCCGCCCAGCCCCCTGCAACAGATGGTGCGGCAAAAGCCGGATTGGACGACCATGACGCCCGAGGAAATCCTGGGCCTCACCAAACCCGGCAAGGACAAGGATAACCCCTCGCTGACCGCCCGGCGGCCCCCCGCTTACCAGTCGCCGTTGGAAAACTTTTTGCTGAATCAGCGCCTCGCCCAGACGGGCTACACCAACCTTAACCGCCCTGGTGATGGCTGGAATTTCATGGATCAGGATCCCGGGTTGGCCGGCCCCCGGCGCCAGAATGATCTCCGCGACCGCAGCTCCATCATCAAACCCCAAATTTTCAACCGCATGTTGCAAAATGCGGATGACTCCTTTAATCCGAACCCCATGAACACGGACGCCGCCTGGATCCATGTGTTCAGCACTCCGCCACCCAGCGCCCCCAACCCGGCGCAACTGGCCGACATGGCGGCCTTCCAGCAATTACTGCAACCCACCGCGCCCGCTGCCGCCAGCAGCCGGTCCGCCGCCGGCTTTACCCCGGCGGCACCCTTGCCCGATCCCAATCTGGAACCGCTTCCGGCCGGCTACAATCCGGCCGGTGCCTCGTTCCACCCCCTGGATGAAAATATTGGCCGGCCCAAACGCCTGGCCGGCCTGCCGAGTGCCACCACCCCTGCCTTTGCGCCTGCCCCCGCCCCCCCGGCCTGGGCTCCCAAGCCGCCCCCGTGGACTCTGACCAGCCCCCAGCTCTTTAATATTCCCGCGCGCAAATACTGATTCTGCCGCGCATCCTCCGGCTCGCTCCCCACCGCCCCTCGGCCACCACTGCCTCCGGGTGTGAGACAAATTTCTTCCTTCGCCCGAGCCTTGCCCCGGAGGGGCGCCGGAAATTAGCCGGGGGCACCTGTCCGCCATAGCTCTGTGCGCAGGCGGAAGCTTTGCGCCGCCCCCGGTACCCAGCCCGGAACCA
>CAIZWI010000442.1 GCA_903936645.1 uncultured Verrucomicrobia subdivision 3 bacterium
CGCCTCATTTTTGTGCTCTTTCTGTTCTTTCGTGGCTCCCCCCCGCATTTAAGGCGATTTGGCCACAAAAGAGCACAAAGACCACAAAGAAATGGAGACTGTGGCGATGGGTTAGCGGCAATCTTGGGATAAAGCCGAGCTTGGGCGACCACCGGCCCTGCCTTGGATATTAAATGAGTCAGACCCTACCCCTCTCATCTTTTGTGTTCTATGTGTTCTTTTGTGGCTACCCTTTTTTGAATTGTGAATAACTTTTTACGGAATGCGTGATTTTCACGCATGATGCGTGAAAATTTCACGCGCCGGGAGGTCTAGGAAAGCCCGTCCGGCAGGTCCCGGTGGAAAAACATCGGGAAATGGGGGCATTTGGGCAGCTTACGGGACGGCTATAATTGGCATGTGGCTTGCTATCTAATTCTCAGCAATCCGTATGGCAGTTCGTGAATCTGAAAGATTTGGCGGGGCCAGCCGGTTTAGAGAACAATAAACAAACCAAAAACAAAATGAAAAGCTACACACAAAAGAAAACAGCGTTCACGCTGATCGAACTGCTGGTGGTGATCGCGATCATCGCCATTCTCGCGGCCATGTTGCTGCCCGCCCTCGCGGCGGCCAAGCGCAAAGCCCAAAAAATCAACTGCGTCAACAACCTCAAGCAGGTCGGCATTGCCTTCCGTATTTGGGAAGGTGACAACGGCGACCGTTATCCCATGGCTGTGGCTGTGGCTTCCGGCGGCGCCTCGGATTACCTGATCCACGGCGGCAACCAGAACACCGCGGGCACCCCGGCCACCGGTGGTGTTTATAACCCCGGCGTGGTGTTCATGGTGATGTCCAACGAACTGGCCACCCCCAAAATCCTCGCCTGCCCTTCCGACACGCTGCATAACGTGCCGGCCACCAACTTCACCTACCAAGACGTGCTCCAAATCGTGACGGCTCCCACGGCCACCACCAAGGCCGCTGCTTTGAGTGCCTCGACCAAGGTCAGCTATTTCGTGGGCGCTGACGCCACGGAAGCCGATCCCCAAGGCATCCTGAGCGGTGACTGCAACATCGGCAACACCGGTTCCACGGGCAACGGTCCTTCCTCCGCCCGTTTCGGCGCCACGGTGAGCAACACCTCCTCCGCCCCGGAAATCTATGGTCCGAATGCGTTCTCCTCCACCGCCGCCGCGTGGGCCTGGACCGCCAGCGACCTGCACCAGAAGACGGGCAACTTGCTGATCGCTGACGGCAGCGTGCAATCCGCCACCATCTCTGGCCTGCACACGTTCATGATGAACGCCACCAACACGATCAACGGTCCGTGCTGGAACTTCCTGCCCTGAGCTTGATTTAAGAACAGTTTAAACATGAAGGCACCCGCAAGGGTGCCTTTTTTGTTTTCAAAGAAAGAGTGGCCACAAAAGAGCGCAAAGAACACAAAGCGGGGATAACGACTGGGAAATAATCGCTGGTCACCGCTTTAATGCCCCCCGTCTTTTTTGTGCTCTTTGTGTTCTTTCGTGGCCAAGCACCTTTTTTCAAGGACAGTGTAGCCACAAAAGATCGTAAAGAGCACAAAGAGGGGATGCCGACTGGGAACTAATCGCTGCTCACCGTTTTAATGCCCCATCTTTTTTGTGCTCTTTGTGTTCTTTCGTGGCCAAGCACCCTTTTTCAAGGAAAGAGCAGCCACAAAAGAGCGCAAAGAGCACAAAGAGGGGATGCCGACTGGGAACTAATCGCTGCTCACTGTTTTGATGCCGCGTCTTTTTTGGGTTCTTTGGGTTCTTTCGTGGCTAAGCACCTTTTTTCAAAGAAAGAGTGGCCACCAAAGATCGCAAAGAACACAGAGAGGCGATGCCGACTGGGAGCTATTCGCTGGTCACCGTTTTAATGCCCCGTCTTTTTTGTGTTCTTTGTGTTCTTTGGTGGCCAAGCACCTTTTTTGCGGCCACTAAGAATCCAGTTCGTTTTTGCGGGCCAGCCGTTGCTCGGCAAAAAAGGCCTTCAACATCTGGCGGCATTCGTCGGCCCTGACGAGGCCGGTGATGGCGCATTGATGATTCAAGGTGGGGAATTGGAGTAAATTCATGGCCCCGCCAGCCGCGCCGCCCTTGGCATCGCCCGCGCCGAAGACCACCCGGGCGAGACGGGTATGCACCACCGCGCCGGCGCACATGGGACAGGGTTCCTTGGTCACATACAGGGTGCAGTCGGTCAACCGCCAGTCGCCCACCGCCTCCTGCGCCTGGGTGAGCACCAGCATTTCGGCATGAGCGGTGGCGTCCTTGAGCAACTCCACCTGATTAAATGCCCGGGCGATGATGCGGCCAGCCCGCACGATGACCGCGCCCACGGGCACTTCCTCGGCGGCATACGCCCGGGTGGCCTGGCGCAGAGCCTCGCCCATGAAATAATGGTCGCTCTGGAGGTCAATAATAGGCTCTTCAGTCACGCGGCAGGACGGGTTATTCCAACCCGCAATTTTTCCGGGCGCGTTGCAGAACAGTGCGGGCCAGGGTCCGCGCCCGCGCGGCGCCTTCAGCCAGCACTTGATTCACGTAATCCAGATTGGCGGCCAGTTCGGCGCGCTTTTTACGGGCGTCGGCGAAGTGGTTCCAATAGGACTCGAACAGTTGCTTTTTCAAGTCGCCATACCCCATGCCGCCGGCGCGCAAACGTTCTTCGATGGCGGCCGCAGTCGCCTGCGGTTCCACCAGCTTGATCAACTGGATGGCCAGGTTTTTGTCCGCATCCGGCTTGGGTTCAGCCGGGGTGCGGGAATCCATGACAATGCCCATGATCTTTTTGCGCGTGGGCTTTTCCTCGCCGAAGATCTCAATGGTGTTGCCGTAACTCTTGCTCATTTTCTGGCCGTCAATGCCGGGCACCACCGCCACGGATTCGCGGATTTGCGGCTCGGGCAGCACGAAGGTCTGGCCGTAAGTCTCGTTGAACTTGATGGCAATGTCGCGGGTCATTTCCACGTGCTGCTTCTGGTCGCGGCCCACGGGCACCACGTTGGAATCGTAAATTAAAATGTCCGCCGCCATCAGCACGGGATAGGCAAAGAGTCCGTGATTGGGGGAGAGTCCCTTGGCCACCTTGTCCTTGTAACTGTGGGCGCGTTCGAGCAGGCCCATGGGCGTGAGGGTGGTGAGCAGCCAGGACAGTTCACAGACCTCAGGCACGTCGGACTGGCGGAAGAACACGGATTTTTGGGGATCCAGTCCGCAGGCGAGGAAATCCAGGGCCACATCCAGCGTGTTTTTGCGGCGCTGGGCGGCATCAAACAGCGAGGTCATGGAATGATAATCGGCGATAAAATAGAACGCCTCCCCCTGCTGTTGGAGGTCGATGGCGGGTTGCATCATCCCGAAATAATTTCCGAGATGCAGGGCGCCCGAAGGCTGGATGCCGGACAAAATACGCATAAGAACAAGCTAACACTCCCGGGGGAAATGTGGAAAGCAGGAAAAATCCCCCGGCCCCGCCGGGCGGGGGCGCGGGATCACTGGCCGCGGCCAGCGATACCGCGGTCCCGGCGGCTCATGGACTGCGGCGCCGTGAGGCGGCGTGAACGCCGTGCTCCGGTCAGGCGACCAAGCCAAATTTGACTATTGGCAGAACGTGGGGAATAGTAATCAAAAATAAAGGTACTTTTCGGTAAGTTTATGCAACGCAGCACCATGACCATGCCAAGCGCACGCCTGCAAGAGGCTGGGGGCATGTTTCTCCTGGGCCTGGGACTTTGTGGCGTGGCGTTCCTGGCCCCGGATTCCGGCCATCACTTCGGTGAATTTTTCCAGCTCGCCACGCAAACCACCTGGCTGAATCCGTTCCAGACCATGGCCGTTTGGTGCAGCTTTAAAATCATCCTGCTCAGTATTGGCTTGTTGTTTGCGCTGGATTCCATCGGCCTGGTTTTGTGGCGCACCGGCCGCAAAAACCTCGCCGTGGCCATTTTCTCCATGCACCTCCTGAACCTGCTGGTCTTTTTGGCGGGCTGCTTTTATTTCATTAAAGCCCTGCTCTGACTGGGGCTGGCCGGGGGCATTCGGAACGCCAAGCCTTTTGGCGCCAGTGAACCGGCGGTAGTTCATGAATCCACATTGAGGCGGGCTGAAGCCCGCGCTCCGGCATCAATTTAATCCGCCCGCCCCTGCCCACGCCGGCCTTTTGCACTGGACAGGCCGGATATTAATGATTACCCCTCACTTCGTGCCGGTGACCAGCGAACGCCTGACTGCGGCACGATTTATCTGGCGGCCGAAGAATTGATGAAACCACGACAAGCATTTGGGGTGGCCGTGCGCATCCTCGGGTTGATGATCGCACTCCTTGGCGGATATTTTTTGGTGTGCGGCGTGGTCTTGGTTTTTGACCCCGAGTATGGCCTTAAGCCCGCCCCGGCCGCGCATTACTTTATCCTTGGCATGGTGGACTTGCTGGCGGGCTATGGTTTGATGCGCGGCGCCCGCCGCCTCGTTCGCCTGGCCTATCCCGAGGATACGGATGAATAGTCTTCGCACCGCTCTGACTTTGGCCTGGCTGGCGGTGCTGCTCTTCCCCTGGGCCAGCCGGGCTGAAACGTTGGTGGACCTCACGGCGGAAATCGAAGCCACGGAATGGTCCTACCAATTTTTTGCGGATGGCCTGACTAATGGGTCGGTGCCCGCCGCCAGTTTATTTGCCGGCAGCCAGACGGTTCACTGCATGGTGGGAACCAACTGCTGGTTCATGGAGTGCGGCCAGGGCTGGTTCTATAATGGCAGGGCGCAATATTGGTTCACCGGCACCAATGTGATCCGTTATTATGAGCTGACGCGCAGTTATACCAATGAGCAGGGCCAGGTTTTTCGGGCCGGTGAAACGAGCGTGGAAAGCACCCCAAGCCGGGATGGGAATCCGGGGCGGCCAGTCAAAGTGGTGGATGTGCTCGCCCTGGCCCAACAAATTCCCTGGCTCGCCTTTTGCTCAGGTTCCGCGTTAAAAACTCCGGGGCGGCAGTTGAATCCGCCCCTGGATTTATGGAAGGAGACCACCGATGCCCCCCAGGGGTTCACGGACCTGACCAAGGTTTATCCGGACGCCCTGGGTTTGCCCATGAGTATCAAACTGTTTGCCCAAACCAGTCAGCCGATCTTCCAATATCAGGTCCATGCCACGACAAATGTGCTGGGCTGGCATTTCCCCCGCGAGTTTTACATGGTGCAGTATGAACCGGATGGCACCGGCGGCTGGGTGGCCAGTTTCACCGCGCGTGGCCGGATTACTGCCATTGGCAGTGGGCAACGCCCGGCAATTCCGGAGCCAGTGCTGCGAGCGTTGAAGAATCAACGCGAGTAACCCGCCCAAACACCCGGGGTTCGATGGCCAAGCCCGTCTCCGCCGCATCCCGTCAACGAACCATTTCTCCGCCAATCATCCGCTCCTAAACCACCACGCGCAGGTAGGTATCGCGGTTGGGGAGCTGGCCGTGCAGTCCTTTTTTAAAACAATGCTGGTCGGGCAGGATGATCCCATGGGTCCGGTACACCTGCATGAAACTGGCGGGATGAGCATAGGATTCTTCCCAGGCGCGGGTGAGCAAGGGCTCATCCGCCTGAGGCTGGCAGTAGAGCGTGTGGTCGAACTCCGCGCGCGCATGCACCTCGCCATCATGAATATGCACCGTGGGGAAAAAGACTGTGCGCGGATCCCGGCGCGGGAACGAAAAAGCCATGGGATGCACCCGCATCGCGCCCGCTTTGAGTTTGAAGACGGCAAACCCAAAATCGCCATAGCCCGGGAGTTGGGCCCAGAGGTGGTCGGCAATGCGAAACCGTTCGTCCAGGCGCGAAAAGTCCTGAGTGGACGGCACGAAGGAGGCCTCAAAGTCGCCCACCGCCACCACAGGCAGCGGGGCGGTGGCGGCAGCAGCGGGCGCGGCGAGCAAATTGAGCGAGTGGTCGCCTTGGCTCGGCGGGGGGACAAAACCCCGTTCCAAATCGGCAAAAAATTGGGGGTAGCCCTTGAGGTTGACAAACGTCACGTCCTGCTCCCCGGCAGGCCGGTGCACCGGGAGCGGCAGAATCATGGCGAGTTCGGTGCGCGCCTCAATGGCCATGCTGTACACCACCAACTGCCGGCCGTTGCCCTCGGCCCGGGCAAAAATATTCGTGGCGCTCACCGATATCACTGGTTGGGAAAAGCAGCACATGGTTGTTGAGCCATGTATACGCCTGGCCCGGGGGAAAATAAAGCGAAATCTGCAACCGCGGCGCGCGGCCGGTCCGTGGCAAATTTCCTCGACATTCCCGTCCCCTTGGGACAGTGTCAAAAGGCGCTGAGCGCACCCCGGTTATGAACATATTACGGCTCCATCATGTGGCAATTATTGCCGCCGATTACCCCCGCTCCCGGCAATTTTACACCCAGGTGCTGGGCTTGCGCGTGGTTTCCGAACTCTACCGCGCCGAACGTGATTCCTACAAGCTGGACCTCGCCCTGCCCGGCGGCGGCCAGATCGAACTGTTTTCCTTTCCCAATCCGCCCCCGCGCCCCAGCCGCCCCGAGGCCTGTGGCCTGCGCCACCTCGCCCTCGCCGTGGCCGACATTGAGGCGGCCGTCCAGTTCATTGAGCGCCAGGGCATTCCCGTGGAACCCATCCGCATCGATGAACTGACCGGCAAACGCTACACGTTCTTCGCTGATCCGGACGGCCTGCCCATTGAATTCTATGAAGGCTGAAAACGCGCCCGGCCCGGCTGAGCCAAGCCGGTTTCCGGGCTTATTCCGCTCGTCCCGTTAACCTGCCGGCTGAATTTATGACTGACGAACTGCAACAGCGGCTGGAACGGCTGGAGGCGAATTTCGCCCACTTGGAACACCAGGTGGAGGAACTCAACGGCGTGTTAATCCAGCAAAGCCGGACGGTGGATTTATTAAAGAAGCAGGTGCAGCGCCAGTCCGAGGTCCTGGAAAGCATGGAACTCGACCGCATCAAGGCCAACCAGACCAAGCCACCGCACTATCATCAATAATTATCGTCATGCTCCAACCCAATAAAAAAGCCAAAGTCCAGAAAACCAAGGCCACCTTCGCCATCGTGGCCTCCCGCTACAATGCGAAATACGTGGATGCCATGCTGTGCGCCGCCCAGGCCGAGTTGAAAGGCGCCGGGGCCACGGTGCGCACCGTCCGGGTGCCGGGTGCCTATGAAATTCCCGTGGTGGCCGCCCGCCTGGCCCGTGCCAGCACGCCTCCGCTCGGCGGCATCATTTGTCTGGGCGTCATCCTGCGCGGTGCCACCACCCACGCCCAGCACATCGGCGAAGCCGTGAGCAATGCCCTGGCGCACATTCAAGTGCAGCATGAGGTCCCGGTCATACACGAAGTGCTGTTGCTGGAGAATGCCGACCAGGCCCGCGAACGCTGCCTGGATCCCCGGCACAATCGCGGCCTGGAAGCCGCGCAAACCGCCCTGGAGATGGCGCGGGTCATGGAATCCTTGCGGGACTGAGCAAGGAGTGTAGACTCCCGGACGTGCCCTATCCGTCCGTCGCCTTCATCATCGTATTCGCGGTGTTGTTTTACCGCGCGGCGGAGCTGGAGGACGCACCGGGTGGGTTATGGCCGGTCTTGTCCGTGGCGATTTCCCTGGTGACTTTGTTCTACCTTGGCTGGGGCTGGCTGTTTGCATGCCTGGGGCAGGCCGCACTTTTCCTGGGCATTGCCGGGTTCCGCGCCTTGCGCAAACCCTGATGGCTGGCCACCGGGCGGTTGAAGTTTCCGCCAACCTGGCGCTGGGTTCCATTTATCCACCGATTTTGTAATGGTTCCCCGCCCATTCCGGGTTATACTTGTCATTGTTATGAAAATTGTCGCGATTATTTTTGGAGCGGTGCTGGGGTTGGTACTGTTGGTGGTCGTGCTGGGAGCCGGCAGCTACAACCGCCTCGTGCGGCTCTCCCAAGGCGTGGACAGCCAGTGGGCCCAGGTGCAAAATGTGTATCAACGCCGGGCGGACCTCGTCCCCAATCTGGTCGCCACGGTTTCCGGCGCGGCGAATTTCGAGAAATCCACCCTCACCGAAATCACCACGGCCCGCGCCTCGGTCGGGCAGGTGAAACTCGACCCCAATTCCGCGCCCAGCGATCCCGCCAAACTGGCCGCCTTTGAGGCCGCCCAGGGCCAGCTCTCCTCCGCCCTGTCGCGTTTGCTGGTCGTGGTCGAGAAGTATCCAGACTTGAAAGCCACCGAGAATTTTCGCGATTTACAGGCGCAACTGGAAGGCACCGAAAACCGCATCAGCGTGGAACGCCGAGACTTCAACACCGCCGTGCAGGATTATAACACGGCGATCAAATCATTTCCCGCCGTGCTGTATGCCGGGGCGTTTAGCTTCAATCCCAAGCCTTATTTTGCCGCCACGGCCGGGTCTGAGACCCCGCCCAAGGTTCAATTCGACTTCAACCAAACCGCCCCCGCCGCCAAACCCTGAGCCATGAAACTCCTTGGCGCCATTCTGGCTTTGCTCATCGGCGGCCGGTTGCTGGCACAGGAGGTCATGCCGCCGCCCCCCGCGGCCTATTTTAATGACTACGCCCACGTGGTTTCGGCCAGCACCGCCGACCGGCTGAACCACACCCTGGAGGATTTTGAACGGCAAAGCTCCGACCAAATCGTGGTGGCGGTCTTCCCCAAGTTTCCGTCCGATTCAGACCTCGCGGATTACTGCGTGCGGGTCTTTCGCGCCTGGGGTGTGGGTCAAAAAAGTAAAAATAATGGCGCGGTGCTGTTTGTGTTTGTCCAAAGTCACAAACTGTTTTTGCAAACCGGCTATGGTCTGGAAGGCGTGCTGCCCGACGCGCTGTGCAAGCGGATTATTGATGAACAAATCACCCCCAAATTTAAAACGGGGGATTACGATGGCGGCCTCACGGCGGGGGTGACGGCCATCCTGGCCGCCACCAAGGGCGAATACCAGGGTAATGGGCAGACCGCGGCGGACCAAAAGGAAGGGTCCGGGAGGGGGGCGGGCCTCGCACCGGTCCTCATTTTCGGCATGATTTTTTTGGTGGTGATGCTGGCCCGGATTTTTGGCCCCCGGCGGGGACGTGTTTATACTGGCAGCGGCTGGGGCGGCGGGGGTGGTTGGTGGGGTGGCGGCGGCTTTGGCGGCGGCGGC
>CAIZWI010000443.1 GCA_903936645.1 uncultured Verrucomicrobia subdivision 3 bacterium
CCACCTCCTGCAAGCGCTCGTAGCTCTCCTGCAAGGCCAGTTTCTGCCGGCGCAATTCCAAATGGGTGCGCACCCGGACCAGCACTTCGGCAAAGTGGAACGGCTTCGTGACGTAATCCACCCCGCCCAGGGTAAACGCCCGTACTTTGTCCGCGGTATCCTGTTGGCCGCTGATAAAAACGATGGGAATCGGGGCGGTAACCGGGTTGGCTTTAAAACTCTCACAGACCGCAAAACCATCCATTTCTGGCATTTGGATATCCAGCAGGATCAAATCCGGCAACTCTTGGGCTGCGGCGGCAAGGGCCAGCCGGCCCAGGGGAAAGGTGCGCACCGCATAGCCCTCCTTGCCCAGTATCTCCTCAAGCAATTTCAGATTGGCCACCGTGTCATCCACCACCATGATTTTGGGTGCTGTTGCGGTAAGGGACATAATTTAGTGCCGAGATTAGCGAGCCGACCGGCAGGCAGCCACCTATTTTTTGCGGGGCCGCCGCTCCCTTGCCGCCTGCGACGCCCCTTGGAAATGCCGCTGGAATTTGCCCTTGGCCCGGCGTGCTTCTTGATGCTTAATGGGTGCCCATGAAAATTGAAGCCCTGCAAATCGGCATGAACGTGCGCCATCCCCAATACGGGCTGGGCGTCGTCAAAGCCATCACGGAAGTTACCGCCGACATTTTATTCACCGACGGCAAGCGCACAATTGCCCCGGAAGCAGCCGGCCTGGAGGCAGCCGAGCCCCAGGCGGCCATCGCTGGCCTCAACCAGCCTTTGAAGCAGTTTGTCGAAACCACCCTGGCGGCGGCGTTGCAGCAACTCGGCTTGGAAAAGCCCGACACCGTGGTGGAACAACTTGGCATCCGCTGGCACGGCGGCCGGGCAGTGCTGCACCCGGCCGATCCGGCCTTGCAAACCAAAGAGGTGCCTTTGGAAACCTTTTTTCACAAAATCGTGATGGTCCGCAATAATCTCCGGGTACTGGAACAAAAGCTCAATGCGCATGCGCAATTGACTGACGGGGAAAAAGTGGAGCTGCAACAATACATCACCCGCTGTTATGGCTCTTTGACCACGTTCAACGTGCTGTTCAAGGAGAAAACCGACCAGTTTTAAGCCGTTGCCAAATGCCGCAAACATTTTGAAACTTTTGTGGTGGCATCATTCTCTAGTTCAGTTATAAATCGCTACATCCAAGCCATGCTTAAATGAAAAAAAACGCTGACACGCAAATGAATCGCCGCAAATTTATCGCCCGCACCAGTGCCGCGCTGGTGCTGCCCATGTTGGTGCCGGGCTGTGCCGTCGGCCGGGGCCGTGCCTCGCGTCCCTCCAATCGCATCAACATCGGCGTGGTCGGCTGGGGCATGCAGGGCCCGAGCAATACCAAAAATTTCCTCTCGCTGGGTGACTGCCGGGTGATCGCGGCGTGCGATTTGGATAAAAATGCGCTGCAGGATGCCGTGGACACCGTTAACCAGCAATACGGCAACAAGGATTGCGCCGCCTATCATGACTATAAAGAAATGATGGCCCGCACGGACCTTGATGCGGTCATGCTCGCCGTGCCCGATAACTGGCACGAACTCGTCTCCACTCATGCGGCCAGCCAGGGCTTGGATATTTACGGGGAAAAACCGCTCGCCAAGACCATTCATGAACAGCAGCGCATCGTGCGGGCCGTCGAAAAACACGGTTGCATTTGGCAAACGGGCTCCTGGCAGCGCTCCGGTTCGACCTTTCGCAAAGCAGCGGAAATCGTCCGCAACGGCCTCATCGGCAAAGTCACCCGTGTCGAAGTCGGCCTGCCCTCCGGTCACTATGATTTTAAAGGCACCGGCCCCGAACTGAAGGCCAAACTGGCCGCCTACCCGGAATTCGCGAATGATTTCACCAAAATCCTGCCCGGCACCCCCGCCTGGGACATTGCCGTGACGGCCCCGCCCCCGGAACTCGATTACGAAACGTGGATTGGGCCTGCCCGCATGGAGCCCTACATCAAGCAACGCGTCCACATGGACTGGCGCTGGAATTACAACACCGGTGGCGGCCAATTATTGGACTGGGTGGGGCACCATTTGGATATCGCCCATTGGGGTCTTGGCTTTGACCGCAACGGCCCCTCGGAAATCGAAGGCCAGGGCGTATTCCCGGCCCCGGAGGCCCTGTGGAACACCTGCACCAAATATCGCATTGAAATGAAATATCCGGACGACATTCTAATCACCCTGTCCGGGGGCCATGATGATATTAAGAGTGGCACGAAGTGGATCGGCACGGATGGCTGGGTCTGGGTGGATCGCAGTGGCTTTGCCGCCTCCAATCCCGAATGGAAAAAGTACAAAAACCTGCCCGATAGCGAGGCCAAAATCAGAGTTTACGAGTACCCCAATAATCAGGCCGTGAATCATTGGCAAAACTTTCTGGACTGCATCAAATCACGCAAAGAAACCATTGCCCCGGTGCAAACCGCGCACCACTCCGCCACCCCGGGCCACCTCGGCTTGATCTCCATGCTTACCGGCCGGAAAATCCGCTGGAGCGTGCCGCATGAAAAAATTATCGACGATGCCGAAGCGAGCAAGCTCTTGACCCGTGAATACCGGGCACCATATCGGATGACCTAAATCGTCCTAAAAGGATTAACAAGCGCCGCCGCGAAGTCACGTTCGCGGCGGCGTTTTCATCCCGGGAGCGGTCGCTTTATTGGCCGGCCACCCCCGCCTGGGTTTCCGACCAGCGGGCCAGCAGCCAGAGGAGGTCGCTCAACCGGTTGAGGAAGATGCCCACCTCGGGATTTTCCAATTCCCCCGCCTGGGTCAAATCGTAAACCCGCCGTTCGGCCCGGCGACAGACCGTGCGGGCCACGTCGAGGGCGGCCGCATCCAGCGTGGCCCCGGGGGTGGCCCAGCCTTTAAAACTGATGCTCTGCGCTTCAATCACCTGCACCAAGGCGTCCAGCCGGGCCGTCATTTCCGGGCTGACCTGGGAATAACCCGCAGTGGTATAGCGCTTTAAATCCTCGGATAAAACCCCCACCTCGCCCATGAGAATGATCAAATCCTGTTGAATGGCCACGAGTGGTTGGCGGATAAAATCCCGAGTCGCATGGGCCCGGGCGAGACCGATGGCGGCATTAAGCTCATCGACCGATCCGCAGGCCTCCACCCGCCGGTGGTTTTTGGGCACCCGGCGACCATACATCAGGCCGGTGGTTCCGTCATCGCCAGTTTTAGTTGCAATGCTCATCGAGGGGAATGGGAATAAACTGAGTGGGTTGGATGTTTTGTATGACTGGGAATCGTGGCGGCCGGGGCCTGCAAGCTTTTTTGGTAAGCCAAAATGCCTTGCACAATCGCCCGGGCCATCAAACGGCGATAACCCGAAGTGAAAATTCTGGCCCCCTCGACTGGGTGCGTCATATAACCGCCTTCAACCAAAATCGCTGGCATGATGGCATCACGCAGCACCGCATAACGGGCGCGCCGCACCGCGCGGTCCGGCGCCCCCAAAAGGTGAACCAGCGCTTTCTGCACCGACCACGCGAGCAGAATGCTTTTTTGTTCATTGTGGTTGGCCGAAGTGGGACCATAACCGGCCCCCTCGCCCTGGGCATTCGAGGAACTGGCCCCAACGGGCGTAATGCAATACGTCTCCGTTCCCTGCACGTCCTGCCGGTCATTTTCCGTGGCGTTGAAATGCAAACTCACAAATAAATCCGCCCCCCGCCGGTTGGCTTGCGCCGGCCGGAACGGGAGCTCCACGTAATTGTCATCATTGCGCGTGAGAAAAACCTGAAAACCAGCGAGTTGCAACTGGTCCCGGAGTTCTTGCGCCAGCGCCAGCGTGTAAGTTTTCTCACTGTGCGCCCCCACCTGGTTGCCGGTATCCCGCCCCCCATGCCCCGGATCCAGGCAAATGGTGGTAATCCGTTTGCCAGCCGCAGTTCGCGGCGGATACAAAAATGGCCGGAGGGTCTTGTCGGCGTCTAATTGCGAAATTAAAGGGATGCCCCGGGCGCTGGCAGCGGGAAAGCACAAGCGGACCGCCACCCCGTTAATTTCCGCTGCGGCTGAATTGATCACAAAAATCGCCCGCAGATTGTGATTGGCCACGGCAATTTGATCGCCCCGCCGCAGCCAGGCCACTTTCAGGCCATTGGCCTGGGCCCAGTCCGCCAACGGCACATAGCTGTGGCCGTTCACGAACGCCGCCTGCCCCGGGGCGACCGCCAGGGCCAGCCAGAGCAACAGAAAGCACAGAGTTCGATTCATCACGGCAGCGCAAGTTGCCCGCCCAACCCGCGGGATTCAAGGGAAATACGCGGCTGCCCAAAAACTGTTTTTGCTTAAAAGTTTGATTTCTGCCGACAATTGTTTTTAATAGACCCTGAATTTTGCAATGAACATTCACGAATATCAGGCCAAACAATTACTTGCCAAATACGGCGTGGCAGTATCCCTCGAAATCCCCGCCAAATCCCTCGCCGAGGTCCGCCCGGCGGCCGAAAAAATCGTCGCCAGCGGCAGCTCCCGCGTGGTCGTCAAATCCCAAATCCACGCCGGTGGCCGAGGCAAAGGCACGTTCAAATCCGGCTTCCAAGGCGGCGTGAAAGTCACGGCCTCGGTGGATGAGGCGGTGGCCATTGCGGAAAAAATGCTCGGTCAGGTGCTCGTGACCAAGCAAACCGGCCCCGATGGCCGGTTGGTGCAAACCCTGCTGCTGGCCGCCGGCGCGAAGATTAAGCAAGAATTTTATCTCGCCGTGCTGCTGGACCGGGCCAATTCCCGCCCCCTCATCATGGCCAGCACCGAGGGCGGCATGGACATCGAGGAAGTGGCGGAGAAGCATCCCGAGAAAATTTTTAAAGAACACATCGACCCCGCCGTGGGCATCATGCCCTATCAAGCCCGGAAAATCGCCGCGGCGCTCGGACTCAAGGGAGATTTGTTCAATGCCGCGACCAAACTGGTCACCGGCGTTTACACCACCTGGTGGGAAACTGACGCGGCCATGGTGGAACTCAACCCGCTGGCCGTGGTGGAACTGGCCGACGGCAAGGAAACGGTCCTCGCGCTGGATGCCAAGATTTCCCTCGATGACAATGCCTTGTACCGCCACAAGGATATTCAAGAAATGCGCGACTTAAACGAAGAAGCGCCCTTGGAAATTGAAGCCAGCAAGTTCAATCTGAACTACATCAAACTGGATGGCAGTATTGCCTGCTTGGTGAATGGTGCCGGACTGGCCATGGCCACCATGGACATCATCCAGCATTTCGGTGGCAACCCGGCAAACTTCCTCGATGTTGGTGGCGGCGCGAGCAAGGAACAGGTCACCGCCGCGTTCAAGATCATTTTGAGCGACCCCCACGTGAAAGGCATCCTCGTAAACATCTTCGGCGGCATTATGGATTGCAACGTGATCGCCACGGGCATCGTGGCGGCCGTCAAAGAAACCGGACTTAAACTCCCCCTCGTGGTGCGATTGGAAGGCAACAATGTGGCAGCCGGCAAAAAGACTCTCGCCGAATCTGGCGTGGCCATCATCACCGGCGATTCGATGGCGGATGCGGCCAAAAAAGTGGTTGCCGCCGTCGGGAAATAATCGGGCACATGCTCCAGGTCACCGAAATCGCTTTCAGTTGCTATGCCGTTACCAATATGGCACGGGCCCGGGCGTTTTATGAAGGTGTGCTGGGCCTGAAACCCACCGTGGTTCACGATTCCGAACCGGGCCAGTGGGTGGAATACGAATTCGGGCCTCATGCCTTGTCGCTCGGTTGCTCCCCCGCCTTCAAACCCAGCCCGGATGGTTGTTCGGTGGCTCTGGAAGTCGCCGATTTTGACGCCGCCGTAACGCATCTCCGGGCCAATAACGTCAAGTTTCGCCTCGAGCCCATGGACACACCCGTGTGTCAAATGGCTATGATTTTCGATCCGGATGGCAACTGCCTGTGCATTCATCAGCGGAAAACCGCCTGACGGCAAAATGATCGACGCGGAAATACTGGCCCACGTGAATGGCAACGACGTCCTGCCACCAGACACCGGTCCGACTTGGCGGGATACTTGCGCAGCATGCGTGGACAGGTAGCTCATCGAGGATAATTTGAAGCGCAGTCCGTGGCAGCTGTTGGCGGTTGCGTCCGGTTTACTGCACGGGAACACGGCCGTGGCAGTCTTGGATTGTTTGCGTCAGGTGGCCGGCATCGGTGATTTTGAAGCTGCGCCGCAAAAAAGTGAACGAATTGAGTTTCTTTTGGGAAGTTGCTATGAACTGAAAATTAAGGCGCTTATTGCAGCGAAACAGGCTGTGGGCCGGCCCCACGCTCTGGCGACAGTGCGGCAGCTCCAAGCCATTAAAGAAAAAACTGAACAACCGAAGAAATGTTACTAAGACACAATCTTAAATTTTAAATTAATCATGTCCATACTCGTCACTCCCAATACCAAAGTCCTCGTCCAGGGCATCACTGGAAGCTTTGGGGCCAAGCACGCCCAACTCTCCATCGATTACGGCACCCACATCGTGGCCGGTGTCACGCCCGGCAAAGGCGGCCAGTTTTTTGAACACGCCGGCGTCAAGGTGCCCATTTTCGACACCGTTGCCGATGCGGTGAAGCAGACCGGCGCCACCGCTTCTGCCGTGTTTGTTCCCCCGCCCTTCGCGGCCGACGCTATTCTGGAAGGCGCGGATGCCGGACTGGAACTCGTGGTGGCCATCACCGAAGGCATTCCTGTGCGCGATATGGTGCGCGTCAAACGCGCCTTCCAAGGCAACACCAAAACCCGCCTGATCGGTCCCAACTGCCCCGGCGTGGTGACCCCCGGTGAAGGCAAGGATTCCCACGGCGGCTGCCGGATTGGCATCGCCCCCGGTTATATTCACAAAAAAGGCCACATCGGCGTCGTCTCCCGCAGCGGCACACTAACTTATGAAGCCGTCTGGCAATTAACCTCCCGCGGCGTGGGCCAGTCCACCTGCGTGGGCATTGGTGGCGACCCGGTCAATGGCACCTCGCATCTGGATGTGATCAAATTATTTACGGCCGATCCCGACACCCGTGGCATTATCATGATTGGTGAAATCGGTGGTTCGGCTGAAGAAGAGGCGGCGGAATGGATCAAGGCCAATTGTCAAAAACCGGTGGCCGGATTCATCGCCGGGGCCACCGCCCCCCCCGGACGCCGCATGGGTCACGCCGGTGCCATTGTCAGCGGTGGCAAAGGCACGGCCGAGGCCAAAATTGCCGCGTTCAAAGCCGCCGGCATCGGCATCGCAGTCACCCCCAGCGAGATGGCTGACACCTTGCTGAAAATGATGTAGCCCCGGTGGCGGGCGAAGGGGGTATGGCCAGGACATGCCTCTTTCGCCGCGTGCCCGGAACTCTGATGGGCCTGATTGATTTCATTTTAAATCTGGCGGGCTTGCTTCTCTGGCTAAGCTGGCGTTCCGTACAATACGACCCGTTAACCAAGCGCACCCCGGCCACCTTGGTGGGCACCCTCCGGCCGGCGCAATCATCCCCGTGGCGTCGCTGGCATCTGCTGGCAGCCATCGCCTCGCTTTTAATCATTCGCGCCATCCTGTATTGGTTGATTGGTTCAGCGGACAACTGGGTGGGCCGTTTGGATTTTGGCGTGGTGACCATTCCGGTACCGTTCCATGGCCACCTGAGTGATTTATTTTTCCGCATCTCCCTTTATTCGCTTCTGAGTTTTGCGCTTTCCCTGGGCGTGGTGTACATCTGGTTATTGCTCCTGTCGATCCTGGCTGGTCCCGACCCTATTCACCGGCTGGTGCGCGTTCAGTTGGGGGCGGTGGATCGCTGGCCGCGCTGGGTGAAGCTATTACTCCCGCTGCTGCTGGCTTCCCTCTTGTGGTGGCTGGCCACTTGGCTATTTACCAGCTTGGCGGTGGGCCAGGGATCCCGCACCCATTTCATTCCCCGGCCGGCTTCCGCCGCCCAGCGCTTGGAATCGGCCGTGGTGGTGGGACTGGGTAGTTATGTGGTTTGGAAATTTGTCCTCGGCGGACTTATTCTGCTGCATTTTGCCAGCACTTACATCTATTTCGGCCCACATCCATTCTGGGATTATGTGCACGCGACGTCCCGCACGCTCCTCCAGCCGCTGCGCCGGCTTCCCTTGCGACTGGGCAAAGTGGATTTCGTCCCGGTGGTGGGTTTGGCGATTATTTTTTTCGCCGCCCACCAGGCAGAAAAATGGCTGGGATGGCTTTACGGGCGGCTGCCCTTTTAAGCTCCCAGCCAGCGATTAAAGTCCAAACTTAAATTTAAATTATTTCCGCTCCGCCAGGGGCACGTAAGGATTGAGGGTGCGGCCCACGTAAACCTGCCGGGGACGGTAAATCCGGCTCTTTGGTTCTTCCATGATCTCTTTGTAGTTGGCGATCCAGCCCGGCATGCGGCCAATGGCAAAAATAACCGGGAACATTTCCACGGGAATTTCCAGCGCCCGCATGATGATGCCACTATAAAAGTCCACGTTCGGATACAACTTGCGCTCGACGAAATAGGAATCTTTGAGCGCCGCTTCTTCCAAATGCTTGGCAATATCCAGCAGCGGGTCGTTAATTTTCAATTTCTCCAGCACTTGATCGCAGGATTTTTTGATGATTTTCGCCCGGGGATCGTAATTCTTATAAACGCGGTGGCCGAAACCCATCAACTTTTTGCCACTATTCTTATCCTTCGCCGCCGCGATAAAGCGGGAACCATCATCGCCCTCTTTATGAATTTGTTCCAGCATTTCAATCACCGCCTGGTTCGCTCCGCCATGCAACGGGCCCCACAAAGCGCAAACCCCGGCCGATGCCGAGGCAAACAAATTGGCCTGGCTGGACGCCACCATGCGCACGGTGGAGGTGGAGCAATTTTGCTCGTGATCCGCGTGCAAGAGGAAAATCAAATCCAGCGCCTTCACCACTTCCGGCTTGATTTCATAATCCTCATAAGGCGAGGAAAAGAGCATGTGCAGGAAGTTAGCCGTGTACTTGTAAGATTTCTTGGGGTAAATCAGCGGCAAACCATGCGATTTGCGGTAGGAATACGCGGCAATCGTGCGGACTTGCGAGATCAATTTAGCCACGACAATGTCAAATTCCTTGGTTTTCCCCCACTGCCAGCGCATGATTTTTTCATCAAAACAACTGGCCGCATTAATCATCGCGGAGAGAATCGCCATGGGATGCGCCCCCGTGGGGAAACCTTCGAAATGATATTTCATGTCCTCATGCAGGAACTGAAATTCCATGAGCGCATCGGAAAAGGTGCGTAGTTGATCCGCGTTTGGCAGCGAGCCGTAAATCAACAGGTAAGCCGTTTCAATAAAATTGGATTTCTCCGCCAGTTCCTCAATCCCGATGCCCCGGTAGCGCAGAATGCCCAAATCTCCGTCAATGAACGTGATTTTACTGGAACACGAACCCGTGTTCCCATAGCCATCATCCAGCGTAATATAGCCGCTGGTCGCGCGTAACGACGAAACATCCACCGCTTTTTCGCCCTCGCTCCCTTCCACGGTGGGCAGGGTATATACCTTGCCGTCCAATTCCAGTTTAGCCTCTTTGCTCATGTGCTCCTTATATCGTTAATTCCTAGTTAATAAATTTTAGTTATAGTCTGATGTGAATTCCAAAAATTGGCAAGCCACGAAAATGAAAAAGCAAAAAAACTCGCGGGGTCGGGCGCTTTCCCCCATCAGCTGCGCTTTTAGCGCCCTGCCATTGTTCACCCAACCGGTCCACCGCCCCAGACCACCGGGATAAATTACGTCAGCCCCCCGGCCCGATACCTCCCGGTAAATTTGGTTGACCGCCCCGGCCAAGCCATTACTTTCAACCCATGGATCATTCACCAGGTTTCTTGAAACTAACCCATCAGGCCAAAACCCGCATCACCGAGATCAGCGTGGCCGAGGCCCGCGCCCGCCTGACCCAAAATCCCCAAGCCGTGCTGCTGGACGTGCGCGAGGACCATGAATGGCAGGCGGGACATGTGGCCGCAGCGGTCCACCTGGGCAAAGGCATCCTGGAGCGTGACTTGGAGAAATTGTATCCCGACCCGCAAACTGAAATCCTCATGTATTGTGGCGGCGGCTTCCGCTCCGCCCTCACGTGCGACGCCGCCCAGCAAATGGGTTACCGCCGCGTGCTTTCGGTAATGGGTGGCTATAAAGCCCTCGTACAAGCCGGCTGGACCGTAAAAACGGGCGTTTGAGGCGGTTGGCATCACCTGCATGACCAACGATCCCAACTGGCTAGTCTGGGCGCTGTGCTCGGCGGGATTTGCCGCCTTGACGGCCATCTTCGCCAAAATCGGCCTGGCCGGTGTGGACTCCGACCTGGCCACCCTCATCCGCACAATGGTGATCCTACTGGCATTGGCCGGATTTGTAGTTTATGCCGGCAAGTGGACTAATCCCTTGCTACTCTCCGGCAAAACCTGGCTTTTTCTCGTCCTGTCCGGACTGGCCACCGGCGCTTCTTGGGTGTGTTATTTTCGCGCCCTAAAAATCGGGGACGCCTCCAAAGTTGCCCCTGTGGACAAGTTAAGCCTGCTCTTGGTGGCCGTCTTCGCTTTTGTCTTCCTCCACGAACGCCCCTCCGCCCGCGAATGGACCGGCATCCTACTCGTCGGTGCCGGCGTTTTACTCCTTGCCCTCAAGCGCTGAGCCCCCTCCAAAGACTAAAACCCCGAGCCAGGGACTGACGTAAATTACCGCTTCTCAAGCGCCGGCCGCTGCGTTAGCTTTTGACGTCATGCGTATTCTAATTGCCACCGTCACTGCCGGTGGCGGCCATGTCGCCGCCGCCGCCGCTTTGGAAGAAGCCTGGCGCTCCGCGCATCCGGAGGACGTCGTTGAGCGCTTGGATCTCATCAAATTCTTTTCTCCACTCCATAAAAAAATTCATGAGGACGGCTACGTGACCCTGGTCGAAAAAGCCCCGGAATTATGGGGCCTGATCTTTGGCAAAACGGACCACCCCAAAGTCGCCCGGGCCATGAGCCAGATGCGCCGCCTTTTCCCCAGCCATTCCCGTCAAAAATTTATCCGCCACCTCCAGCAATTCCAGCCGGATGTCGTTCTCTGTACGCATTATCTTCCCCTCGAAACACTGGGCTTGCTGCGCCAGAAATCGGTGCTTCCGGTGCCGCCACTGGTGGTAAGCATTGTCACCGATTTTGAGGCCCACGCGCTGTGGATGGACGAATGTGTGGACTTATATTGCGTGGCCACCGAAGGCACCAAGGCCCGGCTCGTGGCACGGGGAGCTGCCGCCGACCACGTCATGCCCACCGGCATTCCCATCGCCGCCAAATTTTTATCTCAGCCAAAACCCAAAACCGTCCGGCAGCACTATGGCTTGCGGGATGACCAACCCGTCTTGCTGGTATTGGGCGGCGGCTTTGGCATGGGCCCTGTGGCCGAAATACTCGCCGAGTTGGATAAAGTTCCCGGCCAGTTTCAAACCTTGGTGGTGGCCGGTCGGAATAAAAAATTACGCAGCCAATTAGCCACCCAGGATCGCCAGCACCCCACCCATGTTCTTGGTTTTTCCAAAAACATGCACGAGCTCATGGCGGTTGCTGATTTGATTATTACCAAACCTGGCGGTCTTACCTCTTCCGAAGCGCTCGCGATGGGCCGGCCGCTCTTTATTTTACACCCCATCCCCGGTCAAGAAGCCGCCAACAGTGATTTCCTGCTCGAGCAGGGTGCCGCCGTAAAAGTAAACCGTATCGAAGACCTCTCCTTTCGGATCACCCAATTGCTGGGCTCGAAAAAACTGGCTGAAATGGCGAAAGCCGCCAAAGACCTGGGCCGCCCCCACGCCGCCGCCGCCGTTTGCCAAGCCGTAATCACCCGCATACCCCCACGACCCTAAAGCTCGAACTTTATAATGTCTGAGCATTGAAATTTCTCCGCTTAAAGCCCCGCCGCCCTGAGCCAGAAGCCTCATCCATTCCCCGCCCTACCTCCGCCCATCATACCACAAATAAGCCGCCTGCCGACTGCCCAAGGCCTGCCGCTGGCGAAAAATCGCCCGCCACATAAAGCCCAAATGCTCCCGGGCGGTGTACAAATGCACTTTGCGCGCGGAAGTCACCAACGGGTGCCGATGCAGGATCACTACCGTGCGCCCTGCCTGCTTTGCCAGGCGTTTGAAACGCTGGCTGAGCTCCAGTTCTTCCGCCGCAAACAATTCATGGCTAAACCCGCCCAGTTGCCGGAAGGCTGACGTTTCACAAAAAATAAATGAACCTGCCATCAACCGCCCCAACCGGCTACTCAAGTTCCAGAATCGCGTGACTAAGCTGGGCACCAGCAGACGTTCGTCGAGGCGGATGGTACTGCCCCCGGCCAGGCAGCGCCCCGCAAGGATTGCTTCCGCGACGTCGTCCAGCAGTTCCTCACTCGGATGCGAATCCGCATCCACAAACACCAGCCAGTCGCCGGTGGCCGCGGCCGCCCCGCAATTCCGGGCCCGGGCGATTTGATTAATGGGCTCAAACACAACCCTGGCCCCCGCAGCGGCGGCGATGACGGACGTTTGATCCGTGGAATTGTTATCGCACACAATGAGTTCCACCCCCCAACCACGACGGGAAAACGCCGCCGCCGCCGCCTGGATTTTAGCCAGTGAAACGGCCAGCAAGCGTTCTTCATTGAATGCCGGGACAATGATCGATATCTTCAAGGGAGAAAGATTAGCATTTTCTGCGTGCTTTTTTAAGAGAATATTTTTAACTGTAGACATGACCATTTGGATTCTGACATTGGTGCTGGTAGGTTCAACGGTGGGAATGGGTTATCGCCAGGGGGTGATTCGGGCCTCCTTCTCCTTCGTGGGCATTATTTTCGCGGCATTGCTCGCCGGCCCCTTGGGCCATTTGCTCAAGCCATTGCTCACCCATGTGGGTTTTCCTAATGAAACCATGGCTTGGATGGTTGCGCCCATCATTGCCTTTCCCTTGGTGCTCACCGTTTTCAAAATGGCCGGTGCCTATTTCCATCGCAAATCGGAAGTCCATCACAAACACCACGTCGGGGAACTGGAACTCTCAATTTGGACCCGCCTGAATCACCGTTTGGGGGCCTGTGTGGGCGTCCTCAATGGCGCGGCTTACCTGGTACTGATTACCTTCGTCATTTTTAATTTAAGTTTCTGGACCGTCCAAGTGGCGGCCTCCGATTCTGAGTCGTTCTCCACCCGCCTGATTAATCACTTGGGCCAGGACGCCACCAGTACCGGACTGGCCAGCACGGCAAGCGCGGTGGGCACCCTGCCGGAGAATTACTACCGAGTCGCCAACCTCGCCGGCTTGATCTGCCAGAACCCAGGCCTCAGCGCGCGCCTGGCCCGTTATCCCATGTTCCTCTCCCTCGTCGAACGGGACGATTTGCAAGCCTTGGCGGCGGACGCACAATTCACCAACGCTTGGGCCACGCACATTCCCATGGGCGAGTTGCTCAACCAACCCAACGTCCAAAACCTAATCAATAACAACGACCTCCTCAAAACCGTATGGGGCATCGTCCAACCAAATCTGGAGGATCTGGATACCTATCTAAGAACCGGGAAGTCGCCCAAATACGATCCCCAGCCAATCTTGGGCCATTGGGATTTTGATGTGCGCGTCAGCTTCGCCTACCTCCGCCTGACCCAGCCGAAAATCACCTCGGCTGAGATGCGTTGGGCCCGCGCCTGGATGACGTCAGCCTACGCCGACACCATCCTCATCGTGGCCGGTGACAACCAGGCTTACCTCAAATATTGGCCGCATCCCAACCCTAATCCCCAGCCCGGCCAGCCCATGGAAACCATCAATTATAAAGGCCCTTGGACCAATGATGGCACCAATTACACCTTCACCCTGTCCAATGGCACTGACAATAAAACCTTTACTGGCTCCACCGACGGCCAGCGTTTGATCTTGAAGCAGGACGCCAATACCTACGTGTTTGACCACGAGGACTAATTCCCCGAGCGCCCTAACATACCGTCCAAAGCCTCATTAGCCTGCCCAATTACCGAGCAGGTTGCCTTCTCAAATTATGCCGTCAGGCCTTCTGCGCTTGATATAACGCAGCCAGGGCCGCGCCGATGGATTGCGAAAGGTCCCCCAGCGAGGCGGAAACGATTTTAAGGTGCTCCCGCTGCACTGGCCAAATGAACTGGTTTGCCGTTTCCCGGATGATGCCCAAATAGCGGTCCCGGAATTCGGGGGTGGTGGATTCATGATCCATCAAGCCGCCACCGATCACGACATAATGCGGGTCCAGAGCCAGGCATAGATTGGCCACATGCACGCCCATGGCCTTGGCCTGAAAATCAAAAATTGCCACCGCCAGCGGATCGCCCTTTTGTGCGAGGCCACGCAAGGACAGCACTTTCTCCTTCGGCGTGGCAGTGGATTTGGCCAGATCATGATCCGGGTATTGCGTGAGCTTGTCAGCCAGCAAGTAAGGCAGTCCTGAAATGGTCGTGTAAGGTTCGATGCAGCCCCAGGTGCGCCCGCATCCACAGGGCAGCGGCTTCATATTCAACAATTGCAAGGGCGCTGGCATGTGGGCCGTTTCCATTCCCGCCAGAGTGTCACCCTGAAGCGGCAATCCATTGGCATCGATGTAAGCACTGCCCAGTCCCGAACCCGGGGCCAGCATTAACACCGAGCACCTTTGCGAGCCGCGCACCTTGGCCGCCTCGGCCACCCCACCCAACATGCCATCGTTGCCCACCACCAAAGGAATGGACCTTCCGCTGGCCTTGGCGAGCGCTTGGCTATAATCGTGGTGCACATTCCAACCCACGAAACTGGCCGGCAGATTGGCCGACTTGGCCAGGACTCCATAACTCTCGTAAGGTCCCGGGATGGCCAATCCCACGCCCTGCACGGCATCCCAGTTCAATTGATGTTGCTTGAGATAATCCGCGATGGCATCGACCCAGCCTTGCACAACCGTCGCCGGTCCATTTTGGGAATTGGTTGGCCGCTGCAATAGTTTGGTCGAAACGGTTTTGCCATCCGCCCAAACCGCGCCCACTTTGGAGGTGGTGGCGCCGCTGTCCGTCCCAATATAAATCCCACGCGTCGTGCTCATGTTTAAAAATGCTTCTCCCAGGCGGCCAAAATTGTTTCACTCCACGACCTGATCTTTGGACCAGCTCGACGGGCCGCCAATGGATTGAAAAAATTCTAGGTCAGCCATCGCCGGGAAACAAGGGGAATTGAACGGACCATCGGCCAAACCAAGGAATCCCTGCGACCGGGTAACTGAATCTATATTCTGAAGGTTGTCCTCGCCTAATAACCTAAACAACTAAATTGCCTGGCCGCTTTGACAAAATGATTGGGAACGGTAAAGCGGCCACCATCCATCACCAGAGCGGCCTGCCTCAATGCAAAACCCTCAAGGAAAGCACCTGGCTAATGGCGTGGCGTCCGGATCCCAAAAACTAAAGCTCCGAATGTGCTGGTCAGGGGTCACCGCCACCACTGTCACCCGCCCCGCCTGAGCGGGAAATCCAGCCAGTATTTCGGCGCGGTCCACAAGAATCATGCGCTGCGGGTATTTTCGTAATTTGGGAAATGCAAAGAAGCGGGCAATGGCCGGCATGGAGTGAATGTCCAGCAACCAGGCGGCGTGGTGCACCTCCAAAAAGCCCGCTCCCTGTTCCGCCAGTTTTTGATTCGCCGCTTTGGCGGCGGCCATTTCGGTCGCGATCAGGAGAAATTGGTAATGATTCGTGGAAACAAACGGCTTGCCGTTTTGATCCGCAGCGGAAATGACCGGCACCAAATCCCCCACCGCCAAGGACCCAGCCAGGGTGCCATGCGCTGTCGCCAATAAACCAAGCACTGTCAGCAGTATAAAAGAATATTTCATTTAATCCGGGGGATCGTGCCAGGTTGCATCATCGCTTGCTCTAGCCCCTCTCGCATCCAGTGTTGTGCCCGAAACAAAGGCGGGTGGCCATACATTTTCGGATCCATCGTGCCTACTAACACTGACTGGGAGGGGTAACTTTGTCAATGGGTGACTTCCGACCTTGCATAATAACCACTTATATTTCATCCCATAAAACGGCCGCTGACGTGATCCCGATCAACGGGCTCCGCCCGCCGCCGGGTTGTAACTGGACTTGCCAATCCGGCCTCGGATTTGGTCTAATCTCCCAGTGCTCAATCAGCAGACGCTTAATCGTTCCGCCAGCTTTTCCGGTATTGGCCTCCATAGTGGCAACCGGGTGAACATGACCATCCTGCCCGCCCCCGCCAACAGCGGGGTGCGCTTCCGTCGGGTGGATTTGGAAGGGAAACCGGAAATTGAAGCCCGGGTGGAAAACGTGAGTGAAACCAACCGTTCGACGACCATCGCGAAAGGTAATGTTAAAATTCACACCGTCGAACACGTGCTCGCCGCCCTCGCAGGTTATGGCATCGACAATGCCATTATTGAACTGGACGCCAATGAACCCCCGATTGCCGATGGCAGCTCGCGGGAATTTTGCAAGCTAATCCAGGGGGTCGGCATTACGGCCTTGCCCGAAAAGCGGGAATTTTATACGCCCACCGAACCAATTGAATTGCGCCTGGGCGAGACCGTCATGACGCTCTTTCCTGACGAGTCGTTTAAGATCACCTGCACCAGCGCCGACAAACAAGGGCGTTTCACGCAATTTTACAGCACCGAAGTCACGCCCCAAACGTGGGAGAAGGAACTGGCCCACGCCCGCACGTTCTGTTTTTTTGAGGAAATTGAGTACCTCATTAAAAACGGGCTGATCAAAGGGGGTAGCTTGGAAAACGCCGTGGTGATCCGCGACGACGCCGTGCTAACCACCGAACCGCTTCGTTACCCTGAGGAATTTGTGCGTCATAAGATGCTCGATATCCTGGGGGACCTGTCCCTGACCGGCCGGCCCGTGCGCGGCCATTTGATCGCCGTTAAACCAAGCCATGGAGCTAACTGTGAATTTGCCCGGCTGATCGTGGCCCAGATGAACAAGCCTTTGCGGGCGGCCCAGACGTTCGCCCCCCCGCCGGCCAAAATCGCGGTGCCGGAAACCCCCGCGGCTGAGGATGGTGCCATGAACATTGAGCAGATCATGAAAATGCTGCCCCATCGGCCGCCTTTCTTGCTCGTGGACCGGGTATTAAAAATTGAGGGCAATAAGATCGTTGCTGTCAAAAACGTATCCATGAACGAGCCCTTTTTCGAAGGGCATTTCCCGGGCCATCCGATCATGCCCGGCGTGTTGCAATTGGAGGCCATCGCCCAGGTGGCCGGCATCGTTTTGATTAAAAAGGGTGAGACGGTAAATCAAGTGGCTTATTTCATGTCAGCCGAGGAAGTTAAATGGCGCAAACCGGTGGTGCCAGGTGACGTGTTGATCATCGAAGTCGAGTTGACCAAGGTTCGCGGTAAAATTGGCAAAGCCAAGGGCATTTGCAAAGTGGCCGGAGACATCGTCAGTGAGGCTGAGGTCACCTTTATGATTCGCGAACTTTGATTTCCCGAAATATTCATGCATCATCCCACCGCCATTATTCATCCCCGAGCCCAAATTGGGACGGATTGCCAAATCGGACCCTATTGCATTATTGGTGAGCACGTTACTTTGGGTGACCGCTGCCATCTGCATTCCCATGTGGTCATTGACGGCCATACCCGCCTGGGCAACGAAAATGAAATTTTCCCGTTCGCCAGCATCGGCCTTAAAACGCAGGATCTTAAATGGAAAGGCGGTCTTACCCGGACCGAGATTGGCGACGGCAACACCTTTCGCGAATACGTCACCATCCATAGCGCCACCAGCGATGGCGAGGTGACCACCGTCGGCTCGCGCAACCACATCCTGGCTTATTGCCACCTGGCGCACAATGTCACGCTGGGCAACCAGGTGATCATGTCCAACGTGGCGACGCTGGCCGGTCATGTGACGGTCGGGGACCATGCGGTGATTGGCGGCCTGGCCGCCGTCCATCAATTTTGTCGCATTGGCAAATTTGCCATGATTGGCGGCTGTTCCAAAGTGGTGCAGGATGTGCCCCCCTTCATGATCGCCGATGGCAACCCGGCGGAAACGCGCACCATTAACAAAGTCGGCATGGAACGCCACGGGGTCAGCGAGGCGGCCCAAACGGCCATGAAAGCGGCCTACAAAATTTTATTTCGCGGCGGCCTGTCCATCCCCAACGCCCTGGCCCGCATTGCGGCCGAACTGCCGCCGTTGCCGGAAATTGCCCATCTAATTGAATTTGTGCGCGCCAGCGAACGGGGTATCAGTAAATAAGTTCAGTAATAATTCGCCCGCAAATTCCATTCATTGATCAACTCCCGGGGAATTTCATTGATGAACCGGGAGGGCGTTTGCATCGTATCTCCCGCGTCCCCAAAACCGCCGCGCATAAAGGGGTAGCTCAGATACAGCTCATCCTTGGCCCGGGTCACGGCCACATAAAACAGGCGGCGCTCCTCCTCCTCCCCTTCCCCGCCTTCCATGGCACGGTGGGAGGGAAACAAGCCGTCACACAGCATTATCACAAAGACCACCCCGAACTCCAGTCCCTTGGCCTGATGAATCGTGGAGAGCCGGATGCGCGGCTCATCGGCATTGGCCCGCTTGTCGTCCTCGGCTTCCACATTGGTGAGGAGCGCGAGCTGGGTGAGAAAGTCGTCCACAGTGCCCAGGTCTTTGGCAAATAACGCGAGTTGTTCGAGATCATCCAGCCGGGAACTGTAATTATCAAAATTGGCCTTCAAATAATCCTCGTAGCCGGCGTCCAGCACCAGTTGCAGCATTTTGGCCGGGCTTTTACGGACCGCCGGGGCTTCCAACTGGGCGATGGTGGCCACCCACTGGGCCCAGGCGACCGCCGCCTTGGCCGGCACGCTCTTGGCACATGCCTGGAGGGCCGTGGCGATGCTGGCCGGGCCGGCGGAGGGCAATGCCAGTCCCGGCGGCGCCTCCGTCAGTTCCCCGGGCGCTTGGGGCAACCGGCTTTGATAAGCCGCCCATAATTTGTCCGCCCCCTTGGCCGCAATCCCCGGCATGAGCTGGACCAGCCGCTTGAAACTGATTTCATCGCGCGGGTTGGCGACAAACTTCAAGTAAGCGGTCGCATCCTTGATATGGGCCTGCTCAAAAAAGCGAATGCCACTGGTGATGGTGAAGGGAATTTGCCGCCGCGTGAATTCCAGTTGCAATTCCAGCGCATGAAAATGCGAGCGGTACAGCACGGCAATTTCATTCAGGCTCGTCCCTTCCTCGTGCAGCTCGCCGATGCGCTGGGCAATAAAGGCCGATTGCTGGGTGGTGTCGGTACAAGCCACCAGCGCTGGTTTCAAGCCCGTGGGGCGTGCCGGGGCCAGTTCCTTGGCAAATTGCCGGCTGTTGCCCGCGATCACCGCATTCGCCAGCTCCAGAATCTCCGGGGTGCTGCGATAATTGGTCTCGATCTTGTAGATCTTGGCCCCCGGATAACGGTCCGGAAATTTGATGATGTTAAGGAAATTCGCCCCCCGCCAGGCATAGATGCTTTGGGCATCGTCGCCCACCACCATCACATTTTTGCTTCGTGCCGCCAGCAGGTCGATCAAATCACTCTGGAGCTTGTTGGTGTCCTGGTATTCGTCCACCAGAATGAACTGAAACCGCCGCTGATAATGTTCCCGGATTTCGGCGTGCTCCTGCAATAGTTTCAACCAGAGTTGCAGCAGGTCGTCAAAATCCATGCTGTTGGCGGCTTTTTTGCGGGCCACGTATTTTTTGGCCAGCAGATCGATTTTTTCCAGGTGTTCCGCGAAATAGCCGTACTGGGAATCAATCAATTCGGTGATCGTCCGGTGGGTATTCCCCGCCAGGGAAAAAATTTCCACCAGCACATCCGGCTTGGGAAATTTGGTCGCCTTTACGTCAATCCCCGCCTCGGCCACACAGGCTTTGACCAGATCCCGCGCGTCATCGCGGTCCAGGATGGTGAAGTCGCGCTGAAACCCCAGAACCTCGGCGTGCGTCCGCAAAATCCGGGCCCCGATGGAATGGAACGTGCCGCCCCACAGCATCGGTTGCGCCTGGCCCAGCAACTCGGTAACCCGCCGCATCATTTCCCCGGCCGCCTTGTTCGTGAAAGTGAGCAGCAGAATGCGGTCCGGCGGAATGCCCTGTTCCAACAAATAGGCGACCCGAAAGGTCAGGGTGCGCGTTTTGCCCGATCCCGCGCCGGCAATCACCAGGGCCGGGCCGGGCGGAGCGGTGACTGCGGCATGCTGCTGCGGGTTGAGTTCCCGGGCATAATCAATGTGCACTTCCACCGGCGGGCGGAAGGGTTGCATGATGTAGTCACGTGACATGACACAGATGAAAACGGCAAATCAAGACGGGCGAAAGACTAAAGTGCCAGGGAAATGAATTTACCCCTCGAACGGCTTGGTCGCTTGGTAAAAAAACCCAGCCCCACCCACCCGTAACGTGGGCATCGTTTAGAAACGCATCCAAGCCGCGTGGATTGCCGGCAGGATTTTCTCAGCTTACCGCCTCAGCCCGCTAACACTTGCTGCACCATTTCAGGGGCCATAACCCCCTCGGCCACGCGGGTCACGCCGCCCGTCATGCGGACAGCAAAGCCTTCGCCAATATCGATGGCGATCACCCCGCCGGGCATGTGCACGGAAATCTGCCGGTCACACAAACCCAGTTTGTGCGCCACCGAGGCGGCGGCACTGCTGCTGCTGCCGCTGGCCAGCGTATACCCGGCCCCACGCTCCCAAATCTCGATTTGGATATTGGCCCGGTCCAGCACTTTCATGAATTGCACATTCGTCTTGCGGGGGAAAAACGGATGCTTTTCCAAATGGGGACCAAAGCGATGCGCCAGCGCGGAGCTGATTTCTGGCAACGGCACCACACAATGCGGGTTGCCAATGGTGGCCGCACAGAAGGTGAATTCCCGTCCATCGACGATAATCGGTTCATTAATCACTTCCCGGGACGGACCCACCACGGGGATTTTGTCACTCCAAAAGCTTACAGTGCCCATCTCCACCTGGACTGAACTGCCGCCGGAAAACACCGTGGCGCGCACCAGACCGCCGGCAGTCTGGATGGTGAATTCATCATGCCCCACCAGCTTGCGATCCCATAAATAGCGGGAGAAAATCCGCAGGCCATTGCCGCTTTTTTCCGCCTCGCTCCCATCAGGGTTATAAATTTTCAAACCAAACTGCGCGTTGGCCGCCGGGAGCGGCCCCAGGAGAATACCGTCGGAGCCAATGCCAAAATTACGATGGCAGATGGTGCGTACTTGCTCCACCGTCAGCGGAGCCGGCAGGTCCTGCGGGTCGATCACAATGTAATCGTTGCCCAGCGCATGGTATTTGGTAAAAGCAAAAAGCATGACCAATAAAATATCAAATCCCGGAGGGAGCGCAAAATAGTTTTAACCTATCCAAAGCCATTTCGCTGAAATGTAACCTGCATTGCTCAGTCGGAGCCATGCAGGAGAAATGCCAGTGGTTGCGCCGTGGATTTTTGGAGTGCCGCGCGCCGCCAATCCTTTATGACTTTGGCCCCGACCAATGTCTGGCGGGCCTTCAGCAAAATAAAAAAGCCCCGGCCTGAACGGCCGGGGCGGGTATTATGATTGCCAGTTTAACTGGCCACGGCCCCTTCGGTGGCGGTCGGTTGCTGGAACACGAGCTTGTCATTGTCCATGGTAACCGTGATCAGGTCACCTTCGTGCAGCACGCCCTTGAGGATTTCCTCGGCAAGCGGGTCTTCGAAGTACCGCTCCACCGCCCGCCGCATGGGCCGGGCACCGTATTGCGGGTCGTAACCCTTTTCCACCAGAAAGTCCTTGGCTTTGTCGTCCAGGTTCAAGTGCAGGTTCTTGTGCCGGAGGCGTTCAATGACCTTGTCCACTTCCAGCGTGAGAATTTGAATGAGATCGGCCTTCGTGAAGGAATGGAACACGATGATATCGTCCAATCGGTTCAGGAATTCCGGCCGGAACACACGCTTCGATTCGTCGATGATCTTTTCCCGCATCCGCTCATAGGTGCTCTCATCCGTGATGGTGGAGAAGCCCATGGTGGATTGCTTTTTGATGGTGTCCGAACCCACGTTGGAGGTCATCAAAATGATGGCGTTCCGGAAGTTCACAATCCGGCCGACACTGTCCGTCAGCTTGCCCTCTTCCAAAATCTGCAACAGCATGTTCCAAACATCCGGATGCGCTTTTTCGATTTCGTCGAAGAGCACCACAGAGTATGGGTTGCGGCGAACTTTTTCGGTCAACTGGCCGCCTTCCTCGTACCCGACATATCCAGGCGGGGAGCCCACGAGCCGGGACACATTGAATTTCTCCATGTACTCGCTCATGTCGAGTTGAATCAGCGATTTCGCATCCCCAAACATGTTCTCCGCCAGCGTGCGGGCCAGCAGGGTTTTGCCCACCCCCGTGGGGCCGAGCAGCAGGAAGCAACCAATGGGACGGCGCGGATCCTTGAGGTCAGCCCGGGAGCGGCGCAAGGCCTTGCAAATGGAGGTCACGGCATCGTGCTGCCCAATGACCACCTTTTCCATTTCCTTCTCCACCGTGAGCAGACGTTGCATCTCGCCCTGCCCCATGCGCTGAAGCGGCACGCCGGTCCATTTGGAAACCACGTGCAGAATTTCCTCTTCGTCCACACGAATGCGCTTTTCCTCGCCCGCCGCCCGCCAGTCGGTGAGCAGCTTTTCCAACTTTTCCTTCGCCTGCTTTTCCTTGTCGCGCATGGCGGCGGCGCCTTCAAAATCCTGATTTTTGATGGCGCGCTCCTTGCGAACCTTCACGTCCTCAATTTCCGCTTCGATTAATTTGACCTCCGGAGGACGCGTCATCGTGGTGATGCGGGCGCGGGAACCCGCCTCGTCCAGCACATCAATCGCCTTATCCGGCAGGAAACGGTCCGGAATATAGCGATCCGACAGTTTCACGGCCGCTTCGACCGCCTTGTCCGTAAACTCGGCCTTGTGATGCTCCTCGTATTTGTGACGCAGGCCTTTCAAGATTTCAATGGCATCGTCAATGGAAGGGGCCTCCACTTTGACCGATTGAAAGCGGCGTTCCAAGGCAGCATCCTTCTCGATGTACTTGCGGTACTCATTCAAGGTGGTCGCTCCCACGCATTGCATTTCGCCGCGCGACAAGGCGGGCTTGATAATGTTGGAGGCGTCCATGGTGCCCTCAGCCGAACCGGCACCCACAATAGTGTGCAGTTCGTCAATGAACAGAATGATGTTCTTGGCACGGCGGATTTCATCCATGACGGCCTTGATGCGCTCCTCGAACTGGCCGCGATATTTGGTCCCCGCCACCATCAACGCCAGATCCAAAGTAATCACCCGCTTCTCGCGCAGAATCTCCGGGACATTGCCCTTGACGATTTCCTGTGCCAGACCTTCGACAATGGCGGTTTTACCCACCCCGGCTTCGCCCAACAGCACCGGATTGTTTTTGCTGCGCCGGCAAAGAATTTGAATGACCCGTTCAATTTCGTGTTTGCGCCCGATCACCGGGTCCATGTCGCCCTTGCGGGCAATTTCCGTGAGATCCCGGCCAAATGCTTTGAGCGCCGGCGTTTTGACCTCGCCCTTTTTGCCATCGGCGGCAGGTTTTTCCGCACCTTCACCGCCTGCCCCCCCGGCGGCCGCCTGTTCTTCCTGCGCGGCGAAATTCGGATCGAGTTCCTTTAAGATTTCCTGGCGGGTTTGCTCAATATCAATCTCGAGATTCTTCAGCACCCGGGCCGCCACCCCATCGCCTTCGCGCAACAGTCCAAGCAAAATGTGCTCGGTGCCCACGTAGGTGTGATTCAGTGCCTTGGCCTCCTTGGAGGCCAGCGCCAAAACTTTCTTGACCCGGGGGGTGTAGGGAATATTGCCGGCCAATTTCTGATCCGGTCCGGTGCCCACTTCCTTTTCCACCGCCAGGCGGACGGTGTCTAAATCAAGCCCCATCTTCTGGAGGACATTGACTGCCACGCCCTGCCCCAGCTTGATCAAGCCGAGTAAAAGATGTTCCGTGCCGACAAAATTATGATTAAACCGGTCGGCTTCCTTGCGCGCCAGCGCGAGCACTTGCTGCGCCCGCGGCGTGAAATTGCTCATGGCTTCTTCGCTCATACGCTTATAGTTTGCTACGAATCCGTGGGTTTGTCCAATTCCCTTGGCTCAATTTTTTTGATCAGGGGACGGCTGACGTTTTTCAAGCTCTCCCGCAACATGTCCGCCCGGAGAATATCCCGTTCCTCAGCCGATAGCTTGTCCGAAAGTTTGCGCTGCAAATGGGCCGGCTGCGTCGTCAAAAACAACTCATCCACCAGCGAGCGCTCCGTGCCCGGAAACACCCCCATGTCCACGCCCAACCGCAACAGCGAGAGGAAGTTCATCGTCTCCTTGGAGGTGATGCTATGGGCGTTCGCGAGCGTGCCGTAAGCACGGCCAATATGGTTGTAAACCACCTTGGGCTTTTGTTCCATCAGCGTCTGCCGGGCATTTTCCTCATGCTCAATAATCTGGGAGAGAACCTTCTCCAGGCGCTCCACAATGGTTGTCTCGTTTTCCCCCAAAGTCATTTGGTTGGAAACTTGGAACACGTTGCCCAGCGCTTCGGTGCCTTCGCCGTACAAACCCCGCACCGCCAGGCCCAGTTTATTGACGGATTGTATGATCGGATTGATATGCTCCGCTAAAACCAAACCGGGCAGATGCAGCATGGCGCTGACCCGGATGCCTGTGCCTAGATTCGTGGGACAGGCGGTCAGATAGCCCAATTCGTTACTGAACGCATAATCGAGCTTCTTTTCGAGGGCCGTGTCCAGGGCATCAATCGCATTCCACGCCTGACGCAATTGCAGCCCGGGCCGGAGCGCCTGCATGCGCAAATGATCTTCTTCATTGATCATCACGCAAAAAGTCTCCTCGCGATTTAACACCAGGCCACTGCCCGCCGTCTTGGCGGCATGTTCGCGGCTGATCAGATGGCGCTCCACCAAAATCTGCTTGTCCAGGGCGGCCAAATTATCCATCGCCTCCGAAAAAGCATCTGCCATTTCCGGCAGACTCTCCACCGCGGGACGAATGGCGTCCAGCACCCGCACGCGCTCCGGCTTTTTCGCCCAGCCCGGGAACGCAAAATCCCGAATGTTACGAGCCAGCCGTACCCGGCTGGACATCACAATCCGGTCGTTGGGACCGTGCCGCCGCGCAGTCTCCGCTGGCGGTGAGAGGAATGAATGAATCTGCATTTTTATGTTTGGCAATAACCGGTTAACGGTACGTTCCTGACTCAGGCACTCTTGGCGGTCCGGCGCGGGGTCAATCGGTTAATTTCATCCCGCAACTCCGCCGCCAGCTCAAAATTCTCGTCATCGATGGCTTTCACCAGTTTTTTCTGTAAGGCTTTCACCCGTTCCGCCGTGTCCCGGGATTCGCGCAATGCCTCCGGCGCTTTGCCCACGTGCCGCGTCCCCTTGTGCATCGTCTTGAGCAACCCGCCCAGGCCCTCTGCAAAGGTGGTGTAACATTCCGAACAACCCAGCCGGCCGGATTTCTTAAAATCCGCCTGGGTGAAACCGCATTTCACACACCGGATTTCCACACCACCGCCGGCGGATTCAATCTCCTGCGACGCCCCCAGGCCGAGCATCGTGTCGGCAAATGGGAACATGGCCAGATTGGTGTCCAAGCCCTTGGCCTTGGCACAGTCATCACACAAATCCAGCTTCTGGGCTTTTTCATCCGCGGAAATGTTGGTCAGAAAAACCGTCGCGGGCTTTTCTTTGCAGACCGAACACATTTTTTTGG
This sequence comes from uncultured Verrucomicrobia subdivision 3 bacterium, assembly GCA_903936645.1. Taxonomy (GTDB): domain Bacteria; phylum Verrucomicrobiota; class Verrucomicrobiia; order Limisphaerales; family UBA11358; genus UBA11358. The sequence continues at coordinate 25,879 of CAIZWI010000443.1, forward strand.
CGCTCATAGACTACGGGTATATCGGCTCACCCACGGTTTTAGTCAAGGCATGATAATTTTGAACGAGTTGGCGCGTGATCGGTCCGGGCTGCCCGGTGCCGATCACCCGGCCGTCAATTTTGACCACCGGAATCAATTCCGCACCGGTGCCCGTCAGGAAACATTCATCGGCATTAAACAAGTCGTAACGGGTCAAATTCGGCTCGGTAACCTTCCTGCCCGCCGCCTCGGCCAGCTCGATAACCGTCTGGCGGGTAATACCATACAACGCTCCCGCCGCCAAAGGGGGCGTGCACAGCGCGCCATTCCGGACAATAAAAATATTGTCCGCCGTCCCCTCGGCCACGTACCCCTCCGAATTGAGCATCACCGCTTCCTCCACCCCCGCGTTGTTGGCTTCAATTTTGGCCAGGATGTTGTTCAAATAATTCAGCGACTTGATGGCCGGGTTCACCGCGCTGTGCAAATTGCGCACCGTCGGCACCGTCACAATATCCATGCCCCGGTCGTACAATTCCTTGGGGTACACCTGGATTTTATCGGCAATGATGATGACCGAGGGATTCTTGCAACGGTTGGGATTCAACCCCAGCGTCCCCACCCCGCGCGTGACCACCAGGCGGATGTAACCATCCGTGATGCCACTCTGACGGCAGGTTTCCACCGTGGCCGCCATAAGCGCCGCGTGCGACATGGGCAATTCGAGCAAAATCGCCTTGGCCGAATAAAATAGCCGGTCAATATGCTCTTTTAATTTAAACACCCGGCCATGATAAGCCCGGATGCCTTCAAAAACGCCGTCTCCATACAGCAAACCGTGGTCAAACACGGAGATTTTCGCCTCGGATTCGTCGCAAAATTTACCATCAATAAAAATTTTCATGCCAATGCTTCCAGCCTAGGAGAAATGGGAGGTTGAAGCAAATGTGAAATTTTTAGTGACAAGCGCAAAAACCCATGTATGATTTAAGGCCCTTTGCGACCCTATGGTCTAGCGGTTAGGACACCTCCCTTTCACGGAGGTAGCCCGGGTTCGATTCCCGGTAGGGTCGCCATTTTTCCGCAGTTAAAAATCCACGTCAAATCCACTTGAAATTCCCTCATTCGGGTGAAGCCAGCCTTTCTAGTTACGTTTCCTCCAACCAGCCAGATAACCGCTTATTACTACCCCCGGCTTGCTTGGAATTAAAGATGACTTGGCCGATTCTTCCTTATTTTCGGTAACGAAGACAGCGACCTAATGAATTGAGCAGTTGGGGAATGCCCGATTAATCCGAACGGGAGGGCGCCTGTTTGCCCAGAGTTGCGAGGCACGAGCCTCCTCGGGTATGGATGCGGATTGAATGGTCAATACTTGAAACCTTTGTTTCGGCCACACTGGGTTCAAGGTTTCGGCAGAACACATGGCAGTTCCGCAGCCACAATACGGATCCAGCGCAACTTCACCAGGATTGCTCCTGATGTATGGGATGCGTTCGAACCAGGCATATAAATTAAATTCCGGCGCAAAAACTGCGCTTTTGACACTTGATAATAAGGCGACTCAAGGAACTTTCAGCCGATAGAATCGCTGCCAGTTTGCCGGAGCGATGGCATTGGTGACACTGAAGTTTCCGCCAGCATCGAATTGATTGGTCAGCAGCGGCGTCCAATCTGGCAGCGGGGTGGTTAGATTGGTGGCAGTCAGCAGGTAATAATTGGCACCGGGAGTGCCACCGGAACCGCTGAGCACCAAGCCCTTGGCGGTGGCCTGCATTGTCCCAAAGCGGGGGGCGGTGACCATGACATTGACCTGGCCAACCACTGAGGTGTCCAGGGTATAGCCGAACCCGGCCGGAACCGCGCCGAAGTTGAGCGTGCCGAGGCTGAGCACCCCGCCGTAAGTGAAAAGGGTATAGGTACCCGAGCCGAATCCGGTGGCTGAGCTGAGATTCAGCGTGCCACCCAAGGTCAAGTTGCCAGCTACGGCCACCCGATCAGTGGCCGTGCCCAGTTGAAATTGGAGCACGCTGGCGTTATTCAAGCCAAGGTCATTGGTCACAGTCAGGGTGCCGGCACCATTGAGGCCCGGGGCCAGAATGGCCCCGGCGGCCAAGGCCACCTGTCCACCAATAGTGCCATTGCCACCCAGTGTGGCACCCGGATTAATGCTGACCGGCCCGGAACCCGTTCCACTCCCCGCCGGGTTGTTAACCAGCAGAGTGCCAGCATTCACAGTGGTGCCAGCAGAGAAGGTGTTGTTGCCGGTAACGGCCAGGCTGCCGGGACCGTTGTAAATCAGTGCGGCCGGGGCTGCGCCGCCGTCGGAAATGAGGCCATGGAACACACTGTTGGTATTGACACCGCCGACCACAAATGTGGTCAGGCCAGCGGGAGCGGTGGTCGCCCCGGACAGGCTGGCATTGGTGCCGCCAAACAAAGCACCCAAGTAATTGGTGAGACTGCCCGATTTATTAAAGATACTGCCGTTCGGGCCCAAGTCCCATACGGCGGCGGCGCTGCCGAACACTGCGGGCCCCACAATTTGGATCCCATTGGCCGTCGAAAAATAAATCGTGCCGGCATAACCACTCCAGTCGCCGCCGGGCGAAAACACGCCGCCTCCACCAACGTTCAAGTTAAGGGAACCCGCGCCTTGGAGATTAAAACTGGCATAAGGCTGACCGTAGGTTGCCAGTTGGCTGGCACCGGTGGCGGTGATGAGCGCGCCCGCGCCAACGCCGTTTAAAAACAACGTGCCCCCATTCAGGAAAATCGGGCCCAGACCGCTGGCATAGGAGTTGTTCACGAGTTGCAGCGTGCCCCCCGCCACATAAGTGCCCCCCGCATAGCTGTTGCTGGAGTTCAAGATGAGCTGGCCCGCACCGGCTTTGACCAGTCTGCCGAAACCACCCAGCACACCGCCGCCGATGGTGTAAGTCCGGGCATTGTTGGTCACCAGAACTGCTGCCGGCTGCACCACCCCACTGATCGTAACATTGCCATTGGTGGAAGTGTCATCGAAGCGAACCGCATCCAGGTTGTAAAACACATCCACCCCAATGCCATTCAACCAATTGGGCGTGGTGGCGGGATCCCAGCTGCTGCCATTGGCACCCCGCCACAAGAGGGAGCCGGCGTTTCCAGTGACCGCCAGTTGCACCCCTGCCGATGTGTTCTGGAGGGTGAAAGTCTGCCGCGTGGTGGCGGGCAAATCGGTGGCGAAACTGCCGCCACTGTTGTTGGCTGCGGCCCCGCCAATCAAGGTGTAAACCCCAGCCCCCACGGCGTTATTGAGAAGATTGAAGTGGTAGGTCTGAACCCCGCTTTGGGTGAGGGTGGCTCCGGGCAGCCAGAGCGAGTCATTGCCGCCAGCGGGGGAACTGGACAGGTCGAAATCCAATTGCGGAGAGGCCAACGATAGACTATTGCTCACCGTCAACGTGCCGAAACCGCCGGGCCCCGCACCGGGGGCAAGCGTGCCGCCGGAAAGGACGGCAAGACCATTACCGAGCACGCCATTGCCCGCCAGCGTGGCCCCGCTGTTGACCGTGACCGGACTGCTGCTGAAACTGCCGGTCACCGCCAGGGTGCCGCTGCTGACCGTGGTGGTGCCCGTATGTGTGCTCGCACCGCTTAAAGTAAGGGTGCCCGCCCCAATTTTGACCAGGTTCACCGAGGTTTGGAATTGACCCGCAAAAGTCGTGTTCAGGTTCAACGCGCCAATTTGCAAGGTGGGCGCACCGGCATAGTAATCATACAGCGCCGCCGCCGGATTATTGCCGGACAAGGCGCCGAAATAATAGGTGTTGCCGCCGGAATTGTCGTAAAAGCCCAGGGCAACGGGCGCGTTAATGATCGTCAATGCATTATTAAAACCACTAAAAGCCCCGCCATTAGCCACCAGGCGCAAGCCGCCGGCACCGAGCAGATTGATCGTCCCGGCAAACCCGCTGCCATTGCCTTTGTATTGGTCGGTGGCCCCGCCACTCTGCACGTTCAAGTTGAGAGTGCCAGCTCCGGTGAGGGTGCCGGTGAGGTTGATATCGTAGCCCAGATTGATCGTGGCAAACCCGTTAGTCGGCACCACAAGCGGATTCACCAGGTTAAGATAATTCCCCGCCGAATAATTATTCACCAGGGTGCCGGATTGCAGGTTGATCGTCCCCCCGCCGAGGGTGCCCCCGTCGTTCAACTGGAGGGTGCCCGCATTTAAATTGACCGGCCCGATGAAATTATTGTTGTTATTCAGCGTCAGCGTGCCCGCGCCGGACTTGGTCAGGCCACCATTTCCGGAAATGCTGCCGCTGCCACTAAACGTATAGTCCTGGTTTGCGTCTACCAACACTCCGCCGGGGGCGACCGTGCTGGTAAGATTGATTGCCGGACTGGCCAGGCCGGAATTGTCAAAGGTCACATTGTCCCCGCTGGTGAATACGGATGAATCACTGCCGTCCAGCCAGTCGGGCGTGTTGGTGGTGTCCCAAACATTGGCATTGCCGTCCCCTTGCCAGACGAGGTTTTTCGAGGTATACAACATGGTTACCAGCAGGCCCATGCTATTGGTCATGGCGGTGCCGTCGGGGTCCGCAACCGCAAAGGTAAAGCCGGCCAAGCCGGTGAAACCGGCGGCCGGGGCAAAATGCGCAAAGTGGCGGTTGGTAATCGTTACCGTCCCATTAAATGGCGCGGAAAGCATGTAAAGGGCCCCGTTGGTAAAGCCCAGGGTGTAAGGCCAGAGGTCAAGATCGGTGGCATTGGTTTGCACAAACGCGTGGGGTGCGGCCAGCCATGCAAGATAGTTTTCTAACAACGTGTAGCCATTGGGGGCCACCACATTGTTGTCGGCAGCATGGGGATTGGAGCCCGTCGCCATTTCCCAAACGTCCGGCATGCCGTCCTGATCGGAATCCGCCGGCGCAGTACCGCCGTTAATGGTGCCATAACCATTGTTGGGCAGGCCGGTGTCGGCCGGGCTGACGATTATCCGGCCCGCCGTGCCCAGGGAGGTCACCTGGCTGATGACCTGGGCATCCAGAAGGTCGGACGGCAGCGCGCCCGCGCTCGAGACGTCGATGCGGTAGGCAGTTTGTGCAGAAACCGTGGGGAAGTTGGCGGTGACCGGCGACCAGGGAGTGGCGGCGACGATGCCACTCCCCGGTTCGGAAGGCCCGCCATTCAAGACGCCATCGCGGCTGCTGTCAAGCATGTTGCCGACCGCATAAATCGTCTGGTTATTATTAAACTGGAAGAAGTCACTGTTCGGACTGGTGCTCGATGGGCCCGTGATAAAATAATTATTAACAATGTCATGACTAAAATGCCCGGCGGTGTTCGCAACGGTATAACCTGCCTGGAAGTCGTAGATCACGTTATTGACGTAAACCGTGCTGGCTTTGGCGAGCGGCTGGCGATTATGAGCATTGACCCACAAATTGTTGAAATAGGAGGCATTCCCCCCCTCGACGTGCGCCCCGAACTGCTGGTTGATAGGATCAGCGATAATGCAGTATTGAATCGTAAAGTCGGTGGTATGAACGGCATCAAAGCTGTCCCACTGGCCAAATTCCACCGAGGTGTGGTCGAAAATCATATTGCTCGCATAGCCGTTGCCGGAACCGATATTGATGCCGCTAGAACCGGTGCTGGTGCCGCCCTGGCGGACGCGCAGAAAGCGGCAGATAATATTGTTCTTGCCGTAAAAGGACAATTCATTGCCCATCAAACCGATGCCACCGCCCGGAGCCGTCTGGCCGGCAATGGTCAGGCCACTGGCGGCGGACACCGCTGAGTACAAATTGATATAGCCCCCCACATCGAAAACGACGGTTCGCCCGCCCCGGCTCACGGCGTCCCGGAAGGAGCCCGGTCCACTATCCGCCAGTGTGGTCACATGATAAACTGACCCGCCCCGTCCGCCGGTCGCATTGGCACCATACCCCTGCGCACCTGGGAAAGCCACCACGGGCGGATAAACCACAGGATTGGTAATTGAGCCAGTGGCGATTGCGAGATAGACGGCTCCGTTCGTGATTTGCAGGGTAGGATACGTGTTGGTCACCAGGCCGTTGCCGGTCACGGTGACATTCGTCGGGGTCTGGCCGGTGATGAAGCCGGTCCCGCTCAGGTCGTTGGTGATGAGCAAATACGTGCCCAGGCCAAGAGCGGAGCCCGGGTTGTTAATATTAAAGTAGGTGCCGCCCGCCAGGGTCAAAGTGCCATTGGCAATTGTCAGGGAGGGGCTGCTGTTGGAATAAACCAGAGAGACAGTGCCCGGGCCAGTGTTCACATTGCCGTTGATCAGGCCGGGCGAGGTGCTATTCCCCAAAGACTGATTGACGACCAAATTGAAACCGCTTGTGGCGGTGACATCGAAGATCGCTCCACCGCTGATAACAATATTGCCGCTGTTGGCCAGTGAACCGGACGCGCCGAGAGCCAATGTGCCAGCGGTGATGGTGGTGGGGCCGGTATAAGTATCGGCCCCGTTCAAAGCCACGGTCCCGGTGCCCAACTTGGTGAGGCCACCGTCCGGCGTGCCGGTGCCATGGAGTAAAGGCGCCGCGAGCGTGATGCTATTGCCATTGTCATTGACGACTGCCCCGCCCGCATTCACCACGGCGGTCATCTGGGCGGGGACGTTCGGCAAGAAGCCATTGCCTAGATCACCGGTCAAGGCGGCCAGGGTGCCACCGTTGAAGTAAATGGTGCCACTTTGATTGCCATAGGTCGATTCTTGAAAGTTATCCACGGCCAGTGTGCCGCCATTCAAATTCAACGCAAAGTTGCCCGGTGTCTGGCCACCCGAGGTGTAAAACAAGTCCAGCGCGCCATTCACCGTCACCAGCGTGGTGGTATCGCCAGGGGTGCCAATGGTCAGGGAGCCATTGCCGCCGGGACGACCCTGACCGTTGCCGTAGCTCAAGGCCCGGCCATTAGCGTCGGCATTGGCGGTCACTTGCGCGCCATTGGTGATGGTGAGGGTGGCCAGGGCCCCATAAGTACCGCTGCCGCTGCCACCGGTGGGGGAGGTGATATACAAGCCATTGGGTGAAATGAGTGTGGCCCCATTGATCGTGACCGTGGCCAGGCCGTACTGTCCGGAAATATCCAGATGACTGGTCAAACTGCTCGGGCTATTGAGCAGGAGCCCGCCACTGTAGACTAAGGTGTTGCCGGTGTAAGTGGCGTCCGACAACGACAGCGTGCCAGCGCCCCATTCGCTCAAGGAACCACTCCCCGTGAGATTGCCGGCAAACAGGGTGTTTGCGTTATTATTGCCCACGATTAAATTGAGTGGTGCGCCGGTCAGATTGGTCAGCCCCAGGCTGAGGGCGGGGTTGGTGCCCGCCAGTTCACCCAGGGTGGCCGTGGTGATGGCGGGATCAAAAAGCACCGTGCCACGGTTGTAATTCAACGTGCTGTTGGCGAGGGCCAAAGGATTAGCTAGTTGCAGCACGCCATTGGAAACCGAAGTGGCCCCGGTGAAGAGGTTCGCCCCGCTTAACACCACCGTGCCCGTGCCCCCGGCTGAGTTGACGGTGAGTGCATTCGCGCCAGTATTGCCCGCGGAGGCAATGGTGCCTGCCACCGTAAAGGTTTGACTGCCCGCGGCATCGATAAGTCCCAGGCCGCCGGTACTGCCGGCCACCGCACCAATCGCCATGCTGTTGGTGAGGATGAAGGAGCCGTTGCCAAGGAGATCACCACCTGCCAGCAGGATCAATGCGGAGCTGGCGATATTATTGGCGGAGTTAAGGCTGAGCATCCCGGTGTTGATGATGGTGGGGCCGGTGAAGAAGTTGCTGCCTTGCAGCGCCAGCGTGCCGTTGCCAACCTTGGTGAGCCCGCCGCTGCCGCCCAAAGTGCCGGCCAGGGTCAAATTATTGCCGTTGTTATCCACCGTGAATGTGGCCCCAAAAGCCAGCGCCAAATTGTTGGCGAGACTCAAACCCGGGGCGCCCGCCTGGAGAGTGCTGCTGCCAGCGATATTCACATCGCCCGCCCCCAACGCGGCCGCATTGGCCACTTGCAACGTGCCCCCGCCGGTGAGGATGGTGCCCACACTTCCGGCCGCCGGGCCATAGCTGTTCGCCCCGGCCAGAGTCGTGATGCCCGCGCCATTCACCGTCATGGTTTTGGATACCCCGGAGCGGTTGATCACACTTCCAGAAATGGCCAGCGCGCTGCCGGCGGCGACCGTGACCTGCGCAGTGTCATTCAAGGCCAGCGCTGTTTGGATCACGTTTGCCGAACCCGCTGTGGCGGACACTGTCGCGCCGTGCCCGTTGTTGTCCAGCGTCAAGGTATTGCCAACATTGGCCACCACAAAGGAATTGGCGTTTGTGAGCGCAAGGCCGCCCACGGCCTCATTGGCATTCAATGTCACCGTGCGCAAGGCCGACCCGACACCCAAGGTGGCCAGGTCGCCCGCCGCGTGCGGCACACTGGGATTGCTGCTCCAATTCGTGCCCACGGTCCAATTGCCACTTGCATCCACCACCCAGGCCGCCTGCGCGCCACCCGAAGCCACCTTCAGGGTCACCGCGCCACCGGCGGTGACAATCGAACTGACCGTGCCGCTGGCCACGCCCGCGCCGGTAAAGGCCGGCGTGCTGTTGGCAAACGCCCCCGTACTGCCCGCCGGGGTGTAATTCAGCAGCACATAGGTGCCAATCGGCAGCGGCGTGCTGCCGGGAACATTGATGGTCACGGCATTGCCGTTCAAAGTTACCGCCCCCACGGTCAACGGCGTACCAACATTGAACCGGGCGGCCGAGCCAGGCTGCCAGATGACGTTGCCCGCAATCGTGCCCGAGCCGCCCAAAGTGCCGCCATTGGCCACGATCACCGCGCCGGACCCGGTGCCCGAGCCGTTGGCATTATTGATCAACAAGGTCGCATTGGTGACCGTGGTGCCGCCGGAATAATTGTTTGCCGCGAGCAACGTGAGCATGCCATTCGCAGCCGTGCTAAATACAGTCAAAGCACCGGGACCGCCATTGCCAATGGAATTGGTGAAAGCCACCGCCTGACCGTTAACGTCAATCGTGGCGTTGCCGGCAAGGGTGACGGGCTGCGCGACCGGCGGAGCAGCGGAATTCTGGCTGACATCCGTGGTGCTGTTGAGCAGCAGGGAATTATATTGCAGGGTGCCGTTGTTAAAGGTCAGCCCGCTGTAAACCGAGCCGCCCAAGGCCCATTCGCTGTTAATATTCAAGGTGGCGCCGCCGGTAATGAGCGCGCCGCCGGAAAACGTATTGCCGCCACTGTTCAATACCACTGTGCCGGTGGCGAACACCGGCGTGGGATTTGCCGTGTCAAGGGACTGGCCGCTGGCGACGGAACCGGAGCCCGGCAAAAGACCGGAGACATTGCCGTTCGCGGTCGAGGCCGGCAAGCCAATGACCAGCGGACCGGTGCCGGGCGCACCGCCCACCACACCATCCACCGTCAAAGTGGTTCCCGCCGCCGCCGCCAGGCCGCCACCATTGCCAAGCAAAGTGATGAGCCGTTTGGGCGTGGCACCGCCATTGTCCAGGGCAAAAGTAGCGTTGCCAAAGAGGAAACCCCCGTTCAGATTAACCCCCAGGAGGGACGTCGGCGAACCGACCGCCGAATTGGCGCTGATTACCAAAGTCCCGCCATTCACATAAGTCTGCCCGGAATAACTGCTGCCGCTGGCAAAAAACACGGTGCCGTCACCAGCTTTGATAACTTGTGTGGGGCTGGAAGTGCCCTGCCGGCCATCCCCGATGGCGGGGGTCATATTGAAATAGCCCAGGGTATTATTCTGCCAGATCACGCCCGCTTGCGCCGCGCTGACGCTGCTGATGCGGGCAATCTGCCAGCCACCGCCCCCGATGATACCGGCATTGACCGCGCCCATGGCGGGGGTCACCAACAGCCCACCAAAGGTTAAATTGCCACCGCCCCCCGAGGCTGCGTTGGGCGCGGCCGGGTTATTGAAACGAATGGTGGGGGCATACGAATTATTATTGATGACCTGGTTGTTTGCCACCACGTCCACATTGGCGTTGGCCGCCCAGGCGGTGGAATAAAAACCGGCCACCTGGCTGCCGCCAATCACCGTGTAAGGCGAGGTGCCCGCCGCCCCGCTTGCCAGACTGCTGCTCGCCCAGTCATACAAACCAACGGTGGCATAACCTGCCGTCGGGTTGGCGGCGTTTGGTCCCTCGCCCAGGAAGACCCCCAGGGAGGCGGCGCTGGAGCCCAGGCTGGTAGTCCTAATATTGGCCGTGGCCGCCACGGGAGCACCGTTGCCATCAATCGTGGCCGGTCCAATGTAACGCACTACAGCACCGTAATTCGCCGTCAGGGTACCCAGCGACACCGTGGGCAGGTTGGCCCCGGAGGCCGGGGCGGCGCTGATAGTGGATAGCCCTGGATTGAAGGTCGTACTCGTAAAACTCTGGCTGGTCGCCGTGCCGGCATTGCCATTTAGATTCAGCGTGCCCCCCCCAAGCGTCAGCAATTGCACGGGAATCAAGGTGCTTGCGGGCGAACCACTGGCATTGAAGTCAAGCGTCAGGGTTCCGGCATTACCTTTGAGTCCGCCCGTGAACGTGTCCGTCGCGCCACCCAGCGTCAGCGCGCCGGTCCCCTGCTTGGTCAATCCCGCCGTGCCGGCCAGGACGGTGCTCACGGTTACGGCCTTGCCAGCGGAAAGGGAATTCACGGTGATGGCCGGTGTGCCGGCCAGGGTGAGGATGTTCCCGGCCGTGGCATTATTATCCAGCAGCCAGCCGGCCGCCAGGCCGGTATTGAGATCGCCAAAAATCAAACTGGTGAGGATCCGGGCACTGTCGAGATGCACAATGGTGGGATCCGTGACCAGGCGGACTTGGTTAAAATTCGCGGTATTGCCACTGGCATTGGCCAGGGTGCCATTGAGCCAGTTTGCGGGGTTGCTCCACAGTCCACCTGACACAGTATTGGTCCAAATGCCATTTTGGGCGTGCACCTGCAAGGCAGCGGCCATCCAGAGCAGGCTGGTGACCTGGAAAAAACAGATTCGTTTCATGAATTAATTCGCAATAAAGATGGTTCTAATCATTAACGCGTTAAATGGCGCTCAAAGGTGCCAAATAAAGCACCTGTCCCGGCAGCCTCTGGGGCTCATAACCTCGGGGAATATGCCAAACCTACCCTGCTTCAGTCCGTTTGTCGCGTTACCAAAACTGGTCGCAACGACGGACCACCGCAGTAAATTCGCGAAGCGGGCGGATTTAACCCAGCAGTCCGCCGGCTATTGAGTTTGGTAGTCATAGATAAACTGGTTAAAATCCACCCAGCCGTGTTCGCTTTGGTCGTTGTAGGTAAATAAACCCAAACGCGTCCCCCGGTAGTTGTGCCAGCCGAAGGCGAAACGTGCGCCGATGGGAGTATAGTTTTTGCCGTCCAGGCTGAAGGCGAAAACACTCGTTCCCTGTTTATCAATCGTGGCGCGCACCCACGCGAGGCTGGCCGGCAATAGTTCCGGCCCCAAGGTAAGCACGCCATCCTGGTTAAAAATAATGTGCCGATGGCCATCCTGCTGGAGGACGCCGATTTCCGCGTAATGCTTCCAGAATAACACCAACCCGGCTAACTGGCCGTCCGCCATGCCGGAGGCATCCAGCTTGACGGCCACGGTGCCGCCATCAGTCCCCATGATGCGCTGTGTAAGGGTGTCGCCAGCTTTGAAAAAATCCCCTTGCACCAGCGGTGGAAAGGCTTCCAGCCGCAGCCAGCCCGGTCGCGCGGTGAGCGACCACTTTTCCGGCCGGGGCTGGTAATTCCATTCCCATTGCGGCCCTAGTATCGGCGTATTGAAATCATCCGAGGATTGCGGCGTTTGCTGCGGGAAGCCATTGACAGGTTTGCTGGCGGTCCAAACCAGATTGCCCACGCCGTTTTTATCCGGGACACCCGGCACCGGCCAGCCATCCACCCATCGGACGGGTATTAATTCCGCCGGCCGCCCGTCATAGGTGCCCGTTTGATCCATCGGCCGGGGAATGGCGGCGGCGGCATCCCCCCGGCGGGCATGCAGATACTCCACCCCACTCTCGCCGCGACCTTGGTGGGTGATGAAGCACCAGTCGCCCGCCTCCGTTTGCACCAAGCCGCCCTGATTGGGCTGGCGGTCGTAACGCGTGGGTGAATCTTCCAGAATGGTCTTCTTTTCCCAGGGACCAGCGAGACTTTTCGCGCGCATCATCACGCCAACGCGAACATTTTGTTTACGGTGATACTCATTGTGGAAATAGTAATAAAGGCCGTTGAACTTGTAGAGCTTGTTGCCCTCACTCGTGCTGAGCGGGTCCAAAATGCGGGCGCTGGCGGGATCAATAGTTTTGCCGTCCGGACTCATTTTGAAGAGGTGGGGCACCCATTTTCCGAGGGGATCGCTGGCATGTCCGGGATTGGAGAGAATGAGATAGGCCTGGCCGTCATCATCCCAAAATGGCGCGGGATCATCCCAGCCCTGACTATCCCACACTCGGGTCACCGGCGCCCAAGGACCGGCCGCATTGGCCGCAGTGGTCATAAACACCCCTTCGTCCATCGTGGTCCAGAACACCCAGAACTTGCCGGCATGATAACGGATCGTTCCGGCATAAATCCCCCGGTTGTAACGGTTCATTCGGTCCCAATTAAATTCCGGCCCCATCTGGGTCAGGTCGGCCACGCAATGACTTAAATATTGCCAGTTTACCAAGTCCTTCGAGTGCAGCACGGCCATGCCCGGGGAATATTGGAACGTGGACGTGATGAAGAAATAGTCCCCCCCGACCCGGATGACGTCGGGATCGGAAAAGTCACCGGGCAGCACCGGATTCTTGTAGGTGCCATCGCCTTGATCCCCCCAGGCACCCTGATTGCCCACGTCAGCGTGCAGCAGCAAAATGGACGCGGCCAGAATGGCACAACCAAAACCGACCAGGAAGGCGGCGTTTCGCGGGGCAATCAGAATTTGCAAATTTGAAAAATGGTTGCCATGGCGCAGTAACTCAGGGTGTGATCTTGAAAACAATAGCCACGTCATTCGGCATTGTTTCCGGCTTTGTAATCATGAGCGCCTCAGTGGTTTGGGACCATTGCACCGGCTTGGAACTGCCCAAAAGGGTGATCTGGCGGATGGGTTTGGGCAGCAACCCGGCCGCCGTGCCCAGTGATTTAATTTGCACGTTATTTTGGGGAATGCCCAGCAGGATGGCGTAGAGAATATCACCCTTCATCGTGAAGCGCACATCCTCGGCCGTATAGGGTTTGCCTTTGCCTTCGTTGAAGCCTTGCGCGGAAAGCGCGGCCCCCGCCGAGGCCGGACCTTCGCCAAAAATTTGCCACGGGCGCGTATCGAAAATACATTCCCGGTTCATGTCCATCCACGCGCCAATGCCCTCCAGCACGAACTTTTCCCTGTCGTCAATTGAGCCGTCGCCGCGCACGGGAATGTTGAGCAGCAAATCGCCGTTTTTACTAACGATGTCGCAGAGCATCTGAATGACGGTCTTCGCGCTTTTGTAATGGTTTTTATCGTAAAGCGACCGGTCGTAATGCCAGTTACCGATACAAGTGTCCGTCTCCCACGGTTGCGCCTCGATTTTATTGGACGCGCCGCGCTCGATGTCGCGGACAAGGCATTTCTGCTCATCCGCGGAAAGCATTTTGCCGAACAGAACGCCTTGCAGCCTGCCGGTGTGCTGCCGCATGTTGAAATTGTAAAAATCGGCGGCGATTTTCAAACCGGCATCGCTGACCGGCCACAACGGCAGGGCGTCGTCGTCGAAGTAAATCAAATCTGGTTTGTATTTGTGAATAAGGTCAATTGTGCGATTGTAAAATTTATCGCAGTAAGCCTGGTCAGGAATGCTCGCGCCATTTCCCCAGTTCCACTGGCTGTGAATGGAATTGGCATTGGTGAAATTCAAACCGGGCGTGTGCGTCTGGGCGTATAGGTCCTGCGGATCAAGACCATCCCACCATTTGCCAGCGCCACCCGCCCTGGTCAATTTGCCGTCGTAAGGCACGCCGGCGAACGGCCCCGCCTGGTCGGCGCTTTGGGCGATCTCATAAAAGCTCCACGCATGCGCGGCATGGACGCTGACACCAAAAGGCAGTCCCTGTTCATGCGCCGCCCTGGCGAAATCACCAATAATGTCCCGGTGCGGTCCGACTTTGACGCTGTTCCATGGCTGATACTTGCTGTCGTAAAGGTCGAAGTTATCGTGATGGTTGGCCATCGCGAAAAAATATTGCGCGCCAACTTTTCTGTAGAGGGCGACAAGTTTTTCCGCGTCGAAATTTTCCGCCTTCCAGAGGTGAATGACATCCTTGAATCCGAACTGCGAAGGCGTCCCGTAATGGGCGATGTGATATTTGTTTTGGCGGCTGCCTGCCACATACATGTTGCGCGCGTACCAGTCGCCGTCCTCCGGCACGTTTTGCGGCCCGAAGCACGCCCAGATGCCAAACTTGGCGTTGCGAAACCATTCCGGGCATTGATACTGCCGCAGCGAAGCCCAGGTTGGCTGAAATTTCCCCGGCGTCACCGGTTCGTTGGTCGTGTTGACAATGACCGTTGGCACGGACGTCTCAGGAATGGGGTCGGTAAGGATTTGTGCGCGGCCACAATCCACAGCCGCAAGCCCAGCCCAAAAAAGGAAAATTGCCGGAAGATTTTTCATGGTTCACAAGGCGCCGAGACAAGGTTAAGAAACAAATTTGCCGGAAGGTAAATTGCCAGCCTAAAACCGTTGCAGGAAAATAAATTCATCATCACAA
>CAIZWI010000444.1 GCA_903936645.1 uncultured Verrucomicrobia subdivision 3 bacterium
AGACGCATCAATAGAAGATTTCGCGCAGAGTCGCAGAGAACGCAGAGAAACGAAATTGCCATTTTGCCGCTCGGCCGCTTGTCGCGTGCGGCGGGGAGACAATAAACGCTTGCAAATCCCCTGCCCCGGCATAAATATCCCAACGCTGGACGACGCGCTGCGTCGTTCGACGGTTAACAGGGAATCAGTCAACCAGCCCATCCGGCTTGCAAGGGGAGGGTGATTATTTAATGGCACATGAACTCAGGGGCGGCCGGGCCCGGGCACTCCGGCGGTTTAAACAACTGTCAGCCGCCAGCGGCCGGCAGCTTAAACTCGCGGGCGTGCTTTGGTGGCTTTTTTGCGCCAGTCTGGCCCCGTTGCCAGCGGCGGCGGCCGCCACGAACGCTCCGGCGGCATTTAATGTGGAGGCGGCCACCCGCGCCTATCTCGACCAGTTGACCCCTGCTCAAAAGGCCCGGAGTGATGCGTATTTTGAGGGCGGCTACTGGTTGCAACTCTGGGATTTCCTGTGGGGCACGGCGGTCCTGCTGATCCTCCTCGAGTCGGGCGGATCCCGGCGGCTGCGTGACCTGGCGGCTCGGTGGACCCGGTTTCCCTCCCTGCAAACGGCGATTTACGCCCTCGGTTTCGTCCTGGCGCTAACGGTGCTCACGTTCCCCCTGACCTTATACGAAAGTTATTACCGGGAAAAGCAATATGGGATGGCCAACCAGACTTTGGGCGGCTGGCTGGGCGACCAGGTTACCTCGCTGATGGTCAGCGAGATTGCGGGCGCGGTGGCTCTGGTGTTGCTGTTTGCGATTGTCCGCCGCCTGCGCCGGACCTGGCACATTTGGGGGGCGGTTACGGCCCTGGGACTGTTCATGTTATTGGCCGCCCTGGGTCCGGTTTACATTGCGCCGCTATTCAATAAATACACCGTATTATCTGATCCCAAGGTTTTGCAGCCGATTTTGCGTCTGGCGCGGGCCAATGGCATCCCGGCCGACAAGGTGTATGTGATGGACGCCTCCCGCCAGACCAAGCGGATCAGTGCCAACGTGAGCGGACTGCTGGGCACCACGCGCATTACCTTAAATGACAACCTATTGAACCGCAGCTCGCTGCCGGAGATCGAGGCCATCATGGGGCACGAAATGGGCCACTATGTCATGCACCACATCTACAAGGACATCCTGTTCATGGGCGTCATCATCGTGCTTGGCTTCGCCCTGCTGCGGGCGGTCCTCGATTGGTCGCTGGCCCGCCGGGGCGGTCGCTGGGGCATCACTGACATTGGCGACCCCGCCGTTTTGCCGCTGGCGATGCTACTCTTTTCGACCTATCTTTTTTTACTGACCCCGGTACTGAATACCAGCACCCGGACCCAGGAAATGGAAGCGGACCGGTTCGGCCTGAATGCGGCGCGCCAGCCGGACGGCTTTGCCCGGGCGGCCCTTAAGCTGTCGGAATATCGCAAGATGGAACCCACTCCGTTTGAGGAATGGTTCTTTTATGACCATCCGAGCGGGGCGACGCGCATCCGGACGGCCATGCAATGGAAGGCAGAAAACCTGGGCACGGCTGATGCCCTGCCCTGATGCTTCCACCAGTCATTACCCAAGCACCGCCGGCGGTGAGGCCAAACGGATGACCGGCATGCCCATCAAGCGGCCAAAACGGTTTTTAACACGGTCAGGCAGCGGTTATTTTCGGCCGGGGTGCCAACGGAAATGCGAATCCACTCCGGCAGGCCGTACCCGCCCATGGGCCGGGTGATCACCCCGAGCTTTTGCATGGCTTCAAACACCCGTTGTCCGGCCTGAACGCGGACGAGAATGAAATTGGCGGCGGAGGGCACATATTCCAACCCGATTTCCCGGAAGGCGCGGGCGTAAAATTCCAGCCCGCCGAAGTTGTTCGACCGGGTTTTACGGACATGGTCCTCATCATCGAGCGCCGCCAGGGCGGCGATTTGCGCCGGCAGGTTGATATTGAATGGCTGCCGGATTTTTTCCAAGGCACTGATCAATTCCGGATGGGCGATGCCATACCCCACGCGCAAGCCGGCCAGGCCGTAGATCTTGGAGAAGGTCCGCATGAGGATCAGGTTCTTGCGCGCGCCGGAACGCACAAGCGGCGCAAGGTCCAGTGGGTCCTCTAAAAATTCAAGGTAAGCCTCATCCATGACCAGCAGCACGTGGTCGGGCACGAGATTGACAAACTGGATGACTTCCTCCCGGCTGGCAAAGGTGCCGGTGGGGTTGTTGGGGTTGGCGACAAACACCAACGCCGTTTCGGGGGTGATGGCCCCGAGCATGGCGGCGAGGTCATGACCGTAATCCCGGGCGGGCACGGTGATCAAGTTGGCCCCGAACAATTTGGTGATGATGGGATAAATGGCGAAACAATATTGGGATACCACGACGTCCACGCCGGGGCGCAGAAAGGCGTGGCCGAGAAATTCAATGATTTCATTCGAGCCATTGCCCAAAACCAAATAATTGGGCTCCAACCCCAGTTTGGCGGCCAGTTTATTTTTCAGGTAAAAGGCATTGCCATCCGGATACAGACTCAGGCCGGGCAGGCTTTTTTGCAAGGCGGCGATGGCCAGGGGTGAAGGGCCAAAGGGGTTTTCGTTGGAAGCCAGTTTGATGATGCTGTCGGCCGGGAGATTGAGCTCGCGGGCGACTTCCTCAATGGGCCGGCCGGGCTGGTAGACCGGCAACTGTTTAAGCGCGGGGTTGATATTCAAGGTTTAGAGGGATTGGATGATTTTCTTGACGTTCACGTGCCGGGCCACGAGGTCGCGGATAAGGGATATTTTCGCCGCGTCGTTCGGCCGGGTTTTGACGGTCAGGTTATGGACTTTGGAGGCAACTTTATAGCTGTCGGCCTGGGCCAGCAGCACAGGGATGGGCATGTTCTGAATGACTTTCAGCACACTGGAGCTGGGGCGCAAACCGCCGGTGAGGACAATGCCCGCCATGCGATCTTGCGCCTGGCTGTCGATGCAGGTGCAGGCGGCGAGCACGATGTCCTCGCGGTCCCCCGGCGTGATGAGCAGGACGCCCGGCTTGAAAAATTGCACGGCGTTCTGCGCCCCCATGGCCCCAACCACAACGTCGTTGACGAGCGCGTTCAGGGGCATGGGCGGGTTGAGCAATTCGGCGCGCAATTCGTCGCGGATCAATTCCACGGTGGGATTGGACAGTAATTTCTCGTGGGGCAGGACTCCGAGCAATTCCAAGCCCTTGCGCTTGAGGCCACTCCGGACATATTTGGTAATTTCGGGAATTTTGTCCTCGGTGACTTTATTGACAATGACCCCGATGATTTCAACGCCTTCCTTCTCAAACAAGGCCTGGTTGAGGCACACCTCGTCGATGGGGCGCCCGATGCCGCCCTGGGTGACGATGATGACCTTGCACCCCAGGAGGCGCGCGACCTGGGCATTGGACAGGTCAAACACCGAGCCGACACCGGCATGCCCGGAGCCTTCACACAGCACAAAATCCTTTTCCCAGGCCACGCGGTTAAAGGCCTCCTGAATGCGGGTGACCAGTTCGGCGTTGTTGGCGGTTTGCAGATATTTGCGGGTAAACGCCGGTTCCACGGCGATGGGGCTCATGTCCACGAGCGGACAGTTGAGGCGATAAACGGCATCCATGAGGACGGTGTCCTCATCGATTTTCTGCTCCTCGATTTCCACAAAGCGCTGGCCGACGGGCTTGATATAGCCGATGCCCGGGAAATGCGCCTGCAAGGCGGCAATCAGGCCCAGCGAGGTCGTGGTTTTGCCATCATTCTGCCGGGTGGCGGCGATGAAAACGCGCGGGGTGGTGGTATTCATGACAGTGGCCCGGCTCAGCTCCAGGAATCGAGCACGAAATTGGTCTCACTGCCGGGGTACAGCTTCTGGTAATCGGTGGCCTGGACGGCAATAATGGAGGCGACCCCCAGAATGTCGTGCGCCGTGGAACCCCGTGACACGTCGGCGGCCGGCCGGTTCAAACCCAAGAGGATCTGGCCATAGGCCCGGGCGTGGCTGGTGACCTGCACGAGTTTGCTGGCGATGTTACCGGAATTGAGGTCGGGAAAGACCAGCACATTGGCCCGCCCAGCCACCTGGCTGTCGTGCAATTTGCGCGAGGCGATTTCCGGTACGAGCGCGGCGTCCACTTGCATTTCACCGTCGAACTCGGCCTCCAAAAACAAGGTGGCGGCCTTGCGGCGGGCCTGGGCAGTGGCGGCCTGGACCTTGCCCACGGAAGGGTGGGAGGCGCTGCCCTTGGTCGAAAACGAGAGCAAGGCGACCCGGGGCTTCACGCCGAGCATGTGCCGCGCCAAACGGGCGGTGGAGACCGCAATGTCCGCCAGTTGGTCAACCGTGGGGTCCGGCACCACGCCGCAATCGGCCATGAAGAGCACGCCCTGTTCCCCAATCCGGGTGTCCTCCACCTCCATGACCATGCAACTGGAGGCGGTGGGGAAATCCGGGGCCATTTTGATGATTTGAAACAGGGGGCGCAGCACGCTGCCGGTGATATGGGAGGCACCGGAAATCAAGCCATCGGCCTGGTGCATGGCGAGCATCATGCTGCCATAATAATTGGGCTGGCGCATGGCCTCGCGGGCCTCGGTGGCGCGCAGACCTTTTTCGCGGCGCAAGGAATGAAACCGATGGGCGAACGCCTCCAAATCCTCGCTGGTGACCGGGTCAATCACGCGGATGCCCTCCATGGTAATGTTTAATTCCGCGGCGACCTTGCGAATCTCCTCCTTGTTACCCAGCACGATGGGCGCGCCGAGGCGCAAGGCATGAAATTGCCGGGCGGCCTGCAGAATTCTAGGCTCCGCGCCTTCCGGGAAAACCACCCGTTTGGGATGACGCTGCAGTTTTTCGATAACATGGCCGATGAAACGCATGGCTTAAAGGTAGCGGGCGGCGGCCAAACTGCAACTGTTTGCATGCCAATCGGGCCAACTTGTGAAAAATTTATGGTTTCGCCGGGGACTCCGCATTGACTTGGGCGTGAAGCATAGTTACGCTCCCTTTTCCAATGCTCGAAACCATTGAGAAGCTGCTCATATTACAGGACCGGGACCGGAAACTGCACCGGGTTAAAGACGAACTGGCCCACGTCGGTCCTGAGCGCGACTCGTTAACTTCCAAAGCCTCCGCCACCCAAGCCCAACTCGATGCGGCGAAACTGCGCGTGAAACAAATCGAGTCCGAGCGAAAGCGCCTGGAACTGGATATCGAGGCCAAAAAGTCGCAAATCGAGAAATACGCGAACCAGCAGTTGCAAACCCGCAAAAATGAGGAGTATCGCGCCCTGGCCCATGAAATTGAAATGGCGAAAGAGGCCATCTTTAAGATCGAAGATTTGGAAATTGGGTTGATGGAACAAGCCGAGGCCGCCCAGCAAGCTGTGGTCCGCGCCACGCAAGAGGCCGCCGCCGCCAAAAAACTGCTGGACGACCAGGTGAAGCTGATCGATGAACGCGAAATCAATTTAAAAAAGGAGCAGGCTCAGTTACAAGCCGGCCGCAACGATCTGGCGGCGGCGGTGGAAGAAAGCGTGCGGAACCGTTACGAACGCCTGCTCAAGGGCAAGGGCGACAATGTGGTGGTGGGCATCAACCACGGGGTTTGTGGCGGCTGCCATATGAAGTTACCCGCCCAGTCTCTCGTGACGTGCAAAACGGCCCAAGAAGTGGCGTCCTGCCCGAATTGCGGGCGGCTGCTCTATTTCACGTCGGACATGGACATGACCATTGGGGATTAAGGGCAACCGGCCGTTAATGGGTTGCCAAATCCCGGGGCATGAAGCGGAAAACGTAATAGGTCGCTGGATTGGTGCCTACATTGCGCAAGCCGTGGAGTTCGTTGGACGCCTCGAAAATAATGCCGCCGGTGGTGACTACGTTGGTGGCATCCCCCTGCCAGGCTTCCAAGGTACCTTCCTTGATGACCAGGAGTTCCTCATCCCCATGCCGGTGTGGCGGGTGCGGGGATGCACCGGGATTGAGGGTGGTAATGTGACATTCAAAATTGGCCAGGGCGGGCGTGGGGTTGTCAAAGACCGTCCGCCGGGCCCCTGTTTTCGTGGGGGTTATGGTGAGGCTTTCCCAATTGAAGATGCTGGAATGCATCACGGGTTTGGACGTGACGGCGGCCAGGGCCAAACTGGCGCCGGCCAGGAAACTGAGGATCACAGCCCCCATTAACTCGCGACGGGTAATCATGCAGAAGAGATAGCACATGCAAAAATAAGGTGCGAGCCAAACTGCATTTGCCGTCTGGCACTCTAGGGCCAGGCTGATTTTAGGTCATAAACTGTCAAGGTGCTAAATTTTACCAGTCCCCCGCGGACGTGCACGCTGAGAGCCAAATCTTTGGCATTGGGTTGACACGGAAAGGGCACGTAGGTCAGACCATCACTAGCATAAATTTCCAGCGCGGTGCGGTCGCAATAAATGATGAGGCGCTGTGTTCCGCTGCGCAAAGGAGCCGGGACCCGAAGGTCCGCCACGGAGAGTTCTTGTTTTCCCGGGTCGTAGCTAATGGTGATGCCGCGCACCTGAAACACGGTGGTGGCGGTCCCGGGTGCAAAATCGGCCCGCAGCTCCACCAATTCAGACTTCACTTGCGCCAATGGATTGGCATCACCGACCCGGAGGGTCAGGGTGCCGAATTTATGCGCGTGAGTGCGCAGGGATTGGATTTCTTTCACCGGGGTCCAGGTGAGCCGTGGACCTTCCGGGGTTTGGGTCAGGCGCAATTCGTTGGGCAGGCTCATGGCTTGATTAAAGGGCATGCCCGGGGTGGCGGTTTGCAGCCAGCCGATCTGAACGCGCCGGCCATCGCGGGCGGGCAGATCACTAAAGGTTTGGGCGGCATAAAAACCGCGACCGCGGTGCCCGGGTAGTTTTGGCGTTTGCGGGGTGAAGGTGGTGCCGTCAAACGTGCCGACCAAATATTCACTACTGGCGGCGGTTAACACCCATGGGCGGCTGCCGGGATGGCCATCCACAGGCAATTCAAAAAAATCCGGGCATTCAAACAAACCGTCCACATGACTCATCACCTTCCAGTGCATCAGGTCCGGAGAACTTAGGAAATAGATCGCGTTGATATTGTTTTGCCCCACGTAGAGGCACATGATCCATTTCTTTGCAGGCGCATACCAGCGCACTTTGGGATCTCGATTGCCATCACTGATCTGCGGCACGACGGGATTGCCGCTGAACTTGGTAAAAACCCGACCATCGGTGCTGGCGGCGAGACATTGCACGGAAGGCTGGCCAGCGGCCGTATAGATGAGCACCAGTGGGGGTTTCCCGGACGAGCCCAAGCCGCTGGTGTTCTGCCAGTCCACCACGGCGCTGCCGCTAAACATGGGACCAAATTGATCCGGCGCGAGGACATCGCCCCATTCCCGCCAGTGAACCAGGTCCGGGCTGGTCGCATGGCCCCAATGCATGTTGCCCCAATTCCAGCCATAAGGATTGTGCTGATAAAACAGGTGGTATTCGCCCTGGTAATAGCACAGGCCGTTGGGATCGTTATTCCAGCCGCGCCGGGAGGAGAAATGCAACTGCCCGCGCAAGGCTTCCTGGTATAGGTTATCCCCCGCCTTGAAGGCATCGGCCGGTTCAATGGCGCTCAATGCCACTGAATCCACGGGTAATTTGTCCACTTGGAGGGTGACCGTTCGGCCCGGCCACTGGCTCACATCCATAAAAGCCCACCAATCTGGCGGGCCATCGGCCAGTTCCATGTCATTCGCCACCACCGCCGTGCCGTCCACGACCAGGGTCACCTTCCGCTGGGCCGCACCATTTTTAATGGGGATATTTAAATAATGCCGCCCAGGAGGAAAATCGCGGCGGGCACCAAGCAACATCCCGGGATGTTGGGTATCCGTTTGTACAATCTGGTCCACATTGAGGTGGCCCCAACCGCCGGTGGCATGGTCGACGATGCGGAGCACTGCGGTTTTTCCGGCAAGTTCACTGACCTCCCAGCCTTGCCAAGTCAATTCCTCGCTGCCCCCGGGCTGGGTATTGGACCCGCAAGCGGTCCGCACCGGCTTTCCATCCACTAACAATTCCATGAACGTCTGGTCGGCAAAACCGCCGCCGCCCATGAGGAACTCGACGTAATGGCGTTGAAGGATGAACGGCGGCGAGGTGAGCGTGCCAGTGCCAGCATCACCCCCGTTGAACGAATTTACCAGTCCCTGGCCTTGGTAACCCGCCACGACCATTTGGCCGGACAGGGTTCCGTGGGCCGGGCCGGCACCAAAGGCGGTGCCGGTCACCGTCCAACTACCGCCCGGGAGCCAGACGTAGTTGGTTTGCTCAAAATCGGAGAGTACAATTTCCTGGGCGCGTAACCCGCAGCACGCGGTCAACCAAACTGCCAGGAACAAGCTGAGCCACAGCCTGCCGGACCAACTAACGCCCAGGTTATAATGTTTTGTCATAAAATTTGGCTGCTGACTCACTGTTTCAGTCCCTGGGGTTTACCGCCAGCACATTGTGCCAGCTTTCGGCAAAAATTCCCGGGAGATACGTAAGGACAATTGCTCCCATAAAGGCTCGACGCGTTTAAAAATGTCCGGGTGGATGATTAAAACCTTCCGGCCAACCGGCCGCAGTTCCTGCTCAAAAAATCTCCCTGGTTCATTGGCCCTTGAAACTTGGCGGTGAATCCCCCAAAATCGGAGAATCATATGATTAAATTAAAGCAACTCGAAGTGTGGTTCGTTACCGGCAGCCAGCATCTTTATGGACCGGAAACCCTGGCCAAAGTCGCGGAACATTCCCGGGAAATTGCCAAGGCGCTCAATGTGGCGCCGGCCATTCCGGTGAAAGTGGTCTTTAAACCGGTCATGGTGTCGCCGGATGCCATCACCGAAATCTGCCAGGCCGCGAACAACGCCGCCAAGTGCATTGGCCTGATCACCTGGTGCCATACGTTCTCCCCTTCCAAGATGTGGATTAATGGTCTGAAACAGCTCCGCAAGCCGGTGGCGCATTTGCACACGCAATATAACCGCGACATTCCCTGGGGAACGATTGACATGGATTTCATGAACATGAACCAGGCGGCCCACGGCGATCGTGAGCACGGGTTCATTTGGAGCCGTTTGCGGCTGGCCCGCAAAGTGATCGTGGGCTTCTGGCAGGAGACGGCGACACAGGAAAAGCTGGGGGCCTGGGCGCGGGCCGCGGCGGCCTGGAATGACTGGCAAACGGCCAAATTCTGCCGCTTTGGCGATAACATGCGCGAAGTGGCGGTGACGGAGGGCGACAAGGTCTCCGCCCAAATCAAATTTGGCTTTTCAGTCAATACGTATGGCGTGGGTGATTTGGTGAAAGTCATCAATGAAGTTTCCGACAAGGAAGTTGAATCGCTCATCAATACCTACGAGGCCACTTACGACCTCGCCGCCGATTTGCAAACGGGTGGCAAGCGGCACAAATCCATCCGGGAAGCCGCGCGCATTGAATTGGGCCTGCGGGCATTTTTGACGGCGGGTGATTTCAAAGGCTTCACAACCACGTTTGAAGATCTCCACGGCCTGGTGCAACTGCCCGGCCTGGCACCGCAACGCTTGATGGCCGATGGTTACGGTTTTGCCGGTGAAGGCGATTGGAAAACGGCCGCGTTGGTGCGGGCCATGAAGGTCATGGCCAGCGGCCTGACTGGTGGCACCTCGTTCATGGAAGACTACACCTATCATTTGGCCCCGGGCAACCAGCTCGTGCTGGGCGCGCACATGCTGGAAATTTGCCCCAGCATCGCCGCCGGGAAAGCCTCGTTGCAGGTGCATCCCCTGGGAATTGGCGGCAAAGCCGACCCGGCGCGGCTCGTTTTCAACACCCCGGCCGGTCCGGCGCTGAACGCCTCGCTGATGGACTTTGGCAACCGCTTCCGCCTGCTGATTAACGAAGTGGATGTGGTGAATCCCGAACACCCCATGCCCCGTCTGCCGGTGGCCCAGGCCGTTTGGAAATGCCGGCCGAACTTTACCGACGCCTGCGCCGCCTGGATTTATGCCGGTGGGGCGCATCACACTGGCTTCAGCCAGGCAGTCACCACGGAAATGCTGGAAGATTTCGCGGCCATAGCCGGTATCGAAGTCGTGGTCATCGACGCCGACACCAAGCTCCGCCAATTCAAGCAGGAACTGCTGTGGAATGAAACCGCCTACGGTTTGAAGAGCGGCTGGGTTTCCTAATATATTGAGGCAACACGCGTGGGCCTGGAGTCAGGCCCACGTTTTTTTGGGTCACGGGGTCGGCGGGCGTTACTGCGGGTTTTATCGCCAATGCAAAACATCCTGTTCACTTTGCTCATGGCCATCCTGCTGGTCGGTTGCACCAAGCCCAAGCCAACAGTAGATATCTGGACTGCGTCAGCCAAAGGCGACGTGGTGCTCATCCAGCAAAATCTCGACGCGGGTGCGGACCTCAACGCCCGGGAAGCTGCCGGCGGGAGCACGCCATTGATGGTCGCGGCCCTGTTTGGCCAAACGGAAGCCGCCCAACTGCTGGTTCAGAAAGGTGCCAGGCTGGATGCCCGGAACAATGACGGGGCGACCGCATTGCATCTGGCGGCGTTCTTTTGCCAGCGGGAGACGGCCGAGTTCCTATTGGCCAAAGGAGCCGATGTCACGGCCAAGAATAATCGCGGCGAAACGCCACTGGATACAGTTGCCGCGCCTTGGAGCCCGGATTTGCAAACTATCTATGTCTATATCGCAGGTTATTTTCACATCACCCTCGATATTCAAAAAATTAAAAATACCAGGCCAGACATGGCCGATTTACTTCGCAAGGCCGGATAAAACCCGCCTTGCGGTGGTTGCCTGGCCCACTAAATCACCACTTTGAGACCGTCATAGGCCAGGGTGACGCCGGCGGGGAGTTCAGCTTGGGCGCGGTCGTGGTCGTAATCGTGGGTCAAATGGGTGAAATAGGTCTGCCCGGCCCCGATGCGGCGGGCGGCGGTGAGGGCCTCATCCAGGCACATGTGGGTGGGATGCGGTTTGTAGCGCAGGGCGTCCAGCACCACCACCTCCACGCCCCGAATACGTTCAATGGCGGACTCGGGGACTTCCTTGCAGTCGCTCAGGTAGGCCAGGCGTTTGCGGCCATTTTGCTCAAACAAATAGCCATTGGTATTGATGCGACCGTGCGGGAGGATCAGCGGGGTAACCGTCAGATCGCCGAGCGTGAAAGGTCCGTCGACCACGTGTGGTTCGGGAATAAAATAGCCGCGGGGCCAGGGGCCGTTGTGAAAAGCGTAGTTGAACACCCGGCGCAAGTCGTTCATGGTGGCCTCGTTGGCGTAGATGGGCAGCGCCTTTTCCCCGCGCAAATCACAAAACCGCCGGCAATCGTCCAGCCCCATGATGTGGTCGGCGTGCGAATGGGTGAAAATCACGGCGTCCAGCCAGCGGATATGCTCCCGCAGGCATTGCATGCGGAAGTCGGGAGGGGTGTCGATGACAAATTTGACCTGGTCGGTGGTCACGTAAACCGCCGGGCGGGTGCGCCAATTTTTGGGATTGGCCAGGAATTCCGGCGGATAATCCACCCCGATCAGCGGCACGCCTTGGGAGGTGCCGGAGCCCAGAAATGTAAGCGATAACGACATGATTGAAATTTTCTTTTGCCGAATGCGGTTCCAACCGCCAAATTCAGGCGACGAGATTTTAACGATGTTAACCACGTTACGCATTAAAAACCTTGCCCTGGTGGCGGACCTCACCCTGGAGCTCCAGCCGGGCTGCAATGTCATCACCGGCGAGACCGGCGCGGGCAAGTCCATCATCATCGGCGCGCTGAACCTCGTGCTGGGTGAACGCGCTGACCGGGCCCTGATCCGCAACGGCAGCGACAGTTGCTCGGTGGAAGCGGTGCTCAATGTGAAGGGCTTGCGCGCCCCCCTGCCCGGCTTTCTCGAGGAAAATGGCCTGGAACCATGCGAGGACCATCAATTGGTGTTGAAGCGAACCTTCACGCTGACCGGGACCAACCGCCAGTTTGTGAATGGTTCAGCGACCACGCTCGCCACGCTGGCCGAACTGGGCAAGTGGCTGGTGGATATGCACGGGCCGCACGATCATCAGTCGCTGCTCCACCCTGCCCGGCAACTGGCGATTCTGGATGCCTACGGCAACCTGGCCGGCGAACGGGCGGCGTTTGCCGAATTGCTGCGGCAGCGAGCCGCCTTGGAAGCCGAGAAAGCCGCGCTGGTGGTGGATGAAAAAACCTACGCCCAACAGCTGGATCTGCTGCGGTTCCAAGTCCGGGAAATCGAAGCGGCACGCTTGCAGCCCGAGGAGGAAGCCACTGTAGAGGCGGAATTTAACCGGGCCAGCAATGCCGCCCGGCTGCTGCAATTAAGCCAGAGCGTGCTGGATGGCCTGAGCGAAGGCGACAACCCCTTGCTCACCCAGGCCGGCATCATTGGCCGGGCTTTGCAGGAGTTGCAACGTGTGGACCCGGGGGCGGCACCCTTGCTGGAATTGCACGCCAGCGCGCTGGCCACGTACCGCGAGTTACAGTCCGAACTGTCGCATTATGCGGACAAAGTGGACGTGGACCCCGCCCGACTGGCGGAGGTGGAGGAACGGCTCAACCTCATCCATACCCTTAAACGCAAATATGGTGCGTCGCTGACCGATGTACTGGCCTTCGGGGCCGAGGCAAAACGCCAGTTACAGGCGTTGGAGTCCCGCGATGTCGAGCTAGAACGACTCAATGCGGCCCTTGCGAAGCTGCACGCGGAGCTAGTCCGGACCGGCCGTGACCTGACCGCCCGCCGGCGCAAAATTATTCCGCAATTAGCGCGGGCCGCCAGCCAGCAATTGGAGGATTTGGGCTTCAAGCAAAGTAAATTTGAGATCACGCTCACCGCCGCCGCCCAACCGCTGGCCACCGGTTGGGATGAGCTGGAATTTCAATTCGCGCCCAATCCGGGGGAACCGGCCAAGCCCTTGCGGGCCATCGCCTCCTCCGGGGAAATGGCCCGCGTGATGCTTGCCCTCAAAACCGTGCTCGCCGCCGAGGACGAAATTCCGGTGCTGGTGTTCGATGAAGTGGACGCCAATGTGGGCGGGGAAACCGCGCATACGGTGGGCAAAAAAATGCGGCAAATCGGCCATAACCGCCAGGTACTATGCATCACGCACCTGCCTCAGGTGGCGGCGCCGGCGGATGCGCACTACGTCGTCACGAAGCAAGTCCGCGAAGGCCGGACGACCTCTGAAATTGCGTTACTCGGGCCGGCGGAGCGGGTCACGGAACTGGCGCGGATGCTGGGCGGGCAAAGCCAGGCAGCGCGGCGGCATGCGGAAGAGCTGTTGGGTTGACCGGGGCAAACCAAGGTCTGCCGGAACCGGCTTTGGCGGTCGGCCACCGTGGATTCCGGGCATTTGACTGCGGGACGAGCCGCCCCTTATGGCAGCCAGCCACCCACCGCTTGGGCCGGTTGTGCCTGCCCATTCGGCACCACCCAGACTGCCAGCGCCAGCCGGCCAGTGGTGGGCTTTAAGCTGGGATCGATGCGAAAGCTACCGCGGAAGTCGTTGGTTTTACCGACCAAGGGCTGCTCGTTATGGATGAGGGCCACGAAATCATGCGACAAATGCCGTCCGGCATTTTCCCCGGCGGTGACATCCGACCCCACCCCGCTTACCAGGAGCGCGGAATGCAATTCATAAACCCGCGGACTGCCGGCAGGTGCGGAGTATGTGACCTGCCATTGCCATCCGTCAGCAGAACTGGCTTTTAACTCGCCGGCATCCTTCAGTCCGGTTTTCGGGAGGGAATGACTCCATACCGGGCGCTGCCATTCCGCGCCATTGAGCACCAATTCCGGAGTGTAAATATTGGCGCTGCCCCACTGGCGGGCATATTCCCGCTGGCGATCAGAAGCCGCCTCCTGGGACCAGGGATCGCGCCAGCCCAGATAATTCCAGTAATCCACATGAAACGCCACGGGCACGAAATCACGCCACAAACCGGTGTTATCCTTTAATTTACTGAGCCAGGTTTCCGCCGGGGGACAACTGCTGCAACCCTCAGAGGTGTAGAGTTCCAAGAGGGAGGTCTGGTGCCGGGAACTCCCGAATTCCACCGGGGCGGCGGTCAGCGCCCGGGGGAACCAAGACAGCGCCGCCAAAGTCATTCCGGCGGCCAGCAGAGGCGTGGTCAGACGATGCCAGTTCATAAGTATTTTACTGTGTATTAAACCGTTGGGTAGAGGGGCAAGGCCGCTCCCTGCCCCGGGATTGGAATATTCCAAAGGGAGGCCGTGGTTCCGCGTTAAGGGCGCAAGTAATGGCACATATAACCACCGGGATTTTTCTGCAAATAATCCTGGTGATACTCCTCGGCGGAATAGAAAGTGCTGGCCTTGGTAATTTCGGTCACCACGGGGCGTTTCCATTTGCCGGATTTGTCGACTTCGGCCTTCACCTTTTCGGCGGACACCCGCTGGGCTTCACTGGTGTAGAATATGGCCGAACGATATTGATCGCCGATGTCGTTTTCCTGGCGGTTCAAGGTGGTGGGATCGTGCATGCGGAAGAAAAATCCGAGAAACTGCTCGTAACTGAGAATGGTGGGATCAAACACCACCTCCACGGCTTCGGCATGGCCGGTGGTATGGGTGCACACTTGTTCGTAAGTGGGGTTGGGCACCGTGCCGCCGGTGTAGCCCACGGTGGATTTGACGACGCCGGGCAGTTTGCGGATGATTTCCTGCATGCCCCAGAAACAGCCGCCGGAAACGATGGCCGTCTCCCGTTGCGTGGAGGGCTTGACGAGACCGGCCTTGACAAAGGGTTCCAGCAAAGCGCCATAACCCGCCGCGGCCATTTGCTCGACCGGAATGAAGCGGAGCGCGGCGGAGTTGATGCAATAGCGCAGATGAGTGGGCCCGGGACCGTCATCGAATACATGGCCCAAATGGGAATCAGCCGAGGCCGAGCGGACCTCGGTGCGCACCATCCCGAAGGTGTGGTCACTTTTTTCCACGACTTCGGTCGGATTGACGGGCTGGGTAAAACTGGGCCACCCGCAGCCGGAATCAAATTTGTCCAGGGAGCTGAAGAGTGGCTTGCCGGAAACCACGTCCACATAAATGCCCGGCTGGTGGTTATCCCAAAACTCATTATGAAACGCCGGTTCGGTGGCGGCTTTTTGGGTCACGGCGTACTGCAGGGCGGTTAACTTCTGTTTGCGTTCTTCGGGTGGTATGGGCTTGAAATTATTCATGGCGATATTTTCAATTAGATTGGATTCGGTTTGGCCCGCCTTGCCCGCCCCACAACCCACCAGGGTCAGGGCCAGGAGTAAAGCGGTGCAACTCATTAAAATCTGGTGTTTCATTCTACCTATGAGAGCGCCGGGCCAAACGTTTATTCCCAGATAATTTGACAATACTACAAACTGATAGAAACTTAAAGCCATGAAAGTGAAGGCCTGCGCATTTTGTTGGCTGGCGGCGATTTTGACGGTCTCCGGGACAGCCCGGGCACAGGACCCAGCCGCACAGATCCGGCCGGGCCTGCTCACTAATGCTGCCCCCGCCATGGTGACCATTACCAAAGCGGAGCCCCGGCTGACCATGGGATCTCACACAGTGGTCACAGGACTGGCGGTCGACATGGTCCAGCCCAAGCAAACGCTGGCGCTGTTCCATCCGACCGGACCTGCGGTGGGGGTGGGAAAATCGGCGATCACCCTGCCACCGCCGGCAACCGCCCCGCCAGCACTCAGCGGTCCGGCATTTCATGGCCCCAATTTCGCTGTGCTGCGGTTTAATTTTCCTTAAGAGTGGTGAGTTCCCCCGGCAGGCAATCAATACCGTGGTTCAATATAGTGCCAAACAACAATTCCCGGACCGCTCGCCGCGCCTGGCCGGCGGAGTCTTTGAAGCGTTGGCAACCGAAAATAAACGTCAAAAGGTCGATCCCGCTGCTGTTTACTGCGAATTTAACGTTCTTATGACAAAATAAGTCTCGCAAACGGATCGGCCATGCATTCCACTTCATTATTGTAACCAAACGTCACCCCAGCATGGCCACGCCAAAACCCAGCCCAAACTCCATTGGCACGCAACCGGCACTTGTTTCAGCCGAACAACAGCGGATGGCCGAAGACCGGGCGGGAACCCAAAACTGGCGGCGGTGGGGGCCGTACCTGGCGGAACGGCAATGGGGCACGGTGCGCGAGGATTACAGCCCGGGCGGCACCGCTTGGGAATATCTGCCCCACGACCATGCGCGGAGCCGGGCGTATCGCTGGGGAGAGGACGGCATTGCCGGTTTTAGTGACGACTGGCAGCACCTTTGTCTCTCCCTGGGAATGTGGAACGGCCGGGATCCTATATTAAAGGAACGGCTTTTTGGCCTCACAAATTCGGAAGGCAACCACGGCGAAGACGTCAAGGAATTGTACTATTATCTGGATGGCACCCCCAGTCATTCCTACCTGAAAATGCTCTACAAGTATCCGCAGGGGGCCTTCCCCTACACGCAACTTGTGGAGGAAAACCGGCGTCGCGGGCCCGCCCAGCCGGAATTTGAGTTGCTGGACACCGGCCTGTTCGATGAGGACCGCTATTTTGATGTGTTTGTCGAATATGCCAAGGCCGCGCCCGAGGATATTCTCATGCTGGTTACCGTCCATAATCGGGGACCGCAAACGGCTCGTTTGGTGCTGCTGCCGCAAATCTGCTGCCGAAACACTTGGACCTGGTATCGCAAACCCACCAAGCCCTGTTTGTCCGCCAGTTCCGGAGGCATAAGAATTGAGCATCCCAAGAAGGGAAATTTCCAACTCCATTGTGAAGGCACCCCGGACTTGCTGTTTTGTGAAAACGAAACCAATGAGCGGCGGCTATTCGGAAAGACCGAAGCCAAAGGTTATTTCAAGGATGCCTTCCACGAATATTTAATACAAAACCGCCGGGAGGCGGTGAACCCGCAACAAACCGGCACCAAGGCGGGAGCCAGCCATGATTTCGCGATCCCGGCCGGTGGGCAGATCCGCATTCGCTTGCGCCTGACGACGGCAGAGGCGTTCGCAAAAGTGTCGCCGTGGACGGATTTTGATGACGTTATTGACCAATGCCGCCGCGAGGCTGATGAATTTTATGCCGGGATCCAACAGGCCGTGCCTGATGCCGATGCCCGCCTGGTGCAGCGCCAGGCTTTTGCCGGGCTGATCTGGAGCAAGCAATTCTTTCACTATAATGTGAGTCGCTGGCTGGCCGGCGACACCACCCAGCCACCGCCACCGCCGGAGCGGCTGCAGGGCCGCAACTCGGGGTGGAAACACCTCAACAACGCTGAAGTCATTTCCATGCCGGACAAGTGGGAATACCCGTGGTACGCGGCCTGGGATCTTTCATTTCATTGCGTTGCGCTGGCTGAAATCGACCCAGAATTTGCCAAGTCCCAGCTGATCCTGCTGCTGCGCGAATGGTACATGCACCCCAATGGCCAGTTGCCGGCCTACGAGTGGGCCTTTGGCGATGTGAACCCACCGGTGCAGGCTTGGGCAGCCTTCCGGGTGTTCCAAATTGACCGCCGGCAGCGCCAGGAAACCGATCCCGGCTACGCGGGCGACTGGGATTTTTTGGAACGCAATTTTCAAAAGCTGCTCATCAATTTCACCTGGTGGGTCAACCGCAAGGACGAGCAGGGCCGCAACATTTTCCAGGGCGGTTTCCTCGGGCTGGATAATATCGGGGTGTTCGACCGAAGCAAACCGCTGCCCACCGGCGGTTTCATCAACCAGGCAGATGGCACGAGTTGGATGGCGATGTATTGCTTGAACATGCTGCGGATTTCCCTCGAACTGTCAGCCTGGCACGACCGGGTGTACGAAGACATCGCCACGAAATTTTTCGAGCACTTCCTGGCCATTGCCGCCGCCATTAACGGGGTGGCCGAGGACACCCTGAAATTGTGGGACGAAGCGGATCAATTTTATTATGACCACATCATCCTGCCAGACAACACGAGTTTGCCAGTAAAAATCCAGTCAGCGGTGGGCTTGCTCCCGTTGCTGGTCGTGGAAGTGCTGGAGCCGGAATTACTGAAACAACTGCCGGCGTTCTCTGCGCGGATGGAATGGCATCTGCAATACCGGCCGGAATTGGCGGGACTGATTTCCAACTGGCAAGTCTGCGGCATCGGCGACCGAAAACTCCTTTCCCTGCTCCGCGGCCATCGCATGAATGCCCTGCTCCGGCGCATGCTCGATGAAACCCAGTTTCTTTCCGACCAAGGTGTGCGTTCCCTTTCCAAACGGCATGAACAACAGCCCTTCGTCTTTGTCGCGAGCGGGGCCAGGTACGAAGTGGGTTATTGGCCCGCCGAATCGAAAAGCGGCATGTTCGGCGGCAATTCCAACTGGCGCGGCCCCATTTGGATGCCCATTAATTATCTGATCATCGAGGCCTTGCAAAAATTCCATCACTACTATGGGGACGACTTCAAAGTTGAGTGTCCGGCCGGCTCGGGTAAATGGATAACCATTGAAGCCGTGGCGGATGAATTGGTGCACCGGCTGGCGAAATTGTTTCTGGTGGGCCAGGACGGCCAGCGACCGGTGTTAAAAACCCATCCCAAGCAGTCGACTGATCCGCAATTCAAGGATTACGTACTATTTCATGAATATTTTCATGGGGATACGGGCATGGGCCTTGGCGCCTCGCATCAGACCGGCTGGACTGGGCTGATTGCCAAGCTCCTACGTCCGCCGCGTCAGGGGTCATCCCGGCAACAAAACGTTGCTGGAGCAAACAATTCGGCCAGTTAACAATTAATCTTGTTGATAACATCTATTAAATAAGGAGCATAACCATGAATCTAAAAGGCAAGGTGGCAATTGTCACCGGCGGTAATAGCGGTATCGGCATGGCCATCGTCTTGGAACTCGCCAAGCAAGGGGCCAACATCGTCATTGATTACGTCGTCCATCCAGAAGCCACGGAAGCGCTGGCCCAACAAGTGCGGGCCCTGGGTGACTGCGCGATTGGCGTGAAAGCGGATGTCAGCCAGGTGGCGGAGCTGGCAAGCTTGGTCGCCACTGCCGTGCAGGAATTTGGCCGCATCGACATCATGGTCAACAATGCCGGGGTGGAAACCCGCACCTCGATTCTGGACACCACCGAGGCGCAATATGAGAAGGTGCTTAACATCAATCTCAAGAGTGCGTTCTTCGGCACCCAGCTCGCCGCGCAACAAATGATCAAACAAGGCGGCGGCGGCCGCATCATCAATATTACTTCCGTCCACGAGGATTGGCCCATGCCCGGCAACACCGCCTACTGCCTTGCCAAGGGCGGCATGCGCATGCTCACCCGGACTGCGGGCGTGGAACTCGCGCCCCACAACATTCTGGTGGTCGGCGTGGGTCCGGGCGCGGTGGCCACGCCGATCAACACGGCCACCATGGCGGATCCCTCGCTGCTGCAAAAACTCAACAACGCGATCCCCTTGGGCCGCATGGCACGCCCGGAGGAAATCGCCAGTCTGGTGGCTTTTTTGGCCGGAGACGGCGCCAGTTATATGACTGCCACGACCATCTTCGCCGATGGCGGCATCATGCAAAGCAGTCCGGGTTTGTAATTATCGCCATATGCGGCTTGGTTTTGGCTCCCGTAAAGGTTAAATTACCGGGGTGGTAACCGACATTAAAACCCTGACCCGCGAAGAATTAGAAACGCAGTTTGCGAGCTGGCAGCAGCCAGCTTATCGGGTGGCCCAATTGTTGGAATGGCTCTACACCCGCCGGGCGGCGAGCTGGGACGAGATGACCAACCTGCCCAAGGCGCTGCGGGAGTCCCTGCGGCAGAATTATTCCCTGCACACCCATGAACTCATGCGCAAGCAGGGCTCGGCCGACACCACCCAGAAATTTTTATGGAAGCTGGCCGATGGTTCCCTGGTGGAAAGCGTGCTTATTCCGGCCAACCCGGCCCTTTATGGCGAGGCAAGTGACCGGCATACGCTCTGTGTGTCCACCCAGGTGGGATGTGCATATGGGTGCAAGTTCTGTGCCAGCGGACTGGAGGGCTGGAAACGCAATCTGAATGCCAGTGAAATCATCGAACAGGTGTTCTCGGTGGAACGCTGGCATGCCGCGCAACCCAAAACCGAGACCACCCCCAAAACGAGCGGCCGGCTCGTGGACAACCTGGTGATCATGGGCATGGGTGAACCGCTGGCCAATTACGACAACTTACTTACGGCCCTGCGCATCTTGAACGCGCCCTGGGGCGGCGGAATCGGGGCCCGCAAAATCACCATTTCCACCAGCGGCCTCGCGCCCCAAATCCGCCGGCTGGCGGCGGAACCGTTGCAGTTTCGCCTGGCAATCTCCCTGCACGGGGCCACCGATGCCGTGCGCGACCGCATCATGCCGGTCAATCGCAAGTACCCTTTGAGTGAGCTGGTCGCTGCCTGCGAAGATTACCAATCGGTCAAGGGCCGGATGATTACCTTCGAGTACATCTTGATTGCCGGGGTCAATGATGCGGTGGAGCAAGCCAAACCCCTGGCGGCCCTCACGAAAAAGCTGTTCGCCAAGGTCAACCTGATTCCTTACAACAAAGTTGAGGGGCTGCCGTGGGAGCGACCGGCGGAAGCTGCCCAGGAAGCGTTTCTGGCGGCCTTGGAAAAAGAGGATGCCATCGCCACGCTGCGCCGGGAAAAGGGGCACGACATTGACGCCGCTTGCGGCCAGTTGCATTTGCAAACGGAAAAGCAATTGCGCGAGGCAAATCCGGAGGCGGGAAATTAACTGGCGGTCCTCCGGCCAGGGTTTGGGTGGCCCCCGCAGCGCAAGTCCTCCAGCGCCCGTCTGCCGGCTCCTGCGTCGGCCGCTTTTTTAAAAAATAATTGTCGCCGGGGCCAGCTATGTTTTGCCATTGGCCGCGCAAACATTTATAAAAAGGCCAAGCATGATTTCAACGACGCACCCTAACCGTTCCACGGACAAAGCCAAGCCCGGCGCACCCCGGGCTTTTCAGAAATTGCTGGCCGCCAACCGCAGTGAAATTGCCATTCGCATCTTCCGCGCCGGCACCGAGTTGAATTTACGGACGGTCGCCATGTACGCCCAGGAGGACCGCTTCTGCCTGCATCGTTTCAAGGCCGACGAGGCCTATATCATTGGCCAGGGCAAGGGCCCGGTGGCGGCGTATCTGGACATCGAAAGCATCATTACAATGGCGAAGGAAAAGGGCGTGGATGCGATCCATCCGGGCTACGGCTTTCTTTCGGAAAACGCCCACTTTGCCCGCGCCTGTGCCGCCGCCGGGATTGCATTTGTGGGACCGCGTCCGGAATTGCTGGAGATGATGGGGGATAAAACCGCCGCCCGCGCCCTGGCCCAGCGCATCAATGTCCCCACCCTGCCCGGCAATGAGGACCCGATTGCCGACCGTGACGAGGCCATGAAGGCGGCCAAGCAAATTGGCTTTCCGCTGATCATCAAGGCCGCCTTCGGCGGGGGCGGTCGCGGCATGCGGGTGGTGCAAAAAGCAGCGGACCTTTCGGGTTTGCTGGATGAGGCCCAGTCCGAGGCGGAGCGGGCCTTCGGCAATCCCGCGGTTTTCCTCGAAAAATACATCCCCCGGGCCAAGCATATTGAAGTCCAAATTCTGGGCGACCAGCATGGCAACGTGATCCACCTGCACGAACGTGATTGTTCGGTGCAGCGCCGGCATCAAAAAGTCATCGAAGTGGCCCCCAGCTTCGGCCTGCCCGAGCATATTATCAAGGAGCTATGTGATGCGGCCGCCCGCATGGCCCGGGAAATCCGGTACGACAATGCCGGGACCATCGAGTTTCTTTACGATCTCGACAAGCACGAATGGTTCTTCATCGAGATGAACCCGCGCATCCAGGTGGAACACACCGTCACCGAGGTGATCACCGGCCTTGACCTGGTGCGGGCGCAGATCCTGATTGCCCAGGGGCACGAATTGCACGGTCCGGAGGTGGGGATGCCCCCGCAAGACCAGATTCCCCGCAACGGCTACGCCATCCAATGCCGGGTGACCACTGAGGACCCGGAAAACAAATTCATGCCCGATTACGGCAAGATTCTGGCCTACCGCTCCCCCGGCGGGTTTGGCATCCGGCTGGACGGCGGCATGGGTTATGATGGCTCCATCATCACGCCGTTTTATGATTCCCTGCTGGTCAAGGCGATTGCCAGTGCGCAGACCTATGAAATCGCCATGCACCGCATGCACCGCGCGCTTTCGGAATTCCGGATTCGCGGGGTGAAGACGAACATTCCCTTTCTCGAAAATGTCATTCACCACGAGAAATTTCGCACTGGCCAGGCCACCACCACCTTAATTGACACGTCCCCGGAGCTGTTCAACTTCAAACCGCGCCGGGACCGGGCCACCAAACTGCTCAATTTCCTGGGCAATGTCATCGTGAATGGCAATCCCCACGCCAAGGGATATAAACCCGAGAAAGCGCTCACCCTGGCCCGACCGGTAGCTTTTGATCACAAGCTGGCACCGCCGCCCGGCACACGGGATTTGCTGCTCAAGCTTGGTCCCACCAAATTTGCCGAGTGGACGCGCAAGCAGAAGCGCCTGCTGGTCACCGACACCACCCTGCGGGATGCCCATCAATCCTTGATGGCCACCCGGGTGCGCAGCTATGACATGCTGGCCGTGGCGGATGCCCTGGCCCGCCGCTCCTCGGGGCTGTTCTCGCTCGAACTCTGGGGCGGGGCGACTTTCGACACGGCCATGCGGTTTTTGCATGAGGATCCGTGGGACCGCCTCCGTCAGTTGCGCGCGCGCATTCCCAACATCTGTTTTCAAATGCTCTTCCGCGGTTCCAACGCCGTGGGCTATTCCAATTACCCGGAAAATGTCGTGGCGGGTTTTGTCAAACACGCCGCCGCCTCGGGCATTGATATTTTCCGCATTTTCGACTCGTTGAATTACACCCCCAACCTGCGGGTGGCGATGAATGCCGTCCAGGAAACCCATGCCATTTGCGAGGCGGCGCTCTGTTATACCGGGGACATTCTGGATCCGAAACGCGACAAGTATTCCCTGAAATATTATGTCAAGCTGGCCCAAGAACTGGAAAAGATGGGGGCCCACATGCTGGCCATCAAGGACATGGCCGGCCTCTGCCGCCCGCCAGCCGCCAAGGTGCTCGTCAAAGCCTTGCGCGAAGCCGTTGGCATCCCGGTGCATTTCCATACCCACGACACCGCCGGCACCCAATCCGCCGCCATTTTGCAGGCGAGCGAAGCCGGCGTGGATGTGGTCGACCTCGCGCTCTCCAGCATGAGCGGCAGCACCAGCCAGCCGAACTTGAATTCCATCGTGGCCGCCCTGCAGCATACGCCGCGCGATACCGGCCTGGACTTGGACGCGCTGAATGAGTTTGGTGATTACTGGGAACGGGTGCGGGAGTATTATCATCCCTTCGACACCGCGCCCAAAACAGGCAGTGCGGAAGTCTACCTGCACGAAATGCCCGGCGGCCAGTACACCAACCTCAAGGAACAGGCCGCGAGCATGGGCGTGTCCCACCGCTGGCCTGAAATTGCGCGCACCTACGCCGAGGTCAACCAATTGTTTGGGGACATCGTGAAAGTCACCCCGTCCAGCAAAGTAGTCGGGGACATGGCCCTGTTCCTCTTCAGCCGGGGCGTGAAGCCGGCCGATGTGGTCAATCTCGAACCCGGCGGCCAGGGGTTTCCGGATTCCGTGGTGGACATGATGAGCGGGGGCCTGGGCTGGCCGGAAAATGGCTGGCCGGAGGAGGTGCAGAAAGTGGTGCTCGGCCCGCAACGAGCCGCCCAAGCCCGCAAGGATTATGCCAAAGGCGTGATCCCCGGCGCTGTGGCCACCCCGGCGGACCTGGACAAATTGCGCGCGGATCTCAGCGCCACGCTCAAACGCGTCTGTACCGAAGACGACCTGTATTCCTACCTGATGTACCCGCAAGTCTTCACGGATTTCACCAAAGTACAGAAAGAATACAGCGATGTCAGCGTGCTGCCCACCCACGCCTTCTTTTATGGCCTGCGCCGGGGCGAGGAAATCAATGTCGCCATTGAGGAGGGCAAATCCCTCATTATCAAATTGGTCAATGTGAGCGAGCCCGACAAGGACGGCCGGCGGACCATCTCTTACGAACTCAACGGCATGACCCGCGAAGCGATGATTGCCGACAAGAAAATCGCCCCCTCGGCCAAAACCCGGCCAAAGGCGGACATCAACGATCCCAATCAGATCGCCGCCCCCATCCCGGGATTGATCGCGTCCATTTCGGTCAGCGTGGGGCACAAAGTCGCCAAGGGTGAAAAACTCCTGATGATGGAGGCCATGAAAATGCAAACCACCGTCTATGCCACCAACGACGGCGTGATTGATGCCATTAATGCCGCGGTCGGCGAAACCGTGGAGAGCAAGGATCTGCTGATCAAAATTCGCCCGACCTAAACTAAAAATCATTGGCTGGAGACCCGGTAAAGAGTCGCTCATTATTAAGGCACGGGGTTGAATCGATTAAATGTTAACACCTGAATTCAGTATGCCCGCCCGTGCCCGCGCGGGTTGGCCCAACCTTGGCAAAGCCGTAACCATGGATGGCGTGAGGCTTTCTGGCCTGGGCGATAGGTCGCCCAGGCCAAAAGGCTGGAATATCTGCCCGACTGTCTGGCGACCGGAGCCAGGCACTTATAGCGGGCAATTCGTTCAGCCGATTACCAGGTTGCTTTGGATTATCATCGGCTTGTTCTGCTTTATTACTCTGGCTGGTCAGGCCCAACCCGACCCGCTGAGCGGACAATATTTCATTCACGACCCCTCCACCATCGCCCCCGACCACGGCCGTTACTACGTTTTCGGCACCCGCCCCGGCATCGCGGTGCGTTCCTCGGCCGATTTGCTCGACTGGCGGGTTGAACCGGCGGTGTTCCCCGTGATTCCCGAGTGGACCCGTTCCGTCGCCCCGGGATTTGACGGCTACTTCTGGGCACCGGATGTCATCCATCGGCACGACAAATATTTCCTGTATTATGCCGTATCCGCCTGGGGCAAAAAAACCTCGGCCATCGGTTTGGCTACTTCGCCCACCCTAGACCACACGGCCACCAATTACGTCTGGACCGACCTCGGCAT
>CAIZWI010000445.1 GCA_903936645.1 uncultured Verrucomicrobia subdivision 3 bacterium
GGGCCTCCAAACCAATAAACGGGTGATCAAGCCGGAGGCGTTGCGCAATTCGGAGGGGATTTTCGTTACGCAAAGCGCCCTTGGCATTGTGCCGGTCAGTGTTTTTGATGGTGAACCCGTCACCCCTTCGCCGCTGGTGGACCAGATTGCTTGCGCGTACGACGAAATGCTGACCCAGGGCTGAACGGATGATTGTTGCTTGGGGATTGTCATTGATTATGGCTTAATCCCCGGGTGGCCCGTCGTTCCAAGTCAAAATATCAGTTGCCCAGCCGCCGCCGGAGTTCCGGTTCGGGTCGCTGGCTGGGGTGGCTGTTAGTGGTGATTTTGGCCGGGGTGGGAGTTTGGTTTTGGTGGCCGGCAGCGCCGGTAAAATTTCCGGTGGCGGTCCGGGCCAAGCCGGTGGTTTCGGCCGCCCCCGTGGTTAAGAAAATTCCGCCGGCGCTACTGGTGGTGCCGCCGCCCAAGTTTCTGCCGCCAGTTGTCGTTTCCCCTCCCGTGGTGGTGGCTCCGTCGCCGGCCCGGGTCGTCCCACCTGTGGCGTCGCCGGCGGCCCCTGCGGGTTTTCCCCACCCAGTGATGAATCCCTTGGAAGCCCAGGTGGCGCTGGCCCGGCTGGGCATTTCCGCGGGCTCCATTGACGGGGCCATCGGTTCGCAAACCCGCCAGGCGCTGCGCCAGTTTCAGCAACAAAATCACCTGCCGGGCACGGGGGTTTTGGATGCTGCCACCCGCAGTTTGCTCACGCTGGAGGCTGCCCCGATGACGACCTACACCGTCACGGCGGGCGATCTGGCCCGGTTGCAGCCCATCGGCAAAACCTGGCTGGAAAAATCCGAGCAAACCGCCTTGGATTATGAAAGCGAGGTGGAATTAGTGGGTGAGTTCTGTCACGCCCATCCCAGCTTGATTCGCCAATTGAACCCCCAGATTAACTGGGCGAACCTTGCGCCCGGAACTTTGTTGCGCATCCCGGACGCGCATTACCCGGACCCCGCGGACAAGGCGGCCTGGGTGATCATTCATTTGTCCGGCAAATACTTGGAGGCTTATGATGAAGCCACCAATTTATTGCTGCATTGCCCGTGCAGCATTGCCGCGCATGTGGAGAAGCGTCCGGTGGGATTGCTGCATGTGGTGGTGGTGGCGCCGCATCCTAATTACACTTTTGATCCCGCCGTGTTTCCGGAATCGCCGGAGGCGCGGGCGCTGGGTCGGAAATTGATCCTGCCACCGGGACCGAATAATCCGGTGGGGGTCGCGTGGATGGGGCTGGACCGGCCGGGGTACGGCATGCACGGCACCCCGGTGCCGGAACAGGTGGGGCGGACAGAATCGCACGGTTGCTTTCGGCTGGCCAATTGGGATGCGGAATATCTGGTTAAACTGGTCTGGGTTGGGCTGCCGGTGCAGGTGGTGCCGTGAGGCGTTCCAAATTCCGGGTCAAATTATCATTGCCCGGGGGCGGGGTTTGGCCTAGCAATAAGGGGGAACAGTGAAATTCGTTAAATACCGTAAAAGAGCATGAATTCAGGGGTGTTTACGAGGTTTTTAAGCACGTTCTCTTTAAACTATATATGAAAACCGGAGTTTTTTTGGCCAGTACGACGGGGATTGCGTTTCTGGCGGTCATTATTTTCGCCATTGTGATCGGGCTGGCCTTGCTGGCCGCCGGCATGGGGGTGGGGATTTACAACAAGCTGGTCACGCTGCGCAACCGGTATAAGAACGCTTATGCCCAGATTGATGTGCAGCTCAAGCGGCGGTATGACCTCATTCCAAACCTTGTGGAAACCGCCAAGGGCTACATTAAACACGAGCGCGACACCCTGGAAGCCGTGACCAAGGCGCGTAACATTGCCTATGTGGCATCGCAAACGGCGGCGAGTAATCCCGGGGATGCCACGGCGGTGAAAAACCTCGGGGCGGCCGAGAGTGGCCTGGGCAGTGCCCTGAGCCGCTTGATGGTGGTGTCCGAGCAGTATCCCGACCTGAAGGCGAACCAAAACATGATGCAGCTCACGGAGGAGTTGACCTCCACGGAGAACAAGATTTCCTTCGCCCGTCAGGCTTACAATGATTCCGTGATGGCGTACAACACGAACCGCGAAGTGTTTCCGGCCAATTTCATTGCCGGCATGTTCAACTTCACCGCGGCGGAATTGTTTGTCATCGACAAACCCGAACAAAAAGAAGCCCCCAAGGTTTCGTTCGCCTGAGGCCCGGCGGTTACCCGGCCGGCGGCCTCCGGGTGGCCGGCCCCACCAACCCACTGACTGCGCATGGACTTCTTTGAGCGACAGGACCGCGCCCGCCGCAAGACGAAGCTGCTGGTGTTTTACTTCATCAGTGCGGTCGTGGTGCTGGTGGCCATGGTCTATTTCGTGGCGCTGGTGCTGTTTGCCGGGGTGCGCTCACATCACCATGGGCGGTATGATGCCTATGCCGAATCCGCCCCGCTGACGCTCTGGAACGCCGAGGTGTTTCTGTGGTCCACGCTGGGCGTGCTGGCGGTGGTTGGTTTGGGCAGTGCTTACAAGATCAGCGAACTCTCCGCCGGCGGCAGTGCGGTGGCGGAGTTGATGGGGGGGCGGCAGCTTAATCCCAACACCACGGTGGCGGTGGAACGCAAGCTGCTCAATGTCGTGGAGGAAATGTCCATTGCCTCGGGCGTGCCCATGCCGAAGGTGTATGTGATGGATGAGGAGGAGGGCATCAACGCTTTTGCCGCCGGCCACTCCACCAGTGATGCCGCCGTGGCGGTGAGCCGGGGCTGTCTCGAGTTGCTTACGCGGGATGAATTGCAGGGGGTCATCGGGCACGAGTTCAGCCACATTCTAAATGGGGACATGAAGTTGAACTTGCAACTCATCGGCATCATTTTCGGGCTGTTGTGCCTGGCCACCCTCGGGCGAATTTTGCTGTATGTGCGGAGCGGGCGGGAACGCAACAATGTGCTGCCGCTGTTGGGCCTGGTGCTCATTGTGCTTGGGGCGGCCGGCGCGTTTTTTGGCCGCCTCATTCAGGCGGCCATCAGCCGCCAGCGGGAATTTCTGGCGGATGCCTCGGCGGTGCAATTCACGCGCAACCCGGCCGGCCTCTCCGGTGCGCTCCAAAAAATCGGCGGCTACAGCCTGGGCTCGAAGCTGACTTCCGAGCATGCGCCGGACCTTTGCCACATGTTTTTCAGCAATGGCATGAACAGCGCGCTGTTTGAGCCAATGGCCACGCATCCGCCCTTGCCGGACCGCATCCGGGCGATTGATCCGACGTGGGATGGCGAATTTAAACCGCTTGCCGAACTGGCGCAGGAGGAGGCGGCTCCCCGGCGCAACCCGCCGCCGCTCCCCAATGTCCTGGGGACCATCCTGGGCGGCACGGTGCCGGGCGCGGAACCGGCCCCGGGCCGGCCGCCGGTGATCGCCGCTGGCTCGGTGATGCCCAATCTTGGCACGCCGACGCCGCAACATCTAAAGTATGCGGAAGAACTACGGAATTCCATCCCGGCCCGCCTCCAGGCCGCCGCCCGGGAGCCGCTGGGCGCGGCCGCGTTGATTTATGCGTTGTTATTGAGTCCGGAGGAAGCGGTGCGCCTGCCCCAACTGGATGAGTTGGTGGACAAAATTGACGGGGAGGTGTACGACTCCCTGGAAAACCTGTATCCCGAGGTGGCCCAAATCGCCGCGCGGGTGCGCCTGCCCGTGGTGAATCTGGCGCTGGGCGGCTTGCGCGGTTTGACGGCGGAGCAGTATGTGGAGTTCGCCCAGGCCATGGACTGGTTGATCAAGAGCGATGGCCAGATTGACCTCTTTGAATTCGTGCTCCAGAAAATCATCCTGCGCCACCTCTCGCCGCAGTTTGGTTATGGCCGCAAAACCAAGGTGCAATTTTACCATCTGCCACCCTTGCTGCCGGATTGTGCGGTGGTGCTCACCGCGCTGGCCCGGGTGAGCAGCCGGGTGGAGACGGAAATCCAGCAGGCCTTTGCCAATGGCAGCGCCAGTCTGCCCGCCGGCACCGGTGCCAATGTCCAACTCCTCCCGCCGGACGGTTGCGGTATCGCGGACATCGATGCCGCGCTCAACCGCCTGGCGCTCGCCGCCCCGGGCATCAAGAAAGACCTCCTCACTGCCTGCGTGCAAGTGGTGGGGGCGGACGGCATTATTCTGGAGGAGGAAGCCGAACTTCTCCGGGCCATCGCGGACACGCTGGACTGTCCCAT
Source organism: uncultured Verrucomicrobia subdivision 3 bacterium (assembly GCA_903936645.1). Lineage (GTDB taxonomy): Bacteria > Verrucomicrobiota > Verrucomicrobiia > Limisphaerales > UBA11358 > UBA11358. Next base: position 4,223 of record CAIZWI010000445.1, read on the forward strand.
GCCGCCGTTTGTGGCAGGTTGAATCCGCGAATTTCGCGAAAGGGCGCGAATTTTTGGGAGAATACGAATGGTGGGCACCGCATAAGAGGCGCGGATCAGTGCCGTGTTTGGTGTTTCGTTTAGACTGTTTGCCGGGCTAGCAAATGGGAATTGGCCAAGGCTTGGCAAGCCGGCCTTCAAAAAACTTCCCTAGTGTGTGGCCACCACACCCTATTGATAAAGGTACTTCTGAAACCCCGCAAATACCCGGCCAATCTCCTCCGGCCGCCCCAAATCTGCCACCGCATCCGCCAGTGAATCGTGGTACTTGAGCCGGAGCAAAGGCGTCAGTTTGCTCTGCTCCAGCTCCTCCACCCCCACCGACACATAATGCGACAGCACAAAATCCAAAAATCTTTGCTGCTTCGCCTCAAATTGGGAATTGATGTACACCCGCGCCTGGTCCGCCCGCACCGCCCGGGTCACCGGGGCCATGGCATAGGCCACGTGTGCCAGAACGTCAAAGAGATCACTCCGCTCCGCATCAATGATCTTTTGCATTTCGGAAAGTTGATCATGACCAAACCCCTTTTCCGCCAGCCCTTGCAATAACTTGGACCGCGTGTCCGGCGCGCTCCATAAGGCCCGCAAATCAGCCTCGCTCTGAAAAAAGTCCGGCAATTCGCCAAACAGCATTTCCATGAATTGCTGCGCGGACATCGGCGTCCCGTCCGGATGCCAGAACGTCGTCGCCAACATGTGCTGGATGTTGCGCTCCTTGCCGTCTGCCAGCCGCACCTTCACCTTCTTCCGGCAAACGCAGGGACGCTGCCCGCACTTCGGGCACGGTTCCTTTGGACATTCGCAGGGCCGTTTGCCGCACACCGGACAAGGCTGCGGCGGTTTTACGACACAGACACAGGGCTCCGCACCGCATTTCGGGCACGGACCATCCCCCACCGGGGGCCCATCCCACTCCTCATCCAGGAACCGCAAATGCGCCTTCACAAAATCATAAATCGTGAAGTAATCCTTCCCCTCAAATAACCGCGTGCCCCGTCCGATGATTTGCTTGAATTCAATGATCGAATTAATCGGTCGCAACAAGACGATATTACGGATGTTCCGGGCATCCACGCCCGTCGAAAGCTTTTGCGACGTCGTCAGGATGGTCGGAATGTTTTTTTCGTTGTCTTGAAAATCCCGCAGCCATTGCTCACCCAGCGCCCCGTCATCCGCCGTCACCCGGTGGCAATAATTCGGGTCCTTGCTCGTTTTGACCTGATTGATGAGGTCGCGCACCAGCAGCGCGTGGGCCTGATTCGCGCAGAAGACCAGCGTCTTTTCATTCTGATTAATCAACCCCATGAAAATCTCCACCCGCTTTTTCTCGCGCTCCCGAATTTCAATCGTCTTGTTGAAATCCGCCTCCTCGTAAAGTTTGCCCGCCTCAATCTCCCCCTCCACCACCTGGTCATCCGGCGTGTAGACGTAATAATCCAAGGTTGTCTGTATCTGCTTCACCCGGAACGGCGTCAGGAAACCATCGTTAATGCCCTCCTTGAGCGAATAGATATAGACCGGCTCGCCGAAATAGGCGTAGGTATCCACGTTATCCTGCCGCTTGGGCGTGGCCGTGAGCCCCAACTGCACCGCCGGGGCAAAATAATCCAGAATGCCCCGCCAATTGCTCTCATCATTCGCCCCGCCCCGATGGCACTCGTCGATGAC
>CAIZWI010000446.1 GCA_903936645.1 uncultured Verrucomicrobia subdivision 3 bacterium
AATTTTTTGGGGGGTGATCGGGGCTCAGGCGGAGCCGGGCTGGCGGCAATTATCGGGGCATGTCCCGGCGGTGGTGGGGCAATTGTCACCGCTGAACCGGCTGCCGGCCGGGACGAATTTGAGTCTGGCCATCGGTTTGCCCTTGCACAACGCCGCTGAACTGGCGGCACTGGTGTAGCAAATTTACGATCCGGGCAGCACGAATTACCATCATTACCGAACCACCCAGGAATTAACCGAACGATTTGGTCCCAGTCCGGAAGAGTACCAGACGGTGATTGACTTTGTGGCCGCGCGGGGCATGCAGGTAACCGGCCGTTCCGGCAACCGGCTGGTCCTGGATGTGCGCGGCAGCGTCACGAATGTGGAGGCGGCTTTCAAAACACGGCTGCACACTTATCAACATCCCACGGAGGCACGCCAGTTTTTTGCCCCGGAAGTCGAACCGGCGGTGCCCACGAACGTGCCGGTGGCGGACATGTGGGGACTGTCAGATTACGGCCGGCCCCGGCCGATGATTCATTTCGCCCGGCCAATCCAGGGTTTTCCTCTCGGGGCCAGCGGCAGCGGGGTGAACGGGTCGTTTCAAGGCAAGGACTTTCGCACGGCGTATGTGCCGGGTTCCAAATTGACGGGCAGCGGGCAGACGGCGGCGGTGGCAGAATTTGACGGTTATTACGCCAGCGACATCACCACTTACGAGAGTGAAATTCAATATACGAATGTGCCCTTGGAAAACGTGCTGGTGGACGGGGTGTCCGGCATTCCAGGTTTCAGCGGGGTGTCGGGGGCGGATGGCGAGGTTTCCCTGGACATTGAATTGATCATCGCGCTGGCCCCGGGGCTGGCCAAATTGCAGGTCTACGAGGGAAACTCGCCATATGACGTGTTCAATCAGATTGTCACCGACAACACCGCGAAGCAGATCAGTTGCTCCTGGGCTTTTTCCACCAGTCCCAACAACTCCTTTTGGCCGGGAGGCACCGGGATTGGCACGCTGGATTCACAATTGTTGCTGATGGCGGCGCAAGGGCAGTCTTTTTATGTGGCTTCGGGCGATGCCGACGCCTACACGGGCAGTCATGCCCTCAGCACGCGCACCGGACCCGTGCCGGTGGATAGTGCCTATCTGACCAGTGTCGGGGGCACGATGCTGACCATGAATGGTACGGCGGCCTCCTGGGCCTCGGAGGTGGTGTGGAACAGCGGCGGCAATGTGGGTACCGGCGGGGGCATCAGTCCGAACTATAGCATTCCGGCCTGGCAGAAGAGTGTGAGCATGGCGAGCAATGGCGGTTCCACCACCCGGCGGAACATTCCCGATGTGGCCATGACGGCCAGTAATGTCTACCTTTATTATAATAGCAACCAAGTGGGGATTGCGTATGGCACCAGTTGCGCCGCGCCGCTGTGGGCGGCCTTCACGGCCTTGATCAACCAGCAGGCGCTGGCCCAGGGGGGCACCACAGTGGGGTTGCTGAATGCCGCGCTCTACGCCCTGGGCACGAATGCCCTGTATCCGGTGTGTTTTCATGATGTGAAAATCGGGAATAACATTGGCACGGGCACGGCCGGGCTGTTTTATGCCACCAACGGCTATGACCTTTGCACCGGCCTGGGCACCCCGAATGGCACCAATCTGATCAACGCCCTGGCACCACCGTTGCTGCCGTTTCTCTATACCCAGCCGATGGGGGTGAGCTTCACCAACGGAGGCAACCTGACCTTGAGCGCCCTGGCGGGGGGCGTGGCGCCGCTGACGTACCAGTGGCAGTTGAATGGCACCAATTTGGCGGCCGGGGGCGGGATCTCCGGGGTGGCCAGCAATGTTTTGGCCATCATTCCGGCGACCGCTAATAACTCTGGTTCCTATCGGTTGGTGGTGGGCAATCCCAATGGGGCGGTGACCAGTTTGGTCGCGGCGGTCAATATTGGCTGGGTGCCGGGTTTCATCAGCCAGCCCGCCGGCCTGACCGTGTTTGCCGGCAGTAACGCGGTGTTCAGTGTGACCAATAGTGGTTCCACGCCGCTGGCGTTTCAATGGCGGCGTGGCGGCACGAACTTGGTGAACGGGGCGGGGATTGCCGGTGTCAATACTAGCCAGCTCACTTTTACGGGGGTGACGACGAATTCCGGGGGCAGCCTTACGGTGGTGGTGACCAATGTTTACGGAGCGGTTACGAGCAGTCCAGCGTGGTTGACGGTGGTGCAGCCGCCGAGCATCACCGTTCCCCTGGCCGGTCAGACGGTGGAATGTTCCAGCAACGCCACGCTGGGGATCACCCTTTTGGGCACGCCATCACCCGTTTGCCAGTGGTGGCTTGATGGCGTGGTGCTGGCGGGGGAGACCAATAGCAGTCTGACCCTCACCAATGTCCATTGGCCGAACCACCTGGTCAGGGTGGTGGCCACCAATCTTTACGGCAGCACGACGAACACGGTGACCCTGGCGGTGCAGGATTCCCAGGCACCACGGATGGTTTTGAAGGGGGCCAATCCCCTGACGCTGGAACTGGGTGCTGGTTTTGCTGATCCCGGTGCGACGGCGACGGATGCTTGTGCGGGGGCGGTGAGCGTGATGGTTCTGGGCACTGTGCAAACCAACGCGGTGGGCACCAATCTGCTCGTTTACCAGGCCACGGATGGCAATGGCAATATCGGGAGTGTGAGCCGGATCGTGGTGGTGCGGGACACCACACCGCCCACCATTCAATGGAGTTTCACGAATCTGGTGCTTGGTGCGGGGGCGGATTGCGCGGCGGTGATGCCCGACGTGACGGGCACTAATTATATTTTGGCCACCGATGTCGATGACACGGTGGTGGTAACCCAAAACCCGGCCGTTAACGCGCTGCTCCATTTGGGCACGAACAAGGTGTTGCTTAGCGTGACCGACCTCGCGGGCAACCAGGCGTTCTCGACCAATACCGTGGTGGTGCGGGACGTGACGCCACCCATCCTCGCCAGCCAGCCGCAAAGCGTCACGAACACAGTGGGAAGCACCGCCACTTTTTCGGCCAGTGCCACCGCGTGCACTCCGTTGAGTTATCAATGGCTGTTCAATGGCGAGGTGATGACCGGAGAAACCAACGCGACACTGATTTTGGCCAGCCTGGAGGGGACCGCGATGGGGGATTACCAAGTGTTGGTCACGGCGGCGGGCGGGG
>CAIZWI010000447.1 GCA_903936645.1 uncultured Verrucomicrobia subdivision 3 bacterium
AGTTTGTATAATCCCCAAAAGGCTAAAAAAACTCCCGGTCAAATGAAAGAATTTATGCGAAGAAATTTTCCCGGGGCGCAAGCTGCAACTGGATATTCCTTCGGGCTAAATCCCATAAAACATCAACTTTCCGACGACACACGTTAGAGTTCCCCCGCGATCCCGGGACCACCTCCGGAAAGTGCTCCAGCCGGGAAATATTTGGCCTAATGCCGCACCACCGCCTGGAGTTTCTGCCCGGTCACTTGCAAACCCCAGGCAAACTGGCCCGGCGGATTCCGGGGCAGGCAGACTTCCAGTCCATTCGTAGTCTGCTGCCAGGTCACCGCCGCCGGGGACCCCAGCAAGCTCACGCCGGACACCACGCCCGCGCCGCGCCCGAGCGATTGAATCACCGCTTTGCCGTCAGCCGGCCAGGCCATGAGCCAGGCGTAAACCGCCCCGCCCTTGGTCGTAAAGCGAATATCCTTTGCGGTGTAGGGGGTTTTCGCCTGGGCTGGACCGAGATTCCCGCGCGCCATCACAACCTGGCCCTCGCCCCAAACATCCCAGGCGCTGGAATCATAGATGCCCGCCTGGTTAACCGCCATCCAGTCGCCCATGTCCCGCAGGGTTTGTTCACCACCGCTATCCAGTTCCCCGGCCGGTGAAAGCGGCACATTGATGGCATAATTGCCGTCTTTGGCGATGGCTTCGAGCATTTGGTGAATCACCATGCCGCTGTCATAAAAGGTTCCCTTTTTGTAAAACCATTCACCCAGGCCGTTCTCCGACTGCCACGGCTGGTCGCGCTTGATGGCGTTCGGCACGCGGGATTCCACATTCACAGCGATGGCCCGGCGGTCCTCATCGCCCTTGGTGAACGCCATGGCCTCCAGCTGGCCGCCATGCCGCGCCAGGCTGGTGTTATAAAGATGCGCAATCACGCGCGGGGTGGCATCCGCCCGCAAGCCCTTGCCCGTGCCATGACCGCAAAACGGATAGCTCCCGCCCCCGTCGAAATAAATAAAATCGGGCGAAAACTGGTCAATCGCATCGATCACCCGGCGGGTCCATTTGGTGGCGTACCACACGGCAAAATCCCGGTGTCGCTTTAAATCCCCGTCCGGGATGCCATGACTCAGCGGCCCGTTCATGCGCCACGCGGTCAGGCCATTCGTCCAGGTCGCCGGCACGGTGACTTCGTCCCGAAGATCAATGCCGTACAAATCTTTTAAATCCAGCCCCAAGTCCTGCCACCAGGTTTTCCGGCCCGCGTAAGTTTGCGCGCCATCGTAAGGCACGCCCTGGCGGGGTCCGTCCAGATCGCTCAAAAACGCCGGCTGGTACCACCACAGCGAGTAATCTCCGTGAAAGGCGATGCCAAAGCGCATGCCTTGGTGATCGGCGGCTTTTTTCCAGCCACCGAGAATGTCCCGGTGCGGGCCGATTTTCACCGCATTCCAAGGCTGGTATTTGGAATTCCACAGATCGAAGTTGTCGTGGTGCATGCCCTGCCCGATGACATAGCGCGCCCCGGCCCGGTGGTACAGGGCCATTAATTTTTCCGGATCCCATTTTTCAGCCCGCCACAAAGGCAGCATGTCCTTGTAACCGAACTCACTCGGATGCCCATACCGTTTCAGGTGGTCCTGATACACGCTGGTGTAAGGGTCCCAGGCGTAGTGGGGCATGTAAATCCACTTGGCATACCAGTCACCATCCTCCCCCACGGACTGCGGTCCCCAATGGAGCCAAACGCCGATCTTTGCCTGCCGCCACCAGGCGGGGCACTTAAATTGATCTCCCAGGGAGTGCCAGTTGGGCTGAAACGGGCCGGGGGCAATGGGGACCGGAATAATTTCCGCAGGTGCAGGTGCGGCGGACACTGAACCCGCCAGAAAAAGTACTCCCGTTAACAGCAGCGACCAGCACCTCATGCGGTTTAATCCTCCTCGTCCTCGTCCCGCAGGGCCTCTTTGCGCTCGATGGCGAGCGGATGGTCGTCAATGTTGCGGGATAAGTAGACGTGTTTGATCTCGTGACCGAAACCAATTTTGCGGAAAAAGGCCAGGGCCTTATGGTTGGATTCATCGGTGTCCACGAGGATAATCCGGGCGTCCCGTTTCACGAACAAGGTGGTCAACTGGTTCAGCAACCGGGTGGCGATGCCATGGCGTTTGTAGGCCGGCTCCACCGCGAGCCATTCCAGCCAGCCATAGAGCCACGCATTACGCGGCTTTTTCATGATGCTGCCCAGCGCGAAGCCCACCACCTTGCCATCAGCCTCCGCCACCAGGCAGGTTTCCTGGTCGGAACTGAAGATATTCATGACTTCATCATCGTCCCAACACCGGTACAGGGTGGGGAATGCCTCCGCCGTGAAGAGCTTCTGCCCGAGCAGAAACACCGCCGACAAGTCCTCCAACCGCATCTCCCGAATCTCCACCGAGCCCAAGACTTTGCGGCGCCGGCGAACGGGCTTAGGTTTATCAGTCATATCCTATTGACACACCATAACCGAATTGTTCAACCGACGGGCATTAAAATAATGTAAACGCCTTGGCCAGCGCTTCGTCCAGCTTGCCGGCATCCTTGCCGCCGCCCCGGGCATGATCGGGCTTCCCACCGCCCTTGCCCCCCACGAGGGGCGCAATGGCTTGAATAATCTTGCCCGCCTGCACTTTCGCCGTGAAATCCGGAGAGACGGACGCAATTAACGTTACCGCCCCGCCGCTAGCCCCACCAAGGACCAACACGCCCTTGAACAAGGATTTCAACGCGTCGACCACGGTTTGTACTGTGTCACCATCGGCCGCGCCGAGGTTGGCAATAATCACGGGCGTGCCATTGGGGGTTTGCACCGTGGCCAGTAATTCCCGGGCGCGACCGGCGGCCTCGCGCTGCTGGGCGGCCTTGATGGTCTTTTCCAATTCCTTTTGGTGCGCGAGCAGGGATTCAATTTTCTTTTCCAGCTCGTGGACCGGCGAACTGACTTTGTCCGCAATGGCTTTGATGAGCGCCGCGCCTTCGATGGCCGTGCGGTAGGCTTCCAAACCCGCCACCGCCTCAATGCGCCGGACGCCGGCGGCAATGGCATTTTCGCCCAAGATGCGGAACAGACCGATTTCCCCGGTGGCCCGGGTATGGGTGCCGCCGCACAGTTCCATGGAATATCCATTGAACTCCCCGGACCGGCCGCCGATTTGCACCACGCGGACGGTGTCACCGTACTTGTCGCCGAAAAATTGCATCACGTTCGCCCGGGATTTGACCTCGGCATAAGGCACTTCCAGCCAGCTCACGCCGCTGTTTTCGACGATGCGTTCGTTGACCAGGCGCTCGATGTCCGCCACCTGATGATGGGTGAGCGGGGCGCTGATGAAATCGAAGGTCAGTTTGTCCGGACCGACGAACGAGCCTTTTTGCGTGGCTTCATGGCTGACGACTTCGTGCAGGGCCCAGTGCAGCAAGTGCGTGACCGTGTGATGCCGTTGGATGGCATGGCGCCGCGCGGCCTCGACAGCGAGCGTGACGGTGGCCCCCACGGTGGGGGCATCGCCGCCTTCGACAAAGTGCAGGAAGGTGTTCCCGCTCTTTTGCGTATTCACCACGCGCCAGAGCTGGCCGCTGCCAGTCAATTCGCCGGTGTCCCCAAGCTGGCCCCCCATTTCCGCGTAGCAAGCGCTGGTTTCGAGAATCACGGCGGTCTTGTCCTTGAGGGAGACGACTTCCAAGACTTTGGATTCGACCGACAAATTATCGTAGCCGACGAATTTCGTGGGCGTGGTGGTTTCGATTTGCGAGAGCGAAATCACTTCTTTCTTCTGCGCAGCACGGGCGCGGGCCCGTTGTTCTTCCATCAGCGTTTCAAAGCCTTCTTTGTCCACGGTGAGGCCGCGTTCGCGGGCCATCAACTCGGTGAGGTCGAGGGGGAAGCCGAAGGTGTCGTAAAGCAAAAACGCTGAACTGCCCCAAAAAACATTAGCGGGCTTATCTAGAAAATGCGTCGTACTCTGGATCATGAAAACTGAGTCTAGAAACGAAAGCTTGTCCAAGTCATTTCCGGTGTGATCTTCGTAATTGTACCAACTATCGAGCCGGTCAACCAACTTTTGCGAATGAGTAATTAGTAGCCCCTCGGGATTTGAAGCAACTTTTTGCCAGACCTGAATGCCGCAAGCGTTCACAGCTTTCACGATTGCAACTACATCAGCTCCAAAAGTATTAAAAGGTATTTTCTTGGCGTCCGATGGAGCGAGAGATTTCGCAAGCCTATCTGCCGCCGGCTTCACAATTCCGCTCAGTTTGCTGAACTTTTCATGAAGTAGCACGAGCTGATCAAAGATTTGCAAACCACTATCCAACGTCTTATTAAACGACTCTTCCTCGCGCTGAATGACTTCCTGCACGTGCTTCTTCTTGGCTCGGATTTCCGGGAAGACGTCGCCCATGTTTTCAGCGAGAACGTCCACCAGTTTGTAGAAGAACGGTTCTTTGAATCCCAGGGTACGGCCGTAGCGGACGGCGCGGCGCAGAATGCGGCGGAGGACGTAGTTACGGTCGTTGTTGCCGGGCTGGATGCCGTCGGCAATCGCAAAGCTCAACGTGCGGATGTGGTCGGCAATCACGCGAAAGGCGATGTCCAAAGCGATTTGCTCCGCCGAGGGAGCGGCGTCCAGGCGGTTGCCGGCAATTTCCTCGGGCATATTGCAGGTCTCGCCCGCTGGCAAGGCCGCCGCGGAAGAATCCACTTCAATAATATTGCTGGGGCCTTCGCCGGAGGTCTTGAGGGGGGCATCCGCCGCCGGTTGGGGGGCGGCGTCACCCGGGAGGGTGCTGCTGTACGTTTTACCGCTCAGTTTTTCAAGGGCGTCGAAAATGGGACGGAAGATGTCCGTCTCGTAGTTTGAGATTTTGGCGTTGGCAAAATCCGTCAGGCCTTTGGTGCCTTGAATGATGCTGGTGACCCGTTCAAAACCCATGCCAGTATCCACGTGGCGGGCCGGCAGCGGGGCGAAGGTGCCGTCGGGGTTGGCATTGTACTGAATGAAGACGAGGTTCCAGATTTCAATGCACAAGGGACTGCCTTTGTTCACCAGTTTGCCGCCCGTATCACCGGCCGGGGTGAGGTCCACATGCAATTCCGAGCAGGGACCGCAGGGACCCGTTTCACCCATCATCCAGAAATTGTCCTTTTTGTTGCCGTTGACGATATGGATGGCGGGGTCCAGGCCCACGGAACGGAATTTTTCGGCCCAAAAGTTCCACGCTTCCTGGTCAAAGTCGCTGGGATCGTTCAAGGACTTGTCCGGATTATAAACCGTGGCGTAGAGGCGCTGCGGCGGGAATTTCCAGACCTGGATGATGAGTTCCCAAGCCCAGTCGATGGCTTCCTTTTTGAAATAGTCGCCAAAAGACCAGTTCCCGAGCATCTCAAAGAAAGTATGGTGGTAGGTGTCCAGGCCAACATCATCGAGGTCGTTGTGCTTGCCACCGGCGCGGATGCACTTCTGGGTGTCGGCGGCGCGTCCGGGGGTGTAGGGACACTGCGTCTGCCCCAAAAAGATGGGGACAAACTGGTTCATGCCGGCGTTGGTGAACAGCAGGTTCGGGGAATCCGGCATCAGGCTGGAGGAAGGCACGATGGTGTGCTGCTTCGACGCAAAAAAGTCGAGAAAGTCCTGCCGAATCTGCCGGCCCGTCCGTATGGGTGCACTGGTCATAAAATAGAGTTGAGCAGTATAGGTGAAGCGGTGGGGGGTGGAAACTGCAAATTTCAAAGTTCAAAACTCAGGGAAAATCCAGGCCCCACGCTCCAGCCGCCGAACCGGGGCACCGGCGGCGGGGATGGGTTGACTAAGCTTGACGAGAAACGGCTGTTTTCTGGCTTATCTTCCTCATTTCCAAATACTTGCGCCACTTTCGACAGCCTTGACAAAGGGTTGACGCGCCTTGACGGGCCTTGACGAACCATAATGGCCGGCGCCCGCTCAAAAACCCGGCCGCAGTGCGAGTCCTTGGCGGAAAACCACCGCACTCCCGCAGCAGTGGCTCGCCCGGGCGGCCCCAAAAGGATGTTGGGTTCACGTTCATCGGGAACCAGTCTGGCATGGGACCCTGGACAACCGCTGTCCAGGGTCAAAAAAAGTTCAAAATAATGAATTAGGCTTGCCAGCCCATAATGGAGGGCCAAAATCCAGCAAACGAGCCCGCACGGTTAATGGCCAAACCACCAGACGGGCAAACCCCATTCAATCCCCAAGAGCACCCTTTTAAGGCTTGAAGACCATGATTAACCAGTTGCGCGGCGGCGGGCTGTTTCAACGTCCCATTCTCCGGGGATTAGGGGCAATGCTGTTATTAACCGGCGGTGCCCACTGGGCAGTGGCGCAGGGGGTGATTGATCAATCTGCCAGCGGAGGTGCGGATTTGGATGGCTGGTTCAACCTGCCGACCAACACCGTAATTTTAATTTCCGGCGTGACCATTGACAACAGCGTCAGTGGCAGCGCGGCGGTCTTTGGAAGTTCCCGCGCCTGGGGCCTGACGAATGCGGCCACGCTCAATGGCAATACCACCGGGGTGGCTTTGGGCGCCGGTGGGAGCGTCAACAATCAAACGGGCGGGCGAATTAGCGGCGGCAGCGATGGGCTGGATCTCTTTAATGGCCCGATGGGTGTGGATAATGCGGGAACGATTTCAGGTGGGGACATCGGCCTTCAGGTGGGGCACAGCGGCATCGTGAACAACCTGGCGGGTGGAACCATCGCCGGAGGTGGGGATGGGATTTTTGGATTTGGCGGCCCGCAAACCATCATCAATGCCGGCACGATCATCGGCACCAACAATGCGGGAATATTATATGCCGCCGGGGGCAGCGTGGATAATCAGTCCGGGGGCTTCATCACGGGCAATTCCGGCGTGTTTCTTAACGGGGGAGTGACGGCGGTAACCAACCATGGGGTGATCATGGGCACATTCATTGGCGTAAACCTGTTCTCAGGTGGGAGTGTCGTCAATCTGACCGGCGGCAGCATCGTGGGCGATCAAGCGGGCGTTTCGATCAACGACAGTGCGGCCCTGAATAATTCCGGTACCATCATCGGCACCAACGGCGATGGAGCGTTCATGGGCAATGGTGGCACGGTCAATAATCTGCGCGGGGGAATCATTGCGGGCGGCAATAACGGGGTGGACATCGAGGCTGTCCCAGGCACCGACCCGGGGATCGTCGTGAACACTGCTTCTATTATCGGGACCAATAATGCCGGGGTGTTTATTGCCGGGGTTGGCAACGTGAACAACCAGACCGGTGGCACGATTATGGGAGGGACTTATGGGGTGGAGCTCATTGGCGGTGCGGGCAGCCTGACCAATTCCGGGACCATTATCGGCCAGTCGGGCACGGCAGTGTATTTGGGTGATTCTGATAATACCGTCACGTTCCAAACGGGCTCGGACGTTCGTGGTGACATTGCCGCAGGCAGCGGCAACAATCAGGCGTATCTGCAAGGGAATGGATCTTACCGCAACAATTTCATCAATTTCGCCGCCCTGACCGTGCAGGCGGATGCCGCCGGGTGGACCCTGACCGGGACCAACACGTTCTCCGCCGCCACCGAGGTGCAAAGTGGATTGCTGCGAATCAAAGGCAGCCTGGCCACACCGCTACTGACGGTGGATCCGAGTTGGACCGGTGGGAGTCTGGCCTTCGATACCAACGGTCTGGGCGGCGCGGGCGTGATCATCGGGGACGTGGACAATCACGGCTATTTTCAGCCGGATAATTCCCAGGGGACTTTAACCATTCTCGGCTCTGTGACCAATTGGGGCAATTATTACGTGAGCGTTACCAACAACGGACTTTCCGGGCAGCTCGCCGTGAGCGGGGCGGCAACGATCCAGGGGGGCAGCGTGATCGTTACTCCCACCACCCCAAGCTTCGCTGCGCAGGCGGGCAACGCCGGTGTTTACGCCGTCCAAACGGAATTTAACATTCTGGCGGCCACGAATGGCGTTGCTGGCCCCGGCTATGCGAGTGCCGTTTTACTTACCAACGACCTGGCGCAGTCGGCTTTGTTCCCGCTAACCAGCTCGTCGCTGCGGTACTCCCCCTCCAACGTAACGTTGGTGTTAAACCGGGCCCCCTTCACGAGTGTGGCCAGCACGCCCAATCAACATTCCGTGGCGGGGGCTTTGGATCACGTCGGCGTTACAAGCCTTTCCCCGACCCTGGCGACCCTGGTGCATCATTTTTATTGGCAAGCCACCGGAACGGCGGCCCGGGCCGCCTTGGAAAGTTTAAGCGGTGACATTCACGGAACCCTGGGCCTGCTGGATGTGCAACAGCAATATGGCTTCAATGATTTGATCGCGCAGCGGACCGGACGGATGAGTGCCAACAGCCAGAGCGGAGAATTTGCCACGAGCGGAAAACCAATCCAACTGGCCAGCGCCGGCCCCGCCATGCCACGGATGCAGCCGGTGGAATTGGCCCAGCCTTGGGAGGCGTGGCTGCAAGGCCATGGCACCTTCGGCCAGCTAGGCAGTGATAACAATGCCCAGGGTGGCAATTATAGCGTCGACGGCCTGGGGGGCGGGGTGGATTACCGGCTAACGCCGCACTTATTGGCGGGTGCCGGTGCCGGCTATGCGCAGGCTAATGCCGATGTGGGCGGCCCGGGCGCCCATGGGACGGTCGATGATTATCAGGTCGCCGGTTATGGCGGGTACGTGCAAGGTCCATGGCATTTGGACGGAATCTTGAGTTATGGTTATCTCCATGCGGACACCCGGCGTTTCATTGCGGTGGATTCCCTGCGGCAGCAGGCCAACGGTAAGAATGATGGCGGGGTGTTTTCGTTGTCCACGGAAAGTGGCTATGCCTGTGCGATCCAATGGCTGACGGTGGAACCGACCCTGGGTCTTAATTATGCGCACTTGCGGGAGGACAGTTTCGGGGAGACGGGCACGGCGGCGGATGGCAACAATTATGGTTTGCAGGTTAATCGCGTGGACATGGACAGTGTCCAGTCCGTCTTGGGGATTCGTTTGAGCGCGCACCTGGGCGAACTCGGCGGCGTCCAGTATTTTCCGGCATTGCACGTGTTATGGGACCATGAATGGGTGGATCGCACGGCGAACATGAACGCCCAGTTTATGGGCGGCAGTGACAACTTTGAGGTTCACGGGGTGGCCTTGGGCGCGGATACCGCGAATCTGGGCGGTGGGCTTACGGTGGCGTTTCGCCGAACCCTGCGGGGCTATGTCAATTTTGATGCGAAGCTGAATGCGCAGATTGCTGCGTCGACGCTTTCGGGCGGGTTGACCATTTCGTGGTGAGGCCTCAAGCCGGTCGTTCGGCTGCAATCCCCAAGGGTTATCGCGGGGATACAATGCGCCAGAGTTCTGGGATCTTTACCGCCAACCCCTGGCTTGGGCCAGGGATTCCGGTCAGGGACCGGCCCGATATCCGACAGGGGCGGGTTTAGGAAGCGCCCGAATCCTCTTTGATTTCATGGGAAACCCATTGGATATCGCAGGCGGGGCAATCGTAGCAAAGCCACTGTTTGCCGGTCAGCGGATCCATTTCTTCATGCGGGCGGATCCGCTGACCGCACTCGGGACATTGGGTGAAATAGTGGCTGCGGATGCCCGCCACCAGGCTAAAAAGCACGAGCGCAACCGGAATGACGGCGATCCAAATGAGGTCCGGGTATAAATTTATGCCCGCCAGCTCGACGAGCACAATCACGAGAAAGGCCCATACCCAAACCGACGATTTTTCCGGCAGGGGACGCATGGTTTTCATGGCAGGTAACCACCGGCTGACGACCGCCATGGGCGTATAACCATGGCGCAAACAAAATGATGGTGGGGAAGATTCTTAGGCTTGTCAACCAGCACGGCCGCACCGCCGTGGGCCACTTGCCTGGAACTGGCTTCCACCAGGGCGATGGCGCTTACTTCGCTCAATTCATATGCCTTCCTGGGTACGGACCGGGCCGGCCCGCCCGCCGCGCCAGCCCGGCCCTGCCCACCGAAGGTGAAACGCGGTTACTTTGCTTTTAATTCGAGCACGGTGATGGAGTGCGGCGCAAAGGTGTGGGCGAAAGCGGTGGTCACGCCCGCCCGTTTGGTGGTGACGGGCACCAGGTGAACAGGATCGTTGATGGAATTAGTTTCGTCCGGATCGCCGGCGAGCGTAACCACCGTGGCTTTGCCGGCAATGGTGTCGACGCCCTTTAGGGTGAGGTACACGATCTGGGGCTGGGCGGTGATATTGACGACTTTCACGTAAATGAGGCCCTTGGCGGTGTCGCGGGTGACGGAGTAATCCAGCGGGTCCAGTTCCCCGGCGGGCAGCCCGGTGAGCGCGGCTTTCAGCACCGCGTCCCCATGGTAGCGGCTGAAGAGTTGGATGGCGTAGTAGCTGGGGGAACCGAAGCTGTGGAGCGCATCGTAGCCAATGAGGTTGGGACGCCACTGACGGCCACCGGGATTAACGTTCACCAGCATCGGGGCGTAGCAGTTCATCACGATGATGTCCGCATTGCGTTCCATGGCGGCCATCCAGGCGGCATCACCCAGCGCGGAGCGCATGGCCGGGGTGGGCGGCAGTTTGCCGGAGGCTTTGTCCCAGGGCACGATTTTCTCATAGGCGGCCCATTCGCCGACGAAAATTTTGGGGCCTTTGCGATCATACTTCTCAAAGCGCGTGGGACCGTCCTGCTCAAAATCGCGGGCAGAGCGGTAGTAATGTTCATCCACCACATCCGGGATGCGGCTGTGCACGCGCTTGGCTTCCGGCTGCTCATTACCCACAGTCGAGATGATTTGGAGCCGGGGATATTTCGCCTTGATGGCGTCGTAAAACTGGGTAAACCGGCCATCGTAGCTGCCGGAGGGATCGAACCAGTCTTCGTTGCCAATTTCCACGTAGGTAAGCGGGAATGGTTGGGGATGGCCATCGGCGGCGCGGCGCGCTCCCCAGGTGGTGGAGGTGTCGCCCGTCACATATTCGATTTCATCCAGCGCATCCTGCACATAGGGTTGCAAGGCCGGACCGGCCGGGATCATTTCGGATTTCGGGGGGAGGCTGTAGCCGGCGAAGACGGCAAGCACTGGTTGGGCGTGCAAATCCTCGGCCCATTCCAGAAATTCCAGCAGGCCCAGGCCATCGGTGGCACGGTAACCCCAGCATCCTGGATGGCCGGGACGGGTGGCGAGATCGCCCAAAGTGGTCTTCCAGGGGAAGCGGTTGACGATGGCGTCGCCCTCCAGGAAGTTGCCGCCGGGGCAGCGCAGGAAGGTGGGCTGCATATCATCGAGTTTTTGCATGATGTCCACGCGGTTCCCATTGGGACGGTGATGCCAGGTGGGCGGGAACAGGGAAACCAGATTGAACCACACAGTCCCGGGCTGGTTGACGCGCAGCACGAAACGGGCTTTATCAGTGGGGGTCAGACCGCCGGTTTTCAAGGTGACGGTATATTTTTGCCATTCGCTCTTGAGCGCCTTGACGCGGGCCTGGGCATAAACGGTCGCGCCATCGTTGCTCTCAATAGCCACGGTGACCTGCTCGGGCGCGCCGGGGGCGGCCTTGGCATAAAACGCGGCGGTGTAACGCGTGTGGGCAACCACCGGAATGCCCCAGTAACCATCATTGGCCACGCCCGGCCGGGCCCGCTCGCTGGCGGTGGTGACATCCAACCGCAGGCAGGGGACGAGATTGGTGTTGAGGGGATTGGCCTGGTCCAGCGCGATGGTGGCGGACGCCCCGGGGGCGGTAACGACGGACCAGTGCACGGGCTGGGTGGAGTCGTTTTTGAAAACCCGGTTTTGGACCAGTTCGCCATACAGCCCGCCATCGTAGGAGTGGTTGATCTCCTCGGTCATCATGCCGTACATCAACGGGCTGATGTGCGCGACGGTTTGGCTGGCATCAATCGCCAGGGTTGGCACGGTCTCCCCAGCCCCACAGGTCAGTAGGGGGACAAGTCCGAGACTGAGCAGGGCGGCCAGGGCGCAAAAGTGGTTGCGATGTTTCATGTTGGTCCGCACAGAGTGCCGGGAACGAACGGCGTTGGCAAGCCGGGGGAAGGCAGCCGTGAAATGGAGGGGGAAGTTGGGGGAAACTTCAACCCTCAAATTTGCTTGATATCACCGGGCAGAAAGCAACCGGGCCAGCCGGGCAGGCAAATCCTGGGCAGTATGTTCAAGAGTGATTACGGTCAGGGATTGGCCGTCGCGCCGGTAGAAAAGTGAAAACACCGGAAAGCCGGGAACAGGGATCCGCAAAATATCAGCCAAATCAGGTGATTCAAATCGCGCGGAATGTCCATCCATCGGCTGCAACCACAAGCGAAGCACCAACGCTTCAGTTGCCTGCACAAACTTGCGGGCGACCCGGGGGCGACCATCATGAATTCCTATCCGGTCGCGGTAATGGCGCACCCGGCGATAAAAGGCCGGATGCACCAATAATTTAGCGCCCATCAGCAATGGCTTTGAGGTTTTTCTTGAATTGGGCTGCCGTTACCGGCACGGCTTCCTCCGCCAGCGCCTCTCGAATGCGCTCTTCCAGCCATAGGGGAGCCGGCTGAAAACGGGCCGCCAATTGGGGCAGACCGATGCGCAGCGCCTGACGAACCACATCCGTTTTGCATAATTCAGACACGCGGATGCCTTCTTTGATTTGCGTATCCAGTTCGTCGCTGATTTCCATTTTTGGCAACGTTTTCATTAAAGTCATTTTAACGTCAGTTTACCATTCATCAACCGCCAATTTAACATGGCACTTTAAAGCGGCGATCACCCCCCAATGGCGGTCATCACCCGGTGCGGCTGGTAGTTGTCGCGGAAGAGGTGTTCGGCGGGCTTGACGGTGAGGGTTTGCCGAAACAAAGCCGCCAGGGCGACCGGGTCAATTTGCGGGCGCAGCGCGGGGATTAAATCGGTCTCCAAATGGTTGCCAAGGCAGGGACGCAGTTTGCCATCGCAGGTCAGCCGCATTTTGTTGCAGCGCTCGCAGAAATGCAGATCGCTGAGGGCTCCGATTAGCCCCACGGTTACCCGCCGTTGTTTGAGCCGGTAATACTTGGCGGGCCCAAAGCCAAAGGCCTCGGGTAGTGGTTCCAACTCATCCTCCAATTGCAGGCGGTGATACAATTCCGTGACGGGGTAAAAATTCTTTTCGCTCAGCATTTCCGTGAGGCTCACCGGCATGAGTTCGATAAAACGAATGGCGATCTCGTGCTCGGCCGCAAAATCCAAGAGGCGGAAGATTTCGCCATCATTGCGCCCGCGCATAAGCACGGTGTTTAATTTCACGGACTCGAACCCGAGTTCCTTCACCCGCCGGATTCCGGCCAGCACCGGTCCCACCTCGCCCTGGGTGATGGCGTGGTAAATCGCGGGGTCCAGGGCGTCCAGACTGATATTGACGCGGCGCAGGCCGGCGGCGAAAAGCGGAGCGGCCAGCTCGGGGAGGCGGGTGCCGTTGGTGGTGAGCAGGACGGATTCGACTCCGGGGGTCGCCACCAGGTCGCGGATGAACTCCACCACTCCCGGCCGGATCAATGGCTCGCCGCCGGTGACCCGGAACCGCTTGAAACCCAATTGGGTCGCGGCGCGAACCACCGCAAGGAGTTCGTCATAAGCGAGCACACTGCCGCGCGGCAGCCAGTCGTGGTAATTTTCGGGCAGGCAGTACAGGCACCGCTCATTGCAGCGGTCGGTGATCGAAATTCGCAGGTAATCCACCGTGCGCCCAAAGGAATCCATAATTAATACTGAACCTAAGAAACGCTCAAATCACTGGGAAATCAAGTTTTGATTCGCGACGGCCGAGGGATGCCGTGAACCTGCCAACGTCAAATGACCCGGTCGCCCACACGCAATACCCGCCCTGCCCCGCCGGCAGGAATGGAGGTGTTGACGGTGAAGCGGTAAAAATGATTGAAGCGCCCGGCGTTCGCCCAGGCGGGCAGCGTTTGCCGGCGCAGCGCCATGAACTTCTTCTGAAAGTCGGTCGTGGCCTGGCCGGTGTCCGGATCCCGCGTGGGCACCACGCATCGCTGGCAGGGGTTGTGACCCAGGAACGGCACTTCGCCAATGTGAAAGGCGGGCAGCGAGTCGGGCGCGCCAAACAGCCGGTCCTCCCCAAAGGCCTCCGTGCCGAGCAATTCCAGATTCGTCCGGAAGCGCCGCCGGACCTGGTCGATGGTCAGTTCGGGAAACCAGCTCTGAACGGCTTGCAGACTGGCCTCGCTGGTGATGGTCGGTCCGGAAGCCGTATGGTCATCGGGAAAGCCCTGGACCGGCTCGTATTTGAGCCAAACTGCAAAGCCAAAAAATTCGCTGAGCGAGTGTTCCAAGGCGGCGGGCGCATCCAGTGAAAATCGCACCGGGCCCCCGCCACCCGGGATCGATAACCAGACTTCATTGATCCCGGCGTCGAACGTGCAGCGCAACTCATGTATCCGCGCCGTGCGCTTGCCATTGACGATGTGCCCGGCATGGTCGAACAGGGCGTAGACGCGGTCGTGCTCCAAAATACCGCCCGGAGTGATGGCGGCCTGCGCCACGGAAATGCCATCCAGAGATTTAATGGGAAATAGCTGAATACGGCCAACCTGCACGTGATTTTTAATACAGCAGACACGCTTGGGCGGGCAATCACAAACCAGCGGGAATTGGATGGTTCCATGCCGGTGTTGGCAGCGGGGTAATTGGGATTGACGCCCCCGGCTTGGTCATTAAGCTTCGCCCATGCGTGGGCAGCAAAGCCATCCAGACCGGACCGGCACAAAACTGTGGTGCCTTGGGTTGCTGCTGCTGCTCTGGTGCTGGCCACCCAGTGGCTTGCGCGCCGACCCGAGCGCCCAACCCACCGTGCCAACATCGTCCGCCCCACCCCATGAGGTTTTCCACACCCAAACCGCCAAATCGTATCGGGACACTGGCCGGGCCTTTCTCCACGACGGCAAGGATGACCAGGCCATCACCAATTTGACCAGGGCCATTCGCTTGAATCCCACGGACGCCTGGGCCTATCAATGCCGGGCCATCGCCAGGGGAAATAAACGCGACTTTGCCGGGGCCATCGCTGATTTCCGGACCGCCTTGCGCATTAGTCCGGATTACGCGAATGCGTATTACAACTGCGGTTGGTTCTTCCAGTACCAGAAACATGATCTGCGGGTGGCCATCGCCGATTATTCCGAAGCCATCCGGCTCGAGCCCACCAATGTTGATACCCTTGTCGCCCGGGCCAGGGCTTATGAGGAGCAAACGAATTTCGATCTGGCTCTGGCGGACTTTGCCTCCGCCATTCAAATCGCACCCACGAATGCCGAAACCTTTATCGACCGGGCCCATGCCTATCTGGCGCAAACCAATTTCGATCTGGCCCTGGCTGACTTCAACACGGCCAATCAACTGCAACCGAACAATCCCGAGTGGTTGATTGAGCGCGCTGGCGCCTATTGTGACCACCAGGCTGCGACCCAAGCGCTGGCGGATTACGCCGCCGCCATGCAACTCAACCCCACCAATGACTGGACCACTTTTCAGTGCGAAGCGTTCGCCCTGAAAATGACCAACTACCCGGCGGCAGAAATGTTTTACACCCAGGGAACCCAGTCAAATCCCACCAACCTGTTTTTTTGGTCCGCCCTCGGGGAAATCCATGAGCGCATGACCAATTATGATGCCGCCATTGCTGATTTCACCCAGTGCATTCAACTGTCGCCAACCCATGCCGAATATTATGCCAACCGGGCCTCCGCGCAGCGCTCGGCCGCCCAGTCACTGGCCAATTCCGGCGACCAGAAAAAGAAGCAAACGTATCTGAACAAAGCACTGGCGGATTGGCAGCAGGCCGCCGCGCTGGATCCTCAGAAATTATGCAGACTTGGCAACTTTGAGTGTCACCAAGGGAATTACGCAGCCGGCATTGCGGATTTCACCCACTACCTGCAAAACGACCCCACGAATATAAATGCTTTGGATTTGCGAGCCTTTGCATATGAGGTCGCGGCCCGGAATGATGGCCGGCGGGGCGACCTGGCGGCCCAACAGCATGCTTTGGCCAGTGCCCTGGCCGACTGGAACCGCTTGGTGGCGATGAAATCGGCGGCTTCAAATTGTTTCATCTGCTTTCGCGGGGATTTTTATGCGCGCAATCAGCAATATGACCGTGCTTTGGGCGAATACCAGCAGGTCCTTGCCCAAGAGCCAAGCAATTACCAAGCCTTAATCTCCCTGGGCTGGTTCCAAGCCACCTGTCCCGACCCGGGATTTCGTAATGGCCGGGAAGCATTGACCAATATCCTCAAGGTTGTTGATCCAGGAAGTTCCCGCGATAGCGACGGTCTGGCAGCGCTGGCTGCTGCCTATGCGGAAACGGGTGATTTCACTCCAGCGGTCCACTGCCAGAAATTGGTATTGGAGCTGATAACTGCTGAGAAAAGGGCGGCTGGGGTCATTGCCGACATGGCCGATCGACTAAACCTTTACGAACATCACAAACCTTGCCAGCGGCCGGTTGGCGTTTTGCTTTTCGAATGAAGAGCCGTGGCCATCTCCTCCTCCCCCATGCGGGCATAAAAAAATCGGGGCCGGAAATTAATCCGGCCCCGATGTGAAAATCAACGATGTGAATCGCGATCAATAACGGCGACCACCGCCGCCGCCGCTGCTGCTGCCGCCGAATTCACGACGACGACCGCCGCCGCCGCTGCCGCCGGCCGGACGATCTTCCCGGGGACGCGCGACGTTGACCGTCAAAGCACGACCATCCATCTCTTTGCCGTTCATGGCTTCAATGGCTTTCTCGGCTTCGGCCGGGGAGCTCATGGTGACGAAACCGAAACCGCGGGGACGGCCCGTGGTGCGGTCCATCATCAGGTTGGTTTCGGTGACCGAGCCAAACGCGGCAAACGCGTCGTTCAGGTCGTTTTCGGTGACGTTGAAGGAAAGATTTCCCACAAACAATTTGTTACTCATGTGATGTTTTACTGTGCGACTAACCGTTGTTATTCCATAGCTGTTCCCGAACGCCGGGTTTAAAATCATCACTGAAACGAGTTCACCTGAGGATTCACCATGCCTTGAAAGAGACTAGTTATCTTACAGACACAGGCATTCTCGCTCATTTCCGAACATTAGCAATAACTTTCGCCATTTATATTGGGGCGGGGTTAAACCTTATCCAAAGGATCCCCCGTTTCCATCCGTCTCGCAGGCCACCGGCGGCGCGTCCGCCCGGCCGCCCGGCGGGTTCTGCAATTTCAACTTTGATGTTAAGTCCGCCGGTTGGTAGCATGCGGCCATGTCACGCAAGACAGATTCCGAGTCAGTAGCCGCCCGGGGGATTGATGAAATTACCGGGCTGGTGCTATTGCTCCTGGCCGCTTTGCTGCTGGTCGCCCAAGTCACTTTTGACTGGCGCGATCTCCCCGATTTCAGCACGCATCCCAACAAACCCGCGAACAATTTCATCGGCCCCTTCGGCGCGCATCTCGCCTGGGGGTTCTTTTTCCTGTTCGGCCTTTCGGCGTACCTGCTGCCGGTCCTCCTCACCGCCTTTGGGGTGGGCCACCTTACCCGCTACCTCGCCCCGCTGCGCCAGCGCCGGGTCTGGTACATTTCCTGGGTGGCTTTGTTTGTCCTGGCCCTGGCCGGCCTCCTGCACCTGCTGGATTCCCCCCTGCGCGGATTGACCAAAAGCCTTCAGGCCCCCGGGGCGGGCGGTTTGCTCGGCCGGACCCTGTACGAATATGGTTTCTGGAATTTCGGCAAATTGGGTGCAACCGTGATCTATATCACCCTGATTTTAATCAGCCTGATGTTCCTCACCAATTTCCGTTTGCTGGCCTGGCTGAAGCAATTGATTCCCCAGCGGGATGAGGCTGCCGCGGGCGGCAAAACCAAGGATGAACTTGCCCTCGAACGCCGCGCGCGCGACTTGGAAAAGCAATCCAAGAAATTGCAGGAACAAGTGGAAAAAGTCACCGGTGTCCCCACCCCCACCGGCCTGGGTGCGGATATGCAACCCGTGCCCGAACCCACCGTGCGCGATTTGAGCGTGCCCCAAGCCAAGCCGGCCGATGGTCCCCGCATCACCAAGACCACCCAGCCCCCGCGCAAGGAAGCAAAGGACAACAACCCGCCCGCCAGTGCCGTGGTCGTTTCCGCCCGGGAACTGGGCACCGCTTCCACCGCCGATATTCTCGGCCAAAAATCCGATGTCAAAGCCGAGGCGGCCGGCAAAAAGCCCGAACCCGAGGACGAACCCTCGCCCTTCAAGGATGAGGACGAGGACGACGCGCTGCCGGTCGTCCCGCCCCCGCCCAGCGCCCCCGGGACCAAGCCCAAACTCCTGCCCCGCCGCCCCAAGCCCATTACCGTGGCCCAAACCCCCATGATCGGCAATTACAAGCTGCCGTCCATGGATTACCTCCAGCACCCGGACACCACGCTCAAGCCCACCGAGTCCAAGGAGGAGCTGATGGCCAATGCCCGGCTGATGCAGCAAACGCTGGCGCAATTCGACATCGAAGTCGCCCTCGGCGACATCACCAAGGGCCCGACCATCACCCGGTACGAAATGCATCCGGCCCCGGGCGTGAAGCTCGAACGTATCGCCTCGCTCACCAATAACATCGCCGCCGTGCTCAAGGCCGAGCGCATCAACATCCTCGCCCCCGTCCCCGGGAAAAGCTCCGTGGGCATCGAGGTGCCCAACCTGGTGAAAACCAAGGTCATCATGCGCGACCTGCTGGAATCGGATGAATGGCGCAATTCCAAGGCCCGCATCCCGCTCGCCCTGGGCAAGGACGTCTACGGCCAGCCCATCATCGCCGACCTCGGCGACATGCCGCATTTGCTCATCGCCGGCAGCACCGGCTCCGGCAAATCCGTGTGCATCAATTCCATCATCGCCTCGCTGCTCTACAAATTCTCGCCCGACCAGTTGCGCTTTGTGATGATCGACCCCAAGGTCGTCGAATTGCAGCAATACAATGCCCTGCCCCACCTCGTGGTCCCCGTCGTCAACGACCCCAAGAAAGTCATCCTGGCCCTGCGCTGGGTGGTGAACGAGATGGAGAAGCGTTACCAGATCTTCGCGCGCGTGGGCGTCCGCAACATCAAGTCCTTCAATGAACGCCCCAAGAACAAGCTCGCCCCGCCCGCCGAACCCGAGCTGCCCTTGATGTCCAAGAAGGAGAAAGTCGAGCCCGGGGCCGATGGCTTTGCCGTGGAAGTGGACGAGCAAATCGTCGTGCCGCGTGAGGATGACATTATCATCCCGGAAAAACTCAGCTACATCGTCGTCATCATCGACGAGCTGGCCGACCTCATGCTCGTGGCTCCCGCCGATGTGGAAATGGCCATCGCCCGCATCACCCAAATGGCGCGCGCCGCCGGCATCCATTGCATCGTGGCCACCCAGCGCCCCAGCGTGGACGTCATCACCGGCGTGATCAAATCCAACATCCCCGCGCGCATCGCCTTCCAGGTGGCCGCCGCCGTGGATTCCCGCACCATTCTCGATGCCAAGGGCGCCGACAAACTCCTGGGCAAGGGCGACATGCTCTACCTGCCCCCCGGCTCCGCCAAGCTCATCCGCATGCAAGGCGCGCTCATCACGGACCAGGAAATCCAGAGCGTGGTGGATTCCATCGCCATCCAGGGCAAGCCGAGCTACGAGCTCGAAATTCACAAACAACTGTCCAAACCCAGCACCGGCCTGGGCGATGAGAGCGGCATTGACGAGGATGAGGACGTCATCCAGCAATGCATCGAAGTCATCCGCAGCGAACAAAAAGCGAGCGTTTCCCTGCTCCAGCGCCGCCTGCGCCTGGGGTACGGCCGCGCAGCGCGCATCATGGATGAATTGGAAAACCGCGGCATTG
>CAIZWI010000448.1 GCA_903936645.1 uncultured Verrucomicrobia subdivision 3 bacterium
CACTCCTCCGCGTAGCGCAGGCGTCCCCGCCTGCGGGTTGTGGCGGCGTCTCGCCGCCACGATCATCCGCTCCTAGCCGCCCGGCCCAAAGTGCCGCTATCCCATAATCAACCCAACTCTGCGTCCTCTGCGACTCTGCGCGCGCGGCTCCTATTTTTGGTCGTGAGGCTCCGGTTTATGCCTTCCCCACCACCTCCCCTGGCCCGGCTCAGTGCCCAACATGGACCCGAAGCGAGCCGATCTTCGCGCCGCCCCTTGACGGACCGGCGAACTGGGGGTATGCTCTCCAAAAGAGTAGTAAAGGTTTGATTTTGCTGTCTGTGCTCAGGGTAATGCCCGCAGGCAAAACGACCAAAGCCCACAGCATTGGCTTAGTCCACCCCAGGCGTTCTTTGACATCCTTGTCCCCAACCATTGCCGGTAGCCAGCCAGCAGCCGGCCCCGGTGTCCCGAGCACAGTGTCAATTCCGCCGGACAGCCTCATCCGGTTAATTCCGCGCTATTCCCGGCTAAACAGGGGCGGTGTCGTAAAACCCCGTCAACCCCCCTAAACTGGCGTAAAAATGAAGCAAGTACTTGTAAATGAGTCAGTTGCCAGCAATCCGGCAAAAAACCCGTCGAGGCGCGTAAAGGGGGTAGGTCTGATAGCAGTTCCCGTCCCGCCCACCGGCTCATCAAGTCCGCAAGCGCGCACCAGTCCGCGTCCCTCCAAAAATTCGCGCCCATTCGCGAAATTCGCGGATTAACCCTCCTCCAGCCCAAGCGTGCCCTTCCACAGCAGCCCTGGCGTCTGCTTCGTAAAACCCCGTCAACCCCCTAAACTGGCTTAAAATTGAAGCAAACACATGTAAATGAGCCAGTTGCCAGCAATCCGTCAAAAAACCCGTCGAGGCGCGTAAAGGGGGTAGGTCTGATAGCAGTTCCCCTCCTACCCAGCCGGATCATCAAGTCCGCAACCTGTACCAGTCCGCGCCCCTCCAAAAATTCGCGCCCATTAGCGAAATTCGCGGATTAAATCTCCTCCAGCCCAAGCGTGCCCTTCCACAGCAGCCTTGGCGTCTGCTTCGTAAAACCCCGTCAACCCCATAAACTGGCGTAAAAATAAAGCAAGTACTTGTAAATGAGCCAGTTGCCAGAAATCCGTCAAAAACCCCGTCGAGGCGCGTAAAGGGGGTAGGTCTGATAGCAGTTCCCATCCCGCCCGCCGGATCATCAAGTCCGCAAGTGCGCACCAGTCCGCGCCCCTCCAAAAATTCGCGCCCATTCGCGAAATTCGCGGATTAAACCTCCTCCAGCCCAATCATGCCCTTTCACAGCAGCCTTGGCGTCTGCTTCGTAAAACCCCGTCAACCCCTTAAACTGGTTTAAAAATGAAGCAAGTATTTGTAAATGAGCCAGTTGCCAGCAATCCGGCAAAAAACCCGTCAAGTCCCGTCAAGGGGGTAGGTCTACGACCATTCCCCCTCCTACCCAGCCGGATCATCAAGTCTGCAACCGTGTACCAGTCTGGGTCCTCCCAAAAATTCGCGCCCATTCGCGAAATTCGCGGATTAAACCTCCGCCAGCCCAATCATGCCCTTCCACCATCGCGTTTGCCATAACCTTTCAGCGAAAGGACGCTCCGACTGGCCGCGACTTTGTTGGTTTCCGGTGGCCAGCATGGCCCTCGCCGTCTGGATTAGTCCCCGGCAACGCGCGCTCAGCCTGCCAATGCCCCCACCGTGCATGGGCTAACCCACCCGCCTGCTGCACACCGTAAGGGGGAAATCCCGTACTTGACGAATTGAGTAATCGGAATATTGATTAAGTATGCAAATGGAAAAACTTACGCTGAAGTCCCAGGAGGCCATGGCAGCGGCGCTGCAACTGGCCCGGGAGCATTCGCATCAGGAAATTGACGGGGAGCATCTCGCGCTGGCGCTGATTGGGCAGACGGACGGGCTGATTCCTGATTTATTGGCACGGATTGGGGCGCCAGCCGCGCGGTTGCAACCGGATTTGGCGGCGGAACTGGCGCGGCGGCACAAGGTTCAGGGCACGGGCGATCCTTACATCGGGAGTGATTTGAAGAAGGCCTTGGAGGCCGCGCAGGCGGAGGCGGCCAAGCTCAAGGACGATTATGTGAGCACGGAGATGCTGCTGCTCGGGTTGCTGGAGGGCGGGGGAAGCTCGCTCAAGAAGATTTTTGCCAAGCATGGGTTGAAGCGCGATGCGGTGTTGCAGACCCTGGCGGAATTGCGCGGGAACCAACGGGTGACCGATGCGCAGCCGGAGGCCAAGTTTCAAGCGCTGGACAAATACGGGCGCGACCTCACGGCGCTGGCGCGGCAGGGGAAGATTGATCCCGTGATCGGGCGCGACGAGGAAATCCGGCGGGTGATGCAGGTGCTGACACGCCGCACGAAGAACAATCCGGTGCTGATCGGCGAGCCAGGGGTGGGCAAGACGGCGATTGCCGAGGGGCTGGCGCGGCGGATTGTGAGCGGGGACGTGCCGGAATCGCTCAAGAACAAGCGGCTGGTGGCGATGGACCTGAGCGCGATGATCGCCGGGGCAAAATTTCGCGGGGAGTTCGAGGAGCGATTGAAGGCGTTTTTGAAGGAGATTGTGTCCAGCGAGGGCAAGATCATTTTGTTTATTGACGAGTTGCACACCCTGGTGGGCGCGGGCGCGGCCGAGGGCGCGGCGGACGCGGCGAACATCATGAAGCCGCAACTGGCCCGGGGCGAACTGCGGTGCATTGGCGCGACGACGCTCGATGAATACCGCAAGCATATCGAGAAGGATCCGGCGCTGGAACGGCGGTTCCAGCCGGTGCAGGTGGCGGAGCCGACCGTGGAGGCGACCATCGCCATTCTGCGCGGGCTCAAGGAACGGTATGAGGTGCACCACGGCGTGCGTATTCAGGACACGGCCTTGGTGGCGGCCGCGACGCTCTCGAACCGCTATCTGACCGACCGGTTTTTGCCCGACAAGGCGATTGACCTGGTGGACGAGGCGGCTTCACGCATCAAAATGGAACTGGATTCCAAGCCCACGGAACTGGACCAATTGGACCGGCAGAGTTTGCAGCTACAGATTGAGCGCACCTCGCTGTTACGCGAAAAGGATGCGGCGAGCAAGGAGCGGTTGCAGCGCATTGAGGCGGACCTGGCGAATTTGAAGGAAAAATCGGCCGCGCTGACCGCGCAATGGCAGAATGAAAAAGCGGCGATCAACGCCGTGAGCATTGTGCAATCGCAACTGGAGACGGCGCGCACGGAATTGGAAAAAGCCCGGCGGACTGGGGATTTGACACGCTCGGCGGAGATTCAGTACGGGCAGATTCCCGATCTGGAAAAGAAGCTCGCCCAGGTGGAAAAGCAGTCGGCGCAAACGCCCATTCGCGCGGCGTTGCTGCGCCAGGAGGTGACGGCCGAGGACATCGCCAACGTGGTGGCCGCATGGACGCATATTCCGGTGACGCGCATGCTCGAGGGCGAAAAGCAAAAGCTGGTGCAGATGGAGGAGCGGCTGGCGCAGCGGGTGGTCGGCCAGTCGGCGGCCATCAAGGCGGTGGCGGATGCCGTCCGCCGGGCGCGGAGCGGCTTGCAGGACCCGAACCGGCCGATTGGCTCGTTCATTTTTCTGGGTCCCACGGGGGTGGGCAAGACCGAGACGGCCCGGGCGCTGGCGGAGTTTTTGTTCGATGACGAAAATGCGCTGCTGCGCATCGACATGAGCGAATACCAGGAAAAACACACGGTCGCCCGGCTGATCGGCGCGCCGCCCGGATACGTGGGCTACGAGGAGGGCGGCCAGCTCAGCGAGGCAGTGCGGCGGCGGCCCTATGCGGTGGTGTTGTTTGATGAAATCGAGAAGGCCCACCCGGACGTGTTCAATGTGCTGCTGCAAGTGCTGGACGACGGCCGGCTCACGGACGGGCAGGGGCGCACGGTGGATTTCAAGAACACCATCATCATCATGACCAGCAACCTGGGCTCGCCGATCATTCAGGAATTTTATTTGGATTCGCAGAAATCCAAGAGCGGCCGGCTCGCCATGGAGGACAAGGTGATGGCGGAACTCAAGCGGCATTTCCGTCCGGAATTCCTGAACCGCGTGGACGACGTGATCATCTTCCAGAGCCTGGACGAGGACGAACTGACGCGCATTGTGGATTTCCAACTGGGCCGCCTGACCGCCCGGCTGGCCCAACAACAACTCACCTTGGAACTCGATGCCGCTGCCAAGAAGCTGCTGGCGCATGAGGGCTACGATCCGCAATTCGGTGCGCGACCGATCAAGCGGGCGATTCAGGAACTGCTGCTGAATCCCCTGTCATTACGGCTATTGGAAGGCGAGTTCAAGCCGGGGGATAATATTCATGTGACGGTGAAGGGGGAGGAACTGAAGTTTGACCGCAAAAAATGAAACTTATAATTGACACCGGTGGAATTTTTTGTAGACTGAAAGAGTTGGTTCGCGGCAGCACAGTGAAACCTTTTTACATTTGTTGCTTATATGGCCACGCCTCTTCCTTACCCGGTTATTTTTCTGCCTGGAATCATGGGGACCGCGCTGCGGGATGAATATCCGGTGGATCCCGAAACCGTGTGGTCGCCGGTTAAATTATTAATTAGCGCCTATGACCGGATTACGCTGCATCCTTCGAATCCCCGCTATGAGTTAACGGGCCCGGCCCGGGTAAATGCCGACCAACTTTTTGGAATCATCTATTCGGAAATCATTGAGGAATTAAGGCACAATCTCAGTCCGCAGTCCAACCAGCCGGTGCCGGTTTATCCCTTTGCCTATGACTGGCGGCAGCCGCTGGAAAATGTGCAAAATGCGCTGGCTGATTTTATTGACGAGGTGTTGGAACGGACCCGTTTGCTCCAGCACTATTATGACGCCGGTTTTGGCGACGAAGCCCGGTTCCCTGCACGGGTCAATTTGGTGGCCCATTCCATGGGGGGCCTGGTGGTGGCGGGTTATTTGCAAGCCCGCGGCATGGATAAAATTTACAAGGTGGCCACCATTGCCGCGCCCTTGCGCGGATCGCTGGAGTCCATTACCAAAACTGCCATTGGTGTCGGCGCCTTGGGAAATTCACCCGGGAGCTCACGCGAGCGCGAGGCGGCCCGGCTAACGCCCTCCCTGTATTATCTGTTGCCATCCTTTGCCGGAGCCGTGACCTTGGAGGGACAGCCGGCTCCCGACGCGTGGGCACTCTTCCAAGTGGGACAATGGCAGCCGGGCATCCTGCAAACCCTGGCGTCGTTTATCGGCCAGCACGCTTTGGACAAAAGCAACCCGAACCAGCAGGCGCGACAATTGCTGCAAGCCATGCTGGACAAGGCGCTGGCTTATCGGAATGGCATCGAAGCCTTGCGGCTGGCCGATTCCAAAAAATGGCTGTCCATCGTAGGCGTTGGGGCCAGCACCCGGGTTACCATGGACATTGTCAAGGACGACGATGGCAACCCGCGTTTCGTGCTGGATGACAGCGGAGTTCAGGAGCATTACAGCGATGGCAATCCGGTGGAAACGGGGGACAATACCGTTCCGTACTTCGGTGCCCGAACCAGTTGCATTCCCACGGAACAGGTGGTCTGTGTTTCGCCCAAAGATTTTAGTTTTTGGGAATTTAAAGACCGGCTGTTGGAGTCGCAGGGACTGCACATCACCCTGCCCAACATGAATTTGGTGCAACGCTTGGTGACCAGCCACCTGAAGGATCAAATTTATGGCGATGTTTGGGGCCGTCCGGCGCCGGACCTGCCGGCGGGCGTGGCATGGGATCCCCCCATAGCGGGTTTGAAAATGGCCAACTGAAACGGCCGGCCAGCGAGTTTTTGATAGCAATATCCGGTGGCCCTTCCGTCAGTAAACCCGCGAGTTTATGACTAAAACCAAAGCTAAACAAGGGCCGTCTCTACTCATGGACGGCGAGAACCAATGGCACCTGTTTCTCAATAATATCAATAAATCCAGACGGGAACTGGGCTGCCAAAAGGGGGGTGAAAACGAGGCGTGGTTCCGGGGCCATTCGAATTCCGATTATTCGCTTCTGCCTTCCCTCTTCCGGCATTTTAAGGAGCCAAACAAATCTAATAATTGGCAGCGAGTGTGGCAAAAAGAAAAGGATTTATTCTGGGAATTTTCAGCGCGGGCTCGTGAATTACACGGCGTGGCCGAAACCGACTGGGATATTTTATTTGCGATGCAGCACTATGGCACGCCGACCCGCCTTCTAGACTGGACTGAGGTGCTTGGGGTGGCCGTTTACTTTGCCATTCAGGGACTGGAAAGCCCAAGCTCGGAGACCAGTAAAAAATCTCCTCCCTGTGTGTGGGTGCTCAACCCATACCGGCTAAACGAATGTTCTGATTGGGGCGATGATTTGATTTATCCGCCTTACCTGGGGTGGGATGAAAATCAGAATGCATACTACAGCTATGGTGAACTGCTCGTGGAAAAGGGCGTGGATTGGGACTGGCCGGTTGCCATCTATCCCCGGCAGCGCACTGCCCGGGTGCACGCCCAACGTGGCTGGTACACCATTCATGGTGACAAGTTTTTGCCCATCGACAAATTTCGCGATGCCCATAAATATTTAAGGAAAGTGGAGCTTCCTTTTGGAGCGCTGCCGGCGGCCGTAGATTTTTTGGAACTGGCTGGCATCAACCATTACCAGCTATTTCCCGACCTGCAAAACCTAAGCCTAGATCTTAAAGAAAAGCATGCCCTGGCTGCGCGCAAACAGGGTGGGTCTTAAATTTTAGTTGATGCCTGACCGCCTTGACATTTATCCGCAGCCCAACAACCGCATGATTTATAAACTGCTGCTGAATCCGCTTTCCTTGCGTTTGTTGGAGGGTGAGTTCAAGCCAGGGGACAATATTTACGTGACGGCCAAAGGCGATGAGTTGAAATTTGCGAAGGGGAAGTAAGGCCCTCAATGACTGGATTGGCAACGCTGCGGGCGGCTGGTGCCAGCGTGGCATCCACCGTGTCCCAGACATCAAAATGAATCACACCACGGGGTGTGCGGTCAATTTCTCTTCCAACTTTGGGCGCCGGGCGAGGCGGCGGTTGCCGGGGTGTTCCCGGTTGTGCCAGGTGATAATGCGTTTTGCCGGGAGGTGTAGGACGGCAGACCCATGATTTTATGATCATTAAATCTGCGCGGCCGGCATTGCCAAGGGGCCGTGGGAAGCGCAAGCTGGAGCGATGGCACCATTGTTGCCGGCCGAACCGTTGGCGCGGGTGAACCCGCCGCCGAAAAAAGCGTGCGAATATGAATGATATAAAGCCAGAAATTGTGGCGTTGCTGGGGGGCAAGGATTATGTGCCGGCGAATGTGCCGGAGTTGTTGCAGCTCCTGCAATTGCCGCCCGCGCGCCAGCAGGAATTGCAGGCGATTTTGCGCGAGCTGGAGCGGGCCGGACAGATCGCCCGGCTCAAGGGCAACCGCTATATTCAATCGGTGGAGGCCGATCTCATTCCAGGACGGATTCGCATGAACCGGCAGGGCAAGGGCTTCTTGCAGCCGGACGATCCGCGTCGCAAAGAAATCGCCATTGCGGAAAGTGCGACCGGCACGGCGTTGCATGAGGACCGGGTGCTGGTGCGGTTGGATGTGCGCAGCCAGGGACTGCGCCCCGACAGCGGGCAGACCGCCACAGGCTCGGTGGTGCGAATTTTGGAGCGGCATCGCACCCAGGTGGTGGGCACGTTGCAAAAAGGCCGCCAATTTCTGTACGTGATTCCCGATGATCCGCGCATTCCCCATGATATCTACGTGCCGGAACCGCGGGACGTGGGCCGGCCGGCGCACATTGGAGACAAGGTGGTGGTGGAACTGCGCGAGTGGGAATCCCGCCATACCAATCCCGAAGGCGAGATTATTGAAGTTTTGGGCGCGCCGGATGAAGAGGGCGTGGACATGCTTTCCGTGCTGCGCCAGTACGAGTTACCCCTGCATTTTCCCAAGGCGGTGCTGCACGAGGCCAATATCATCGGGAAGACCGTGGATCCCAAAGATGTGGCGGGCCGGGTCGATTGCCGGGACCACCGCGTGGTCACGATTGATCCCGATGATGCCAAGGATTTTGACGATGCCATTTGCCTGGAACGGGCCGAGCCCGGGCAATGGCGGTTGTGGGTGCATATCGCGGATGTGTCGCATTATGTGAAGCCCGGCACGGCCCTGGATGTTGAGGCGCGCAAGCGCGGGAATTCCACCTACCTGGTGGACCGGGTCATTCCGATGCTGCCCGAAGCCTTGAGCAACGAATTGTGCTCGCTTAAACCGGCGGTGGACCGCCTGACCAAATGTGTGGAATTCCTGGTGGCGGATGACGGGCGGGTGCTGAGCACCAAGTATTACTCGGCGATTATTCATTCCAAGTGCCGCTTTGCCTATGGCGAAGTGCTGGCCATTCTCGAACGGGAACCAGCGGTGGATCCCATTGAACAAATGCTGCATGAGGCCCATCGACTGGCGCAACAGATTCGGCGCCGGCGGTTCAAGGCCGGTTCGCTGGATCTGGATTTTCCGGAGACAAAAATCCGGCTGGACGACCACGGCCGCATCCTGCGGATCGAACGGAACGCCAATGATGTGTCGCATCAGTTGATTGAAGAGTTCATGTTGCTGGCCAATGAGGCGGTGGCGGCCCAATTAATGAGCCTGGCCCGGCCGGCCATTTTCCGGGTGCATGAATCGCCGGATGAACGGCGGTTGCAGGAATACCGGCAGGAAGTGCTGGGCCAGAATGTGCCCTGTGGCAATCTGCGGTCCCCGGGCGAGGTGCAAAAATTATTGCACCGCCTCAACGAATTGCCCACCGGGCCGGCGCTGAAGATCGGCTTTTTGAAATCCCTGATGCGGGCCCGTTACGATGTGGAGCCGCTCGGGCATTACGGGCTGGCCAAGAAAAAATACACCCATTTCACCTCGCCCATCCGGCGGTACGCCGACTTGGTGGTGCATCGCGCCTTGTTTGATAAAGTGGCCACCCCGGCCGGCAAACTCAAGGAAACCGCCGAGCACATTTCCGTGACGGAACGCAATTCAGCCGATGCCGAGCGGGACAGCAAGGACGTGAAGTTGTTTGCCTATCTGAACGCGCAATTGAAATCGGGCCGCCCGGAAAAATATCCGGCCCTGGTGACGGACGTGCGCAATTTTGGATTTTTCGTGGATGTGCCCGGTCTGGCCATGAGTGGTTTGGTGCCCCTCTCCACGGTGGAGGACGACTTCTTTGTTTTTGACGAGGCACGGAATCATTTGATCGGCCGCCGTACCCGCCGGATCATCCGGCTGGGCGACGCAGTGACCGTGCAGGTGGCCAAGGTGGACACCTTCAAGAAACAGGTGGACTTTCGGCTCGCCGTGGTATTGCCCAAACTCTCCGCGCTGCGCCCAACCGTGCCCCAGCCGAGTCCCAAACGAGGCCAGGCAGGACGTCCGGAAACGAGACCCGAGCGGGGGCAAGCGCGCCGGCCAGGTCAGCGTCCCGCTCAGCGTTCGCAGCCAAAGCCCGGGAAACGTCAAGATTCCCGTCGAGGTCAGTCATCCAATACCCGGCCGGAGCGATCACCTCAGTCTAAACGTTCGAGGCCCGGTGGCCCGGCCAAACCGGGGCAACCAGGGGAACGCCGTCCCGATGCGCGCAAAACCGGCACGGGCATGGGCTTGAGCACCGCCCAACGGCCGTTGCTGCGGGCGAGTGGCAGTGGCCGGTCGTTTGGTAAACGCCGTTGACCAAGGGCCGAATCCGCCATGAGCAAATTTAAAAATACATCCACCGCCCAAGGGGCCATGGCGGACGGGGACAAGCATCAAACCTCAACCCCAAATTCAGGCTGGCCTAACTACGCAAGTTAGGTCGCTGGGTTACGTAGCCAGGGGCAGCATCTCCGTCCGGATATTTTTCCCCTCGCAATGCAAAATGGCCACGCTCCGCGCGGTCGCGTGTTTGGGGCGGCCGGAATAACCGGGATTGAAAAAACGCACACCGTTAATGACCTCATTGAACGCCTTGTGGGTGTGGCCAAAGACCACCAGATCCGGCCGGGACCGGGTGATGCGGGCTTGCAGTTTTTCCTCGAGGGCGAAGGGATTTACGATGTGCTGCACCAAGATTTTTAACTCCCCCACCGTGACCAGTTCGGTCAGCCGCAGCGGATTGCCCAGGTCGGTGTTGCCCAGCACGGCGGTGGTCGGGGCGATTTGCTCCAGGTCGAAAATAATGATCTGCATGCCCACATCGCCCGCGTGAATGATGTGGTCCACGTCTTGAAACAGCTCCAGGATGTGCGGGTCAAGGTAGTCGTGGGTGTCTGAGATAACGCCGATTTTCATGCGCTGGCTTCCTCGGGCTGGGGTTCGTCGATTTCTTCCTCCGGCTGCGTGCCGGCCGTTTTATCCGCCGGCGATTCGGCCGCGCTGAGTTTCATGGCCCCCACAAACAGCCCGGTAAAGAGGCCGCCACTGAGCAGGGTGTTGCGGAAAAATTCCCATGTTTGCGGCCAGCCGCCGGTGCCTTTGACCAGGGCAATCAGCCAGCCCGAGAGAGTTTTGGTGTATTCGGGATTTTGAAATGGATTTAAGAGCCACGAAGCCGTGTTCGTGACCAGATAGAAGAGCAGGGCACCGAGCACGCCCCCGCCCAGCAGGGTGAGAAACTTGGACTCCGGTTTGAGCCGCCGACCCAGACCAATGATAACCACGTAACCAATGTAGTTGACCAATTGATATTTCACCACGGACCACGTCCAGACCTCGTAACCTTTGGACTGGTAGTAGAAATTCAACGCCACGTCCGTGAGCATCAGCGTGCCCAAGGGCAGCCACCAGGCCAGGGCTCCCGCAAAATAGACGCCGCCGCTAAATGCCAGCGCGTACACCACACTGAAACTGGGCGGAAACAAGCCCGGCCAGCGGCTCAGCGCCACCAGCACCAAAAACACGACCACGAGCCAGCGATGGGACTTCTCTTTCAACGCCCAGCAGGATAATTCACCGGGCGGCGGGAACAAGCTTTTCAGCAGGCTCGTGATAGGGCTGGTGCGATTGGTAGAGCGCCAGCAATGCCTGGTTGCGTTCCAATAAATTGGTTTCCCCCAAGGCCGTGGCATGCGCACAGGCCTTTTGGGCCGTGGCAATTGCATCCTCGAACCGGCCAGCCTCCGCATAAGCGGCGCCGAGCGTGCCCAGGAAAATAGTTTTTTCGTAGTGCGTGAGCTGGCAGGCAGTTTCCGCATGTTGCACCGCCTCCGCACCGTTGCGCAGACTGGGGTCGCCGCTGGTCGCGAGCAACCACGCCAGGTTATTCAGGCAAACCGCCAGGCCGGGCTGCAACCGCAGCGCTGAGTGATAGTGTGCCCGGGCGGCGGCCCCCTGGCCCTCGCGGCACAAAATATCCGCCAGACTGGCATGGGCACGGGCGTCCTCAGGATGGGCCCGCAGGATGGCCTCGTAACTCGCCGCCGCCAGACGGTCGTCCCCGGGGTTTCCA
Organism: uncultured Verrucomicrobia subdivision 3 bacterium; assembly: GCA_903936645.1. Classification (GTDB taxonomy): domain Bacteria; phylum Verrucomicrobiota; class Verrucomicrobiia; order Limisphaerales; family UBA11358; genus UBA11358. The sequence goes on from CAIZWI010000448.1 coordinate 11,511, forward strand.
CCCACGGCCGGGGAGTCCTGCGGTGGGTTGAACTGGAACGGCCGGATCACCTTGTAAACGTAATAAGTTTCTGGCGGCACCGGAGCGATCACAAATGGCAGGCAGCCACCGGCCCCATAAAATCCCGCCCCGAGTTCGGCACTCACCGTGGTCAGCCCCGAACTGCTGGGAAACACCGGGGTGGCCAGCAGCTCCACAGCGTCCGCCGGTGGGTTCAGCAAGTTGCTGTTATTGCCCGGCACCACCAGCCAGTCGCCGGCCTGGAGCAGGGAATTGTCATAATCGACCGCCTGCCCGCCGAGTGGTTCCAGATAATATTGAAACGCACAATGGCCCTCGAACCAAAGCCGGGCCTGTGCTGGTGGATAATCCGCTGCGATCTGCCGCGCGGCGGTGCGCCCGGAATTGGCCAGTTCCGCATCTGCCCAGCTTAAGCCCACGCTGAACAGGCCAGCAACAAGCAAAACCAGAAGCAACCGTTGGGGTTTGCCCGCCAAGGCAGGAGTCCGCTCCAGGCGGCGCACGATCAGAATCGCGACCGGGGCCACCAGCGGCAGTAAACTGCGGGAACTAACCGTCCAGTTGAGCACGGCCGCAAAGAGAAAACCGGAACCAATCCATAACGCGGCCATGGCGCTTACCACATCGCGTCGTCGCCCGAGTTCCACCCCGGTCAACACCAGTGCATGCAAACCGCCGGCCAGCATCAGGATCATTTCCAACTGCACCCAACCCCGGGCCTCACCCGCGGTGGTCAATCCCGGCAAACCACCTGCCGGCAGTGCCAGCAGCGTGAGGGTGGCCATGCCGCCCACTGCCAGTGTGCCCCAAAAGAGTTGTTGTTTTCGCCATATAAACGGTGCCAAAAGGGTCGTCGGCAGCAGGCAGCCGCCCAAGTAAACCAAGCCGATCACTGTTTTCCCCAGCCATCCGCCAGTCAGGAAATAGCGATACTGATTTGCATAACTGGCGGCGGCGGAGATTAGACCCTGACCATAAAGGTGGGCGGTATATGCTTCGTAAAGGCCCATAATGCCCGGCGGCACCAGCAGCCAAAGAAGCCACGTGCCTAATTTTTTCTGGCGCAAGAGGCCTATCAATGGCAGGAGCGGCAGCAGGGTCATGGCGCTGTACTTGGTCAATACGGCCAAACCTGCCAGGGACACCGCCAGCAGATACCAGAGGCGGCCGCCGGTTTTCAGGGCGTGTTCCCAGCATACCACCGCCCAAATCCAAACCGCCAGCATCGGGATGTCGCACATGATGTTGGTGCTGGAAACGAGAAAAACCGGGGTGGTAATGGTCAATACCGTCGCCAGCAGCGGCCACGCACACCAATTCCCCGCCAATCGATACATTCCGGCGGCGGCGGCGAACGCTACCAGCAACAAAGCCCCGTGCATGGGGATCTCCCCCGGGCCAAAGACGTGCCTAACCAGCGCCAGGCCCTGGGAGGTTAAGGGGGGATTGCACGTGGCCAGGGTCATTGGCATGACCGAGCCAAACCAATTCACCGTGAAGCTATAAAAATGCAGCGGGTCCTTTTGGATTTGATCCGCCGCCCAAACGAATAGCGGGTCATCAATATGAACCGCTTTGTCCATAAAGGGCCCAACCCCGGCCAATAACAGCAGGGCAATCACCACATAGGGATGGCCGATGGCCAGTCGGGTGAATTTTTGGCTGGCCGTGGTCGGGGCGGCCGGCATGGCTTGGTCAGTAGGCATTCAGGCTGAGAATTTTTATCAACAGCAGGCTGGCGGATTTGGCGAAAGTTTCAAGTGGAGAGTCAATCGCTCAAGCATTTATTTCACCTGTGTTGGCCGGGGCTTTGTGCCATGCTATTACCGCCTGAGGCCACGTGCCACTTTAAAACGCTTGAAGCCATTGTTTGAAATTATTTTTGAGGACAACGATCTGCTGGTGATCAATAAACCGGCCGGTCTGGTATGTCATCCCACCAAGGGCGACGAATATTCCAGTCTGATCAGCCGGATTCGGCTGCATTTGGGCCCGGAATCCAGCGCCCATTTGATCAACCGGCTGGATCGCGAGACGAGCGGGGTGGTGCTGGCCGCAAAAAATGCCGTTGCCGCCGGGGAGTTGGGCAAAATTCTGGAGTCGCGCGCGGTGACCAAGGAATACCTGGCCATTGTGCATGGCCATGTTGTGGCGGATCAAGGCACGGTGGAAGCCCCGTTGGGAAAAGATGTGCACAGTATCGTGGCGGTGAAGGACTGTGTCCGCGCCGACGGCGCTTTGTCCCGGACAGATTTTTGGGTGGCACGACGCTTTTGGCAGACCGTGGCGCTTCCCCCAGCCGATCGCCCCGCCCCGGCCCCCTTTTCCTTGTTGCGGGTGGCACCACGCACGGGCCGCAAGCACCAGATTCGCCTGCATTTGGCGCATTTGGGGCATCCATTGGTGGGGGACAAATTATATGGCGGCGATCCAGACCTGTACTTGGCTTTGGTGGAAGGCCGCTTGACGGCGGCACAGCGGAGTCGCCTGGTTTTTGAGCATCATGCCCTCCATGCCCGGGCGCTGCGCTTCGCATGGCGGGGGCAACCCAAGGAATACGTTTGCAATCCGGAGCCGTGGTTTACGGGGTTTGCTGGCCAGGCTGAGGAGATATAATTATTCCAAAACGAGTTTAAGCGGCTGTGCCAAATCAGCTCATAGGAAACCCCTTTAAGGTGGTTGCCAACCTCAAAAGTTACTCGCACGCGTCAAAATTAAATCCAACCGCAGCCACCGTCGACCTCCTTCGTCGCTTCATAACACGGTTGACTTGCGGACAAACCAATTTGACGCGTGCGTCGTAAATCCTTCCTTGAACAATTACTTGTTCCTCATCACCACCGACCAATTGCTAAAGTAATCCCCACGATTACTGTTTACAACTGACCGGACCACCCCACCCATCGACTCCCCACCAAATCCTTCCAGCGAGACTACTAAAGCAGAAGCCGTGCCAGCTCCGGGTTGGTGACGAAATTGCCGAAATTGTCAGTAAACATGCGAATTTCAGCCGGTGATAGACATGGGGTTGGGTTTTTTACTGTCGCTTTTTAAGCACTTTGGTAAAAAAACGGGGATAAAAACCAACAAACGCCTCACTTAGCCGATGGGACCACTCAATGCCGATTTTAATGCGATTTTGCCCATAAAACCGGAGCTTGTGAAAAAAATCACAATTTGACTTGCCTCGTTTTTTGGGGGGTATTAGGCTTCATCCTGTTTTTAGGATCGGTACCGCAATCTATGCAAACCAAAAGCGAATTTGGCTATGATTCCAAGATCGAGGGCGACGTGGTGATTACCACCGTGGACGCTGCTCTGAGCTGGTTTCGTGCGAACTCTGTCTGGCCCATGCCCATGGGTTTGGCTTGTTGCGCCATTGAATTAATGGCGGTGGGGGCCAGCCGTTTCGATATTTCCCGCTTTGGCTCGGAAGTGATGCGTTTTTCCCCGCGCCAGGCGGATTGCATGATCGTGGCGGGCACGGTCACGTACAAAATGGCCCCGGTGCTCAAGCGCGTCTATGATCAGATGCCCGAGCCCAAGTGGGTGATTGCGATGGGGGCTTGCGCCTCGACCGGTGGGATGTACCGCAGTTACGCGGTGCTGCAAGGTGTGGATAACATCGTCCCTGTCGATATTTATATTTCGGGCTGTCCGCCCCGGCCGGAAGCCGTGCTGGATGCGTTGATTAAAATTCAAAATAAGATCAGCAAGCAGCCGGTTATTTCGAAGATGAACATCGTCAATCAGCTGACTGGTTCGGCAAAATCCTAAACCACCGTGGCCGCCCTCGCATCCGCTCAGAAAATTAAAGCGAAGTTTGGAGATTTGATCTCTGAACCAGTTGAGTTTCGTGGTGAAATCTCGCTGACTCTCGCCGACGCACAACAAATTTTTGAAGTGTGCAGTTTTGCCAAGCACCAAGCTGGTTTCGATTATCTGGTCGACATCACCAGCATAGATAACTACGGTGAGGATCCCCGTTGGGCCGTGGTTTATCATCTGCGTTCGGTCAAAAACGGCGAGGAATTGCGCATAACCACTCCCTTGAGCGAGGAAAAATCCGAATTGCCCAGTGTCTTGGGTGTGTGGCGCACCGCCAACTGGCACGAGCGCGAGATTTATGACATGATGGGCATTCGCTTTGCGGGCCATCCCGATCTCCGGCGCATCTTGATGTGGGAAGGGTACCCTTATTATCCCTTGCGCAAAGACTTTCCCCTGGCGGGCAAACCGACAGACCTCCCGGGCCTGGCGTTTACCCGTCCCGCTCCCCTGGAAGGGGGACCGTTTGTGACGGCTCCCGGACGGGATGCCATCGAACGTGAACCGCGTGTTCGCACGCCCGAAAACTAATATTCATGGCCCGAGTTCAAGACATCGAAATACCTGATTCAGCCACGCGTACCGCGATGGCCGTTGAGGATCTGAAGGACGCCGAGGGCGATCGCATGGTGCTGAACATGGGACCTTCCCATCCCGCCACCCACGGCGTGCTGCGCATCCTGCTGGAGCTGGACGGGGAAGTCATCACCAAGGCGGAACCAGATGTTGGGTACCTGCATCGCGGCGACGAAAAGATCGCCGAGAACATGACCTACACCCAGTTCATTCCGTACACGGACCGGCTGGACTATCTCGCGCCTTTGGCCAACAACGTGGCCTATGCCCTGGCCGTGGAGAAATTGCTGGGCATTCATGACAAACTGCCCTTGCGCTGCCAATACATTCGCGTGATGTGCGCGGAACTCGCGCGGATTTCGGCGCATTTACTGGGGCTGGGTGCCTTCGCAATGGATACCGGCGCGGTCACGGTGTTTCTGCTCACTTTCACTGAGCGCGAAAAAATTTACAATCTTGCCGAGGCGGCGAGTGGTGCCCGTCTCACCACCAGTTATACCCGCATTGGCGGTGTGGCCCGGGATATTCCGCCGAACTGGGTGGATATGTGCCGCCAGTTCCTCAAGGAATTTGACGTGGCCTTGAAAGAAGCGCACACCCTGTTAACCCGGAATCGCATCTGGGTGGACCGCTTGCGGGACTTGGGCGTGGTTTCCAAGGAAATGGCGATTGATTTTGGCTTGAGTGGTCCCAATTTGCGGGGCAGCGGCGTGGAATACGACCTGCGTAAAAATCAGCCCTATCTTTGCTATAAAGATTTGGATTTTGACATCCCGGTGGGCAGCACCGGCGATTGCTATGACCGCTATTTGGTGCGCATGGAAGAAATGCGCCAGAGCATGCGGATCATCGCGCAATGCCTCGATAAAATTCCCGGCGGCGCGGAAAATAAAAGCAAGGAACCGGTCAGCATTCAGGACGGGAAAATCACCTTGCCGCCCAAGAATAAAGTGCTTTCGAGCATGGAAGAATTGATTCATCAATTCATGCTCGTCACCGAAGGTGTGAACGCACCGAAGGGTGAGGTTTATTTCGGCCATGAAAACCCGAAAGGCGAGCTGGGCTTTTACATCAACAGCCGGGGCGGCGGCACGCCGTATCGTCTGAAAATACGCTCGCCCAGCTTTATTAATTTGAGCATCGTGCCGGCCCTGTTCCCGGGCCACATGGTGAGCGACGTGCCGGTGATTTTGGGTTCCTTGGATTTCGTGATGGGTGAGAGCGACCGTTAAGCATTGAAGAAAACATGAGTTTTACAGTTCCAGCAAATTTGGCGGCGGAGATTGACGAGCTGATCACGCATTATCCCGTGAAGCGCGCGGCCTCGCTCATGGTGCTGCATGCCATTCAGGAGCACTTCGGCTGGATTTCGCAAGAAGCCGTTGAATGGACGGCGGCGAAGTTGGAACTTCAGCCGATCAACATTCTGGAGATTCTCACGTTTTATCCCATGCTGCGCCAGCAGCCCATGGGTAAGTACCAACTCAAGGTGTGCCGCACGCTGAGCTGTGCGCTGGGCGGGGCTTACCAGTTGCATCACCATTTTTGTGAAAAACTGGGTTTGGATGCGCATAAGCATGGGCCCCAGACCACGGCTGATGGAAAATTCACGGTCGAATTTGTGGAGTGCCTGGCCAGTTGCGGCACCGCGCCCGTAATGATGTGCAATGATGCCTTTTATGAAGGTGTCACGCACGCCAAGGCGGATCAAATCGTGAAGGAATGCAAGTGATGAAATGGCTGCCCGACATGGATTTGAACCATGACAAGCAGATTCAGAGTCTGCTGTGCTACCGTTACACCATCGGGCAATCGAAGGACGTTTAATTTAGAGTTTTTTGAATAAGAGTCAAGCTGCTATGCCGCAAGAATACAAATTAATTTTGAAGCACGTCGATCAGCCGGGTTACACGCCTGACCTCGAATGCTATCTGCGTCACGGTGGTTATGAAGGCCTGAAAAAGGCACTCGCCATCCAGCCCAAGGATTTGCCCGACGGCAAGAAAGCCTCACCCCAGGAACAGATTCGTGACGACGTCAAACTGTCCGGTTTGCGGGGGCGTGGCGGCGCGGGTTTTTCCTGCGGGCTTAAATGGAGCTTTGTCGACCGCCGGAGTGGCAAACCCATTTACTTGATTTGCAACGCGGACGAATCTGAACCGGGTACTTTCAAGGACCGTCAGATCATGCACAAGGATCCGCACCAGCTGATCGAGGGCATGATCATCTCTTGTTTCGCGAATGACGTCCATCTGGCGTATATCTACATTCGCGGTGAGATGCCCGAAGGCGCCAAGATTTTGATCAAGGCCCTGGCGGAGGCGAAGGCCAAAAATTTGCTCGGTAAAAATATTCTGGGCAGCGGTTATGATCTCGAAATGTATGTGCACCGCGGCGCGGGCGCTTACATTTGCGGTGAGGAAACCGGCTTGATCGAATCCCTCGAAGGCAAGCGCCCGTATCCCCGCATCAAGCCGCCATACTTTCCCGCAGTGCTCGGCCTGTGGATGTGCCCCACCATTGTCAACAATGTGGAGACTCTCTGCAATGTGAAGCACATTGTGGAAATGGGGGGCGCGCAGTTTGCCAGGCTCGGCACGCCGAACAACACCGGCACCCGCATCGTCAGTCTCAGCGGCCAGGTGAAGCGCCCGGGTTATTACGAAATTGAAGTGGGCAAGGCCACCATTGGTGAATTGATCAACGATCCCAAGTTTGGCGGCGGTTTGCGGGACGGCCGTAAATTGAAGGCCATCATTCCTGGGGGCTCCTCTTCCAAGGTGCTGAAGGCCGGTGAGAAATTTAAGCTAAAGAAGAAGGATGCCGAGGGCAAGGACGTGCTGGTCGAAACCGACATGCTCGATTTGCCTTACGATTTTGACTCCCTGGCCCAGGCCGGGACGATGAGCGGTTCCAGCGCGATTATTGTCATGGATGACTCCGTGGACATCGTCGAGGCCCTGGCCAACCTGAGCGAATTTTACGCGCACGAAAGCTGCGGCCAGTGCACCCCCTGCCGCGAAGGCGCCCTGTGGATGAACAAGGCGCTGCAACGCATGGCACATGGGCAGGGCCGGGCCGGCGATGCGGATTATCTGGTCAAAATTGCCGACAACATCCCGGGCGGACGCACCATCTGC
>CAIZWI010000449.1 GCA_903936645.1 uncultured Verrucomicrobia subdivision 3 bacterium
CCCGGCATTGCGAGCCGGATTTTTGACAAAATGAGCGGCCTGGAATCGCCATGGACAAATCGGTTCCGGGCCGTTTAAATAGTTGCCCTTCCCGCAAACAGGCGGGGCACCCGGCCAGTCACCATCATGAGATCAGCAGTAAAACATGCAGGCTCCGGACTTCTCCAGGAAGTTGGCCGGTTGCTTTGTTTTGCCTTGCTGTCCGTGCTGGGTGGGTCGTCCATTTTTGCCGCCAGCATCGCCTGGAATCCACCCGTGACCGTGGCGGGCGACACCGATGTGGCCACCAGCGGCAGCCTGGTTTACGCGGGTGGATTTTCCGGCACGACCCTCACGGTCAATGCAGTCCCCTTCGCCGGTAATATTTCGGGAAATATCACGGTCAGCGGCTCCGCCGGCACCGTCGGCAATGCCTTCGCCGGCGGAACCAGCCTGCCCTGGGCGGGCTTGAGCGCCAATTATCAAACACTCTTGGCCGGGGGCACCTACGCCAATAACAACACCCCCATGACGGTCACCCTGAACGGCCTCAGCGTCGGCAGCAATTATCTCGTGCAATTGTGGGTGAATGACAGTCGTTCCGGCGCCGCCAGCCGCACGGAAGCGGTGGCCAGCCCGGGGGGCAATCCGGTGACCCTGGCCTACAACAGCACCCAGGCGCAGGGCGGGGTGGGTCAATATCTGCTCGGCGGCTTCACGGCCGATGCCGTCACCCAGTCGTTCACCCTCACCGGGGGGTTGCCGGCGGGGGGGAATTCAGCGCAAATCAATGCCCTGCAAGTGCGCCGGTTAGCGGTCCCCCTGGCCACCAACCTGGCGCTCATTGATTATGGCAGCACCGGCCAGCGCATCGATGGGTTCGGCGCCTCCTCGGCCTGGATGTCCGGCTCCTTGCCCACGAATGTTGCCGACCTGTTTTTTTCCACCAACGTGGGGATTGGCCTGTCCCTGTTGCGCACGTCCATCGCGTCGGATGGCACCACCACCGAGGGCACCATTGCCCAGCAAGCCCAGGCCCGCGGGGCCCGCGTCTGGGGCACCCCCTGGACGCCCCCCACCATTTACAAAACCACCAATGCGCTCGGCGTGGTCAGCGGCAACGGGGGCTCCTTTTCGAACAGCCCCGCCAATTACCAGGGTTATGCGGCGATTTTAGCCGGCTACGCCGCCTCCCTGAGCAATAATTTTGGCGTGCCCCTGTACGCCATCTCCCTCCAGAACGAGCCGGATTTCATTACCACGGACTATGGTTCCTGCGGCTGGACGGGCAAACAATTCCATGATTTTATCCCTTACCTGGCCGCCGCGCTGGCCGCCAGTAATGTGGCCTCCACCAAAATTCTGTTTCCCGAAAGTTTTCTTTGGTCCCAGAACCTGGCCTTGCAAACCAACACGATGCTGGATGCCGCGGTGGCCCCGCTGGTGGGGATCATTGCCAACCACAATTATGACTTCGGCGTGGCGGCGGTCACCAACTGGGGCAAGCCGCTGTGGGAGACGGAAGTATCCACCTTTGATGCTTACGATGACAGCATTACCAACGGCATGTATTGGGCCGGGCGCATTCATGCGTTCCTCACCCTGGCGCAAGTCAGTGCCTGGCATTACTGGTGGTTGAGCGCCGGCGACAATGAGGGGTTGACCGGCAGCGGCTTCAGCCCCGCCAAACGGATGTATGTCCTCGGCAATTACAGCCGGTTTGTCCGCCCGAACCACTATCGGATAGGTGTTGCCAATAATTCCGCGGCCCTCGTCAGTGCCTTCGTCAATCCGGCGGCCTCCAACCTGGTCATTGTCGCGGCCAATACCAACGTGTTTCCGGTCAGTCAGACCTTCACCCTGACCAATTTCCCCTGGGTGGGGCCGCTGCGCCAGTGGGTCACTTCCACCACGGAATCCCTCGGCAATCATGGCGGGGCGCTGATCCCCACCAACCGCACGTTTGTCACCCTGCTGCCGCCCTTGACGGTCACCACGTTTGTGTATCAACCGCCGGTCACCAACCCGCCGGCCATTTTGCAGCCACCCGCCAATCAAACCACTTATGCCGGTGGCTCCGTTACTTTTGCCGTGCAGGCCTCGGGGGGAACCCTGCCGCTTTATTATCAGTGGCTCGGCAACGGCACGAACCTCCCGGGGGCCACCAACGCCACCTTGAATGTGCCAGCGGTGACCGCGGCCAATGCCGGAACGTATGCGGTGGTGGTCACCAATGTCGCCGGCAGTGTCACCAGCAGTGTGGCGAGCTTGGTGCTCAACACGCTGCTCTGGAACCCGCCCGTGACCATTGCCGGCGCCGCCGACATCGCCACCAATGGCACCCTCCTGTATGCCGCCAATAATTCGGGAGTTTCGGCAACCGTCAATGGCGTCACGTTTGCCGGCGTGAATAGCGACACCGCTTGGGGCCCGGGCATCACGCTCGGGTCCGGCTGGACCGCCACAACCACTTCGGCCTATGCCGGCGGGACCAGCCCGCCCTGGAGCAATTTGCCCGGGTCGTACCAGACCCTGTTGCAAGGCGGTGTGTGGAATTTTGGCGGGCCCGCCACCGTGACGCTCAACAATCTGGTGACCGGCCATCCTTATCTGGTGCAAGTGTGGGTGAATGACAGTCGCGCCGGCGGCACCACCAATCGTACCGAGACCCTCACCGATGCCTATGGCCACACCGTGACGCTGGCCTACAATAACACCTATGCGGCCGGCGGGGTGGGGCAATGCGCCACCGGCACTTTCACGGCTGCCGCCAGCACCCAATCGTTCACGGTCTTGGGCAATGCCTCGACCCAGCTCAATGCCCTCCAGGTGCGGGACCTGGCGGTGCCGCCAGGCATCACCCAGCCACCGACGAACCAGACAGCGTATGTCAACGGTTCGGCGGCCTTCAGCGTCACCGCCAGCGGCAGCCAGCCCCTCTACTATCAATGGTTCTTTAATACAAATGCCGCCCTGGCCAATGCCACCAATAGCAGTCTGGTGCTGTCCGGTTTGACTCTGACTAATGCCGGAACCTATTCCGTCGTTATTAGCAACTATGCCGGCAGTGTCTCCAGCCCGCCGGCCACGTTAACGGTCCTGCCCCTGCCGCACCCGGTCATTACCCGCGTGCGCTGGACCGGCCTGAACCTCATTTGCTCCGGCACCAACGGCACCGCAGCCGGCAGTGGCTTTCTCACCCTGGCCACCACCAACCTGGCGCTGCCGCTCAATAATTGGACCGTGGTCGCCACGAATACCTTCGGGCCGGGCGGCAGCTTTACCATCACCAACGCCTGGCCGGCCAGCGGGCCGCGCATGTTTTTAATCTTGCGACTGCCCTGATGGCATGCCCACCCGTGAAACCCCAAATATCATCAACCCTCGCGACCATCACTGACGATTCCCGCAAACGGATGCCCTTTGTTATTTTAAACCTCATGAACCACCATACTGCTGCCAAACTCATCACCCCGCGTTTCTTGCCGCGCCGCCCTGGGCTGAGCCTGCTCCTCCTTTTGGGGCTGGCCATCTTGGGGGGCCAATCCCGGCTGCTGGCCGCCGATTCACCGGATCCCTACGCGAAGGAAACCCCGGCGCAGCACGACGCGCGCATGGCCTGGTGGCGTGCCGCCCGCTTTGGGCTGTTCATCCACTGGGGAGTGTACGCGGTTCCCGCCGGCGAGTGGAACGGCAAGCACGTCTGGGGCGGCGGCGAATGGATTATGAATTGTGGCGAGATTCCAGTGGCCGATTACCAGCAATTGCCGGCGCAATTCAACCCGGTGAAATTCAACGCCGACACCTGGGTGAAACTCGCCCGGGATGCCGGCATGAAATATATCGTGATCACCGCCAAGCATCATGACGGGTTCGCGATGTTCAACAGCCGGGCCAGTGGCTTTAATATTGTGGACGGCACACCCTTCAAGCGCGACCCGCTCGCCGAACTGGCCGTGGCCTGCCGCAAATACGGTCTGAAGCTCGGCTTTTATTATTCGCAGGCCCAGGATTGGAATCATCCCGGCGGCGCGGCCAACAAGGTCAACAAGCGCACCACCCATCACTGGGACAAGGCGCAGGATGGGGACATGGACAAATACCTGACCGAAGTGGCCGTGCCCCAGGTGCGCGAGTTGCTCACCAATTACGGCGAATTTCCCGCCGTGCTCTGGTGGGATACGCCGACTGACATGACCAAGGAGCGCGCCGGCAAACTGGAGGAACTCCTCCAGCTCAAGCCCGGCATCATCCAGAACGACCGGTTGGGGGGCGGTTTTCCCGGCGACACCCAAACGCCGGAACAAAAAATCCCCGCAACCGGCATTCCCGGCCGCGATTGGGAAACCTGCATGACGATGAATGGCACCTGGGGCTACAAGAAGTATGATAATAATTGGAAATCCACCACCAAACTCGTCCGCAACCTGGTGGACATCGCCAGCAAAGGCGGCAATTACCTGCTCAATGTTGGTCCCACCGGAGAGGGACTGATTCCGCCCCCGAGTGTGGAACGGCTGAAAGCCGTTGGAGCCTGGATGGCCGTCAACGGCGAGGCCATTTACGACACCACCGCCAGCCCCTTCAAGGACCTGCCCTGGGGCCGTTGCACCAAACGGATTTCCGCCGGGGAGACGGTGCTCTATTTGCATGTCTTCGACTGGCCGACCAATGGCACGTTGCTGGTGCCGGGCCTGAAAAACCAGGTGGTACAGGCCAGCTTGTTGAAGCCTAACTGGTGGGGCCATCACCGGGTACTCAAGTCCGTGGCCTCGGCCGACGGCGTGGTTATTGCCATCCCCCGAACCGCCGTGGATCCCATCTCCTCGACCATCGTTTTAAAAATCAAAGGCGCGCCCGACCTTGCGGCCGCTCCCGTGGCGCAGGCCCCCGCGGTTGCCCACAACGAGGGTGCGCTGCCGCGGTGAAAAATTGCGTTACTCCCGGCCCCGGAACGTTAATCATAGCACTCTGAAATGACTATCCTGACTTCCTTGCGAATCGTGACCATCGCCGCCCGCGCGTGTTTGCTGGGCTGCTGGCTGGGGCAATGTGGCGGTCTGCTGCCGGCCGCGGCGGCCGACTCCAGTTCCGCCAGTTTGCGGCTGTGGTACCAGCAGCCCGCCACCGCCTGGCGCGAGTCCTTGTTTATCGGCAATGGCCGGCTGGGCGGCGCGGTTTGGGGCGGGGCGCAACGCGAGCAGATTGATCTCAATGAAGACACCCTCTGGTCCGGTGAGCCTTATGAAAATATCAATCCCAACGGCCGGCCCGCCCTGGCCGAAATCCGCCAGCTCCTCCTCGCCGGCCAGGAACTGGCGGCCCAGCGGCTCGTGGAGACCAACATGCTGGGCCGTTACAATGAAAATTACCTCACGCCAGGCGGCTTGAAGATCGATTTCGGATTCGCCGGGCCAGCCACCCATTATGAACGTGAATTGGACTTGAACACGGCGGTGGTCCAGGAAACGTTTGCGGTCGACGGGGTCAAATACCGCCGGGAAATCTTCGCTTCGCAACCCGCCCAGGCGATCGTGGTGCGGCTGACGGCCAGCCGGCCGGGAAAACTATCCTTCACCGCCTCCCTGAACAGCCAGTTGCCGCACGAAATCACCGGCGGTTCGGCGGCGTACCGGCTCGCCGGTCGCTGCCCCAGTTTTTCGGACAGCTACCATAAACATTTCCATGTTTTTGACACGAACGCCAATCCGCTGGGAATGACCTTCGAACTCCGGCTGGCAGCCCAGCCCGAAGGGGGCCATGTGCGTTATACCCCGGCGGGCGTGGTGGCGGAGGAGTGCGATGCGGTAACGCTCCTGCTCGTGGCGGCCACCAGCTATAATGGCCCGCACCAAAGTCCCAGCCGGGCCGGCCGGAATCCGGCTGCGGCCTGTGCCCAGGACTTGCAAGCCCTGGCGGGTCAGTCTTACCGCCAGTTGCGGGCGGCGCATGTCACTGACTATCAAACCCTGTTCAAGCGGGTCACGCTGGACCTCGGCCATCATCCAGCCGCCGAGACGCTGCCCACCGACCAGCGCGTCAAAGCCTACCAGCCCGGTAACGATCCCGGCCTGGCCGCACTCTATTATCAATTTGGCCGTTACCTGCTGATTTCCTCCTCCCGGCCCGGAACCCAGCCGGCCAATTTGCAGGGGATTTGGAACAATTCCCTCTATCCTCCCTGGGCCGCCAACTGGACGTTAAACTGCAATGCGGAAATCAATTACTGGCCGGTGGAGACCGCAAATTTGTCAGAATGCCATGGGCCATTAATTGACCTCACCCGGGAGCTGAGCGTGGATGGCACCAATGTGGCGCGGGAATTGTATGGGGCGCGCGGCTGGATGGCCCATCATAACACGGATATCTGGCGCACCGCCGGACCCGTCTCCGGCCAGGCCAAATGGGCCCTCTTTCAGGTGGGCAGTGCCTGGCTGTGCCAGGACCTGTGGGAACATTATGCCTTCACCGGGGATACCAACTATCTGGCGAAAATCTGGCCGGTGTTGCAGGGGGCGGCGCAGTTTTATCTGGACTCGATGATTGAAGAGCCGGGGCACCACTGGCTGGTCACCGGACCGGATGTTAATTTTGAAAACGTCTGGCGGAAACCCGATGGCTCCACCGGCTCCGTGTGTCTGGGGCCGACGGCGAGTATGCAGATGATCCGGGAATTGTTTGAAAATTGCGTGCGGGCGACGGAGGTTTTGCACCAGGACGCGGCCTTTGGACAACAGTTGGCCCTCGCGCTGCCGCGACTGCCGCCGATGCGTATCAGCCCCACCACCGGTGAAATTCAGGAATATCTGGCGGACTGGCCGCGGATGGCCCACGACGAGGCGCTGTCCAGTTGGGGGTTGATTTGCAGTGGCCAGATCACTCCCCGCAACACCCCCGAACTGGCGGCGGGGGTGCGGCAAATCTTTGACCGCGAGCAAATGTGGAAACACGGCCAGGTGGGCAGCTGGCAGGGGGCGTTTCAGGCCAATGTGTACGCGCGCCTGCACGATGGCGACGCGGCCCTCACCGTTTTGGACACCCATTTGCATCTGGCGGTGAATGCCAATCTCACCGCCCGTTTTCCCGGGTTTTGCGACTTCCAAATCGACGGCAATCTGGGCCAGACCGCCGCCATCGGCGAACTCTTGTTACAGAGCCAGACCAGCGACGCGAACGGTGATTATGAATTGGAATTGCTGCCCGCCTTGCCCCGGGCCTGGGCCGATGGCCATGTCGCCGGTTTGCGCGCCCGCGGGGGCTTTGAAATTGAAATGACCTGGCACCACGGGGCACTGCAGACGGCCCGCATCAAGTCCCTGGCGGGCCGGCCCCTGCGGGTGCGTGTGGGCAGTCAGGTGGTGGCATTACCGACGCGGCCCGGCGCGGTGTTCACCGTGGATGCCCGCGGGCGGGTGAAACCATCAGGTTTTTGGCATTTATGAAACCGTTTGGGCTGGCCGGAGTTTGGCTGTTGATGGCGTGCCTGGTTGCGCCCGCCCTTGCGGGCGCCGCCGGGGTGAGTGTGGATCCTTCCCGGCGCATGGTGGCCGAGAGGGTGACCGCCACGGATGCGGGCAACAACCAGTTGCTCTATTTTACCTCGTCGAGCCTGACCGCCGACGACCGGCATTTGGTGTTCATCAGTGACCGCACCGGCAATCCCAACCTCTTCACCCGCGATTTAACGACGGGCACGGAACGCCAGTTGACCACCAACACCGCGGGCATATTGAAGTCCTATGTGTATTTTGATGGCCAGCCTTACCGCGGCTTTGGGAAAGGCAGTGTGAGCCTCGATCCCCGCACCGGGATCGTTTATTACATTCAAGGGCGGCAGGTCTGCGCCGTGACACTGGCCGGCCGGCAAACCGTGCTCGCCGAGTTGCCGCCGGACCAGGTGACGGCGTTCACCCACGTTTCGGCCGATGGCACGCGGTTGTGTGTCCCCACCACCGATGCGCGGGCCCTGGAGGGTTACCAGCAGGTGGCGGGAAAATCCAATTTTGAGGTGGACCAGCGGGTCCAGGACGAGGGCCTGTCCTCCTATTTGCGCATCTACGACACCGCCACGGGAAAGCTCACCGCCTGTGAGCGGATTCCCCAAGGCTGGGTGACGCATGTGCAGTTCTCCCCGGTGGACCGCCGGCTCGTTTTGTATAATTACGAATACTGCGCCGATAGCGGGGTCCGGCGGATGTGGCTTTGGGATGGCCATGCCCATTTGCGGCTGCGCACAGCGGGCGACGGCCGGAACCCCAAAGACTGGACCTGTCATGAAATGTGGGAGCGGGATGGGCGGGCCATCATTTACCACGGCACCTACACCAATGGGACCAGCTATGTGGGCCGGGTGCGGCCCGATGGCACCGGCCGGGTGGAAATCGCCTTTCCCGCCACCTGGAAACGCTACGGCCATTTCACCGTGGGCCGGCCGGGTGAGTTGGTGACCGATGGTTATTATGAGGCGCCGGGCGACCATTTGTGGGGCGGGGCCTGGCTCAGCCGCTTGGAAGTGGACTGGTCGCGTCAGGTGATTCACTGGCAGCCGCTGCTGTTGCACGGTTCCTCCTGGACCTCCCAGGATTGCCATCCGCATCCCGTTTTTAGTCATGCGGACGATGCCATCTGGTTTACCTCCGATCAAACCGGCCAGCGCGCCATTTATCGCGTGGCTTTAAAATGACGGCCGGCGCGCCGGCCGATGGTGGGTGCACCTTTTGAATATGATTATAAATTTGTGTGGGCTGTTGCTTCTGGCGGGGCTGGTGCCGGGGACCTTCGCCGGTCCGTCGGCGGAAACCAACCGCCTGGCGGCCGGCCCTTTCCAGCCGACTTGGGAATCGCTTCAGCAATATCAAATACCGGCCTGGTTTGCCGACGCCAAGTTTGGCATCTGGGCCCATTGGGGGCCGCAATCGGCCCCGGGGCAGGGTGACTGGTATGCCTTCAACATGTATCATCCCGGCAGCGCCACTTACGAATACCATCTGCACCATTACGGCCATCCCTCGCAATTTGGCTTCAAGGACATCATCCCGCTCTGGCAAGCCGAGAAATTTGATCCCGATGCGCTCGCGGCCCTCTACAAAAATGCCGGCGCGCGCTACCTGGTGGCCCTGGCCAACCATCATGATAATTTTGATAATTGGAACTCCCGTTACCAGCCCTGGAACGCCGTCAATATGGGGCCCAAACGCGACATTCTGCGCCTGTGGCAAGCTGCCGCCCTGAAACAGGGCCTCCGCTTTGGGGTTTCCATTCACAACATTAATTCGTGGGGATGGTACGATCCGGCGCGCGGCGCCGATGCCAGCGGTCCCCAAGCCGGGGTGCGTTATGATGGCTGGCAAACCAAGGCGGATGGCCAGGGCAAATGGTGGGCCGGTTATGATCCGGCCGATCTCTACGGTCCGCCCCACCGGCCCGGCCCCACGGGCGATGCCCCCACCCCCGCCTTCATGGCCAACTGGTTTCTGCGCACCCAGGATCTGATCGACAACTATCAGCCCGATATTCTGGAATTTGACCTGGCCTCCCCGGCGAAAATGTGGCGCCAATGGGTGAAGTTTGAAAATGCCACCAACCCGGCGGTGGTGGACGACAAGGCGGGCATGCTCATCGCCAGTCACTATTACAATCGCGAGCGGCAATGGCATGCCGGTGCGGACAATGGCATTATCACCCTCAAACAATTGCCGCCCGAGCGCTGCGCCGCCGTGACCCTGGCGATCGAACAAGATTACAGCGCCGGGATCCTGCCCCACCCCTGGCAGCACGAAACCAGCATGGGCGACTGGCATTACCGGGTTGGCGACCGCTATCTGCCGCCCGACCGCGTGGTGCAAGTATTGGTCGAAACGGTGTGTCGCAATGGCAACCTGCTGTTGAATGTCGTGCAGAAACCCGATGGCACCCTGGCGGGCGATCAGGCGCAAACCCTCTTGCAGGTGGGCCGGTGGCTGCAACTCAACGGCGAGGCCATTTATGGCACGCGGCCCTGGCGGCAAATGGGGGAAGGCCCGCACCGCATGAAAACCCTGTCCGAGTTCAAGGAGCAAAACCAGCGCCCCGCCATGCCGGATTACCATCCCCGCGATATTCGTTTCACCACCAAAGGCGGTTTCCTCTATGCCATTATCCTGGCGGTGCCGGACGGTGATACCACCATCCACTCACTTGCGGGTGATCCCATTGCCGGGGTCGAGTTGCTGGGCAGCCCGGCAACCGTGCAATGGCTTCAAACCCCCGCCGGCCTGGTGATCAAACCGTTGAAATCATGGCCCGCTGAATCGGCCGTGGTGTTTAAGATCAGGTTGTCCACCCCGGCATCGCCCCAAGCCAATTAACGGTCCGCGCGTGCTTTCGGGATGGTCCGTCCCGCTGCCCGAGCGGTCAGTTTTTTACCGGCGGATTGGTGGCACCCCCCAGAAATTTCACCACTGCCTCCGTGCGGGAGCTGACGTGCAGCTTGGCATAAATGCGGCGGGCATGTTCCCGCACCGTGTCCAGGCTGATGCCCATCAGCCCCGCGATTTCCTTGTAGCGAAAGCCATCGGCCAGCAATTGCAAGACCTCCTGTTCCCGGGGCGTCAGGGTGTGCACCTCATTCTGCATCTGGCCGAATTTTTGAAAGTACTGGCCCACTTTGGCCGCCATGTGGCGGGTGAGCGGCAGGCCCCCCGCGCCCGCTTCCTCCATCGCTTCCAAAAGCTTGTCCCCAATGGCCCGCTTGAGCAGATAGCCGCTGGCACCGGCCTTGAGAGAATCAAAGAGGTAATCGCCCTCATCATAAACCGTCAGCATGATGATCGGCGTCGCCGGTAGCATCGGCTTGAGCTGCGAGACGCAGGTAATGCCGGACATGCCCGGCAGGCCAATGTCCATTAATACCACATCGGGTTTGAGGCGGGGGATTTCGGCCAGGGCGGATTCCCCATCCGCGAAGCTGCCCGCGCAGCAAAAGCCCGGGGAGCGGTTAATAAAGGCGATCATGGTCTTCCGCAGATTCGCATCATCCTCCACCACCACCACCCGGGCGGCCTTGGCGGGGACCGGGGTCATGGTCGGAACGGTCGCCGGCAGGGGCGCGGCAGCTTTGGCGGGTTTTGGGGGCATGTCAAACACGGGGGAGTTCTAGTGCATTGGCCTTGCGCCCGGCAATCACATGTTTGGGGGGTAAGGGTTGCATAGTTGCTTTAGTGGGGCAGGGGAAACTGCAGCTTAATCGTCGTTCCCTGTCCCGGTTGGGATATTGCTTCAAACCTCCCGCCAATCTCCTCCATCCGGTGCCGCATGTTTTTGAGCCCGGTGGCACCGGTGCGGATCAGTTCCGGGGCAAACCCGCGGCCATTGTCGGCAATCAAGATCCGGCAACCGGCCGCATCACCAGCCAGTTCAATGCGCACGAGCGTCGCGCGGGCATGTTTCAAGCAATTGGTCAGGGCCTCCTTGTAGGCCAAAAAAACATTGTGCCGCACCTCGGCATGCAGGGTGCAGGGCGGCAGCTCGGCGGGGACGGTGAATTGATACTGGCGCGGCATTTTTTCAAACAGCTCGTCCGTGCGCCGCCCCATGTATTCAATCAGGCTTTGCAACGAATCATTTTCCGGGCGCACGGCCCAGACAATTGCCTCCAGGGATTGCGACATTTCGCGGGCCGCGGTGGAAATTTTCCGGGTTTGTTCGCGCAACTCGTCCTGACTGCCGGAACCGTCCCCGGCCATTTCCCCCAGCAACGCCACTTCCGTCAGACTGGCCCCCAGATCATCATGAATGTCCCGCGCAATCCGGGAGCGCTCGCGTTCCAGGGCGCGCTCCCGCTCCAGGGCCGTCAATTTACGCCGGCTGCGGTTGCGCTCCGCCTGGCGGACGCCGACCCCGACACTGGCGAGCAAGCCCAAACTGGCCAGGAGCTTAAACCACGCCGTCTCCCAAAAATGGGGCTCCACCTGCAGGGGCAGCCGGGCCGCCTGGTCGTTCCAAACCCGGTAATCGTCCGCCACCATGACCTGGAACGTGTAATCACCCGGTGGCAGGCCGCTATACTGTGCGGAACGCCGCGCCCCGGCTTCGATCCAGTCCTTGTCCAGTCCCGCCAGTTGGTAGCGAAAGTGGAGGTGGGTGGGGGAGAGGATGTTCGGCGAGGTAAAATAAATTTCCAGGCTCCGCACCCCGGAGAGGAGGTGCAAGGCCCGGGGCTCCGCCAGTGATTCCGCCCGCCCGTCCACGCGCACTTCTTCAATAATCGGCGGCCAGGTATGGGTGTGCCGGCGCGCCACCGTGCCGGGATCAAAGGCTGCCACGGCCGGCCCATCCGGAAACCATAGCCGGCCGTCGGCCGACCGGGTGGCGGTCGGCGAACCGCCGCCCGAACAGACCTTGTTGGGCAGCCCATCGGCTTGGGTGAGCCGCCACGGCACCGGCGGCGCCCCGCCGGGCTGGTAATCCAGCAAGGCTTTTCGCGCGTAGCCCACAATGCCATTTTCGCCGTTGAACCACAGATTGCCCGCACCTTCCCCCAGGAGGGCGAACTGGTGATTACTGGGCAGCCCGTCGTTTTCCCAATTCCAATTCCGGATGGTATCGCCCTGCAGTTGGAACAAGCCGTCGCCATGCGTGGCCACCCAGATGGAACCATCCGCATCGAGCACCAGGCTCCGGACATTGCCCCCTTTGCCCCACCGGTACTGATCCACGGGCATTCCCCGTTTTGGCAGCCAGCGCATAAAATGGCCGGCTTGCTGGAAGAAAACCCCCTGGCCTTGCACCGCCACCCACAGCCGCCGGTCCGGCGTTTCCAAAATGTCCTGAATGGTCCCCTGGGGCAGGCCACTCTCCAGCGTATCATACCTTACCCCAGGGGCGTTCAGGCAAACCAGTCCGTCGCTCAATCCCGCCCATAACTGGCCTTGGGGACTTTCGTACAGGGCGTTTACTTTCCCCCCCCCGGGCAGGTTCGTTACCAGCAAGAATCGCCCCTGCCGGTAGGCAAACAAGCCCCCACTGGTGCCGGCCCAAAAGTTGCTGGCCGAATCTTCCAACAGGCAGTTTATTTGCAAATTGTCCAGCCCCACCCGCTCCCCAATCCGGTTGGTGGAGGATTCCGGCCAGCGAAAAACTCCGTCCCCATCCGTGCCCGCCCAGACGGTGCCATCATGGCCGACACAGGTCGTCAGGATCACGTTTTGGGGGTTGGCGGGCGGCAGCAGCAACGCCGTCAAGGGTTGCGGCACCGCTTGGTGCAGGCCGGAGGTCCGGGTGCCAATCCAAATCGACGCCGCCTCATCCTCCAGCAGGCATACGGTTTCCGCCTGGGAAAACGCGAGGTCGGCCGCCAGGATTTGCCACGGGCCGTCCGCCGGTTTAAAATAAACCCCCGCCCCCAACGTGCCGCACCAGAGGTTGCCCGCGTGGTCCTCCAGTAACGCGCCCGGACGGGACCGCCAGGAATTTTGCGGCCAGGGATAGGCCGGCCAGGGCTCCGTCACCGCCCCGTCCTGCCACTTGAAAATCCGCGTCCCGGCATTAATCTCCCGCTGCGCGGCCAGCCATAACCCGCCGTCCCGGCTGGGCGCAATCGCATGAATGGCGGGGAACCCGCGCGGGAGGGACAGCGGCACCAAGTTTCCGCCGCCATCAATCCGGCCCACCACCCCGGGGTCCGCCAAATACCAGCGCCCGCCCTGGGGGTCCGCCACGAGCTGCCAGATGCTGGCCGCCGGCAGCAGTTGGGTGGCTTTGGTTTCCGTCGGCCGGAGGTTCAACTTGATGATGCCATTATCATAAATGCCCAGCCATAAAACGCCGTCCGCCCCCGCCACAATGCCGGAAATTCTCGCCCCGTGGGTGGCCTGCTGCGTATCCACTGCGGTAAAAACCCCGCTGGCATACCGCGTCAGGGTGCCATTATCCGTCCCGATCCACAGGGTTCCTTGGGCGTTGGTGGTCAGGCAACTGATCCGGTTGTCGCCCAACGCCGGCTCGTTGGTCATGTTAAAGATCGTGAAATGCAGGCCGTCGAACCGGGCCAGCCCGTGCCGGGTGCCCAGCCATAGATAACCGTCCGGGGTGCGGACCACGGCATTCACACAGGTGCTGGGCAGCCCCTCATCCAAATCCCAACCATGCACCGAAAATGCCTGGTTGGGCAGGCTTCCCGCCGCCAGGCCACTGACCAGGGCAAATGCCAGGCCGGCCGCGAGCGCTGGGCGCCCCGCGCGGTAAAACCGCCCCACGAGCGTGTTCCACTGGAAGGTCATGCCGCCATTGTTATGGACCTGACGGACGAGTTACAAGGCCAGACAACCCAGACCTGAAATTTAATGATATCCCCCCCAAACGTGCGACTGACGGCCCGCCCGGATTTGTTAATTTCTTTGTACTATGACCCGCTCAACCAGCATTTTGCGCCAATGCCATTCGGGTCATGAATTAAAACCGATTAAAACTGCCGCCTCATGAAAACCTGCGCGCCGCCCACCGGTTCGTTGACGATTTTGTCGACCAGGCCCAGCGCCTTCAGGCGGTGCG
>CAIZWI010000450.1 GCA_903936645.1 uncultured Verrucomicrobia subdivision 3 bacterium
CCTGAATCTCTGCGGCCGTACCACCTTGCCGGAAATGATCGAATGGGTGCGCCGCTGCGCATTAATGGTGACCAATGACACCGGCCCCATGCACGTCGCCGCCGCCCTGCGCAAGCCCATGGTGGCAGTGTTTGGCCCCACGGAACCTGATCGCACCGGTCCCTATGGCTTGCCGCAGGATGTGGTGCGCGTGGGTATTCCCTGCGCGCCCTGCCTGTCACCGCATTGTAAAAATCCCCAACCGCTGGAATGTCTGCGCGCCGTGACTCCCGCGATGGTCCTCGCCCAAGTGCGCCAGTTGGGTGGGGTTTGACCGGATTTTCCAGTCTCCAGGCAAGCCAAACTTTCCCTCGGCACGGCCTTTCCCTGCCCTTGCGCCCACGGATTTGGCTTTCCCCGCCCAGCTGGCCTGATTTAACTTGCCCCCATGAAATTCACGCTCGCGGTTTTACTGGCATTCGGCGTCAGTCATCTGGTCTGCGCCCAGCCAGTGATTAAGCCGTCCGGCCATGTGGAATTGTTCAATGGCCGGGATTTCGCAGGCTGGACTTTTTGCATGAAGGGCGACAGCAACTCCCTCGCCACTTGGTCCGTGACCAACGGCGTGATTCATTGCACCGGCAAACCCACCGGTTACCTGCGCACGGTGGCCGCCTACCAGGATTACGTCCTCACCGTCGAATGGCGTTTCGTCAAAGTAGCCCCCAAACAGGATAATACCGGCATCCTTGTTAACATGCAGCTGCCGGACAAAGTCTGGCCCACCTGTGTGCAGGTCCAAGGCAAACATACCCGCCAGGGGGATTTGTTCCTCATGGCCGGCGCGGAAAGCAAGGAACACCGTGGCCAGGATGCCAATACCGCCCTGCCCTTGCGCGGCACCGCCAACGAACATCCGGTTGGCGAATGGGACACCGTCCGCACCACCAGCGATCACGGCACCGTTACCACTTGGGTAAATGACCGCCTGATGAACGCCACCACCGAATGCACCGTCACCAATGGCTTTATCGGCATTCAAAGCGAGGGCGGCGAGCTTGAAATTCGCCGGCTGTCCCTCGATCCCTTGCCTGTCAATTAGCCCGCTTGCGGCCAATAAACGTCAAATACTGCCAGACCCCGCCGTAAGCGTGGTCCACCCGGTCCAGCACGGGTACAAAGAGCTCTTGCAGGCAGGGACGCAACTGGGCGTTCATCCGCACATGATTCACTCCCATCCAGCGTTCAAATAAAGCGAACCGGGTGGCATGGAAATCCACCACCGCAATGCACCCCCCCGGGACCAGATCGGCCGCCGCCGCCCGGATGGCAGTTTCAAAACCCGGGTTGAACATCGAAAGCGCGTAGGAAAAGAGCACCAGATCGTAGCCCGCCAGATCCCCCACCGGCGCATTATAAGACCGGTGCAGCAAGCCCACACGGGAACCCAAATGCGCGGTCTTGCGCCGTGCCACCTCCAGCATGGGTTCAGCCAGGTCCAACCCCGTAATGGCTGCCTGTGGGAAGCGCCGCCCCAGGCTTACGAGATTTTTTCCGGTGCCACACCCCACCTCCAAAATCCGCACGGGCTTTTGCCGAATCGCAATATCCGCCAAAATCGCAGTGCGGCCGAACAAAAAGGTCCAGCGCGTGGCATCGTAAATCCGCGCATGCAGCCGGTAATACTTTTCTATCGGGGTTAATTTACCCGCCGGGGCCGCGTTGGAAGAGTAGTGGCTCATTTGACTTCGGCGAAATGCAGGCTGCCATAGGTGCCCACCCGGTCGGTCAGGTGCAGCCGCTCCGTAAGTTCCGGGAAGAAACGCAAGCGCTCCAGCACCGCCGCCGGCACGAAACTCAGATCCAGACCGGCGGAACGCATGAGAATCTTGGTACCCGGCCGGCTGTTGGCCAGGATCAATTCCCATTCTTCCAGCAGCGCCGCCGCATCATGCCACGCCAGCCAGTCCTGATGGTCCAGCAACACATAATGGCTGTAAATACCCGGATGCTTCTGGAGAAATTGCGTAAGGGTGCTGGTATGGGTCTTGATCCGTCCGTTGCGTTCCTTGAGCACCTCATGATTCGCTTTCCGCAGGTAATTGGGGCAGCAATCCATCGTGTAGGAACCAGTGATGTAAACCCGCCAAAAATAATTATCCGCCGTCGGCAGTTCCGTCATCACATGGCGCAACTTGTCCTTGATGTAGCTCTCCAAACCACCCGGATAATGATTCTCAATCAATTTGATCTGCGGACCGGGCACCCCCAGCAGGGTCATCACCATGCGCTGGCGGATCAGCCAGTTGCTCAGATTACCCCAGATTTTTGGCTCCAGCAGCGTGTAAATCTCCTTTTGCTCCTCCTGGGTTTTGGCATCCAGCAGGCACATGGCGAAGTTCTTGATGTTGGGTTTGGCCTTGAAGAGCACTCCCCCCAGCAGCCACGCCGCCGCACCCGATGTGCCATGATAATAAAACGACTTCTTGATGCCCCCGGGGTTGAAAAAATGCAGATGCCGGTCCCAAAACTTGCGCGCCACGTCCGGCAAATCCGGTTGCAGGGATTTGTAAATCGCCTGGTGATCCCCATGCGAACCGATGCCAAAATACTCGAAAAAATCCATGAACTTGCCCCGGCGCAACAACGCCAGTTTTAACTCCAGCAGGGCATTCTGTCGGTAATTCACATCCACCGTGTGAATCTCCGCCGGGTTATCCAGCAGATAGTCCAGGGCGTTACACCCCGCGCTCGTGATCATCACCACCCGGCTCTGCGCGTCCAGTTTCATCAAATGCCGGTCGAGCCGGGGATCTTCCCAGCACGTGTTGTAAATCAGTTGGCTGCCATGAACATGGTGAAAGACCAGGTCGCTCGTGGCTTTGAAAAATTGTTGCGCCAGGTCCCGCTTGCCGTGGTCGGTTTTTGGTTGGGCGGTCATGGGCAGTTCGAGCAAGCATTCATGATGGTTTGTTTAAACCTTATGTCTGCCAGATTTGACTCCACGGCTCCACGAGTTTTTAGTGACAATGTGGTAACGCCCCCGTGACAGTCCGGTGGCGCGTTCTCAACCTATGCGCGCGCAACCTCCGCCTCGCCAACCGCCCGCCAAAGATAGCAGTGTCCGTTTGCCCGCGTTTCAGGCATATTGAAGTCGTTAACATTTTATCATGCATATCAAGTCCGCTATTTTTGACCTGAGCGCCCCCGATCTGGACATGTGTCCGCCGGAGAGCCTGCCGGAATTCGCCTTCATCGGTCGCTCCAACGTCGGCAAGTCTTCCCTGCTCAACATGCTCTCGGGCAAGAAGGACCTGGCCCGCGTCAGCATTACCCCCGGCTTCACCAAGCTGATCAATTTCTTCACCATCAACAACGAATGGTACCTGGTCGATCTCCCCGGCTACGGCTTCGCCAAGGTCGCCCGGGAAAACAGTGCCAAGTTCAACGATGCCGTCACCAATTACATCGCCCACCGCCCCAGCCTCGCGTGTGTGTTCGTGCTGATTGATGGGCGCCATGAACCGCAAGCCATCGACCTGGAATTCGTCAAATGGCTGGGCGACCACTCCACCCGGTTTGTGCTCGTCTTCACGAAAACCGACAAGACCAAGCCCCTCCAGTTAAAGGCCAACATGGAACTCTTCCGCGCCCAAATGGCCCTGTGGTGGGAGGAAACCCCCGCCATGTTCAGCTCCTCCGCCGTCACCGGCCAGGGCCGCAATGAACTCCTGGGCTACGTGGAAAAAACCCTCGCCAAAGGCTGGGAAGCCTCCGAACTCGAACTTGAGGCCGACTCCGGCGAAACCGCCTTTGAAACTGAACGGGAGGAAGCATCCGAGGAATGAGCCATTGCCCCAGCCACCCTGCCGCGCCACCGGCCAACCTCATGGAGCATCCGCCTCATGCTCCGGTAGCGCAGGCGTCCTCGCCTGCGGGTTATGGCGGCGTCTCGCCGCGAGCACCATGAAAGCCTCGGAGCACACCCCAAAACGGGTCATGGACCATGCCCTGTCATGGCCTGATTGCAGCCCCTGCCCGGTTGCGGCTTGAAAGCACGCGATATTGCGTGAATGATACTGCCTGCTAACATCCACCCCATACTGTGAGCAACGCACTCCCAATCCATTTAGATTGCCCCGCGGCTCCGCCGCAACCGTGCCCCTGGCAGCGAGCCACAGGACCAAAACCATTATCGCCCACCGCGTTAATGTGCAGGCGGGCGCCCGGTCCTCTGGCCCTTTTCCCCGGCGAACTCCCGGGCGAACTTCCGGTCGCCTGCCCCGGCGCCGGCCTTAATCCCATCGCCCCCCAGAGGCATTGCCCATGACCCTCCAAGACCTCGGTTGGAACGACACCTTCGCCACCGAATTCGCCCCCTACCAATTAAAAGGCTGGCAACCCGGCCGCCTCGTCCGCGGCAACCGCATCAGCTACGGCGCGCTCGTCGTCGGACCAGATGGCTTATGCGAAGTGGAAGCCACCCTCAGCGGCAAAGTCTTTCACGCCGCCACCACCAATGCCGACCTCCCCGCCGTCGGCGACTGGGTCGCGCTCGAAGTCGATGCCACCGCCCGCACGGCCGCCATCCAGGCCCGCCTTCCCCGCCAAAGCTGCCTGTCCCGTCGGGCCGTGGGCGATAGCGAGGAGGAACAAGTCATTGCCGCCAACATCTCCACCGTGGTCGTCGTGACCGATGCCGGCGCCGACTTCAACCTTCGCCGCATGGAACGCTTTTTCGGCCTCATCGCCCGATCCGGGGCCAAGGCCGTGGCCCTGCTCAACAAGGCGGATTTGTTTTCCGACACCAAAAACCAGCGCGCCGCCCGTGCCATTGCAAAATTGCAAACCGCGGCCGACGTCCATGTCACCAGCGCCAAAACCCGCAAAGGCCTCGCCATCATCAAGAGCTACCTCGCGCCGGGCCAGACGATTGCCTTCATCGGCTCCAGCGGCGTCGGCAAATCCGCCCTCATCAACCGCCTGCTGGGGGACGATGGCCAGTGGACCGGCTCCGTCAATGAGGTCACAGGCAAAGGCCGGCACACCACCACCGCCCGCGAACTCATGTTGCTGCCCACCGGCGGCATGATCATCGACAATCCCGGCATCAAGGAAGTCCAGCTTTGGATTGATGAGCATACCTTGCGCGAAAATTTTTCTGACATCACCAAACTCGCCGCCCAGTGTGATTTCGATGACTGCCGGCACGGCACCGACACCGGCTGCGCCGTGCGCGCCGCCCTCGCCCAAGGCACCCTCACCCCCGAGCGCCTCAAAGCCTATCTGGACATGGACGGCGAAATCAAAAAACTCCAGGGCCGCCGCCTCATCCGCAAACAAATCCTCGAACGCCGCAGCAAACTCAAACAACGCGACAAATCCAAAGAATGGGTCCAATTCGGCGGCGAGCGCGACGACGAATACAAAAACGCCGGCCGTTGAGGCCTTAACGGTGTGCGAAAAAATGCTTTCTGCGCCTCCCCTTTGCCCCGGCGAGGCATCGGAAATTTACCAGGGGCAAGGCGCGCGCCGCCCCGGGATCACCACCGCCTAAATCCTGCGCCCCAGCGGGGCGCCGGAAACACTCCTTTTTTCAACCCACATGAGCTTCTTAACCCTTTTTCTTGAAAGCCCAAAATAAGATCGCCAAATGGCCTACCATCCATCCATTCATATCCGGTGATATTTTGGAATTCCGCTCTAGGAAATCAAGATAGGGACATGCGACCTGAATTGCCCCAGCCCAATCCAATCCACAATTAAGTGGCAAGATCAGAACCTTGCTATTGCTTTACCGCCCGATAAAAACGGTGTGAAAAATATGTCGAGTTTGTATCAAAATACAGGTAAGATTTATTGGTGAGAACTATAGTTGTCAGCGCCGTCCAGTTTGTGTCGTTAAAATTATTCACAAAGTCAATTTCATAAGTACTTCCGACTTGTCCCGAAAGATTAAGTCCTGCATACATGTTTATGCTCATGATGGGCTGGGGCATCCAAATAATCGCGTCTGATGAGCCAGTAGTGCTATTGAAGGCATTCCCAACGATATTCCCATCTGGGTCGATTTTCCATGCAGTGGAACTAGTATAATTTGGCGGGAGAAAAAATTGTAAATCCACCGCACTGGACGCAGTACCATACCAAAGTAGGGCGTGGGTCTGGCCATTCGTAATTCCGTAACCAACCTGAAGGCTGCCGGTTGTGCCTTGGGCGAATGAGGAGCTAAAGCCACTGGGGTTGAGATCGATGAAACTTGTGGCTGTGCCGGACCATGACAGCGCATGTGTGTTTCCATTGATTTCCCCCCAACCAACCTCCTGATTTCCAGAAACAGCGTAGGCTTCGGAGGAATTGAAACCATTAGGATTAAGATCAACAAAACTCGCTGCGGTGCCGGACCACAAAATCGCATGGCCTGAAACAAAATTTGAAAGCACCGCATTGCCA
>CAIZWI010000451.1 GCA_903936645.1 uncultured Verrucomicrobia subdivision 3 bacterium
GCCGGGGCAGCATCCCGCCGGAGCAACTGCTCAAGGCCCGGGTGCTGACCGCCCTGTACAGTGTGCGCAGCGAGCGGCTCTTCTGCGAACAACTCGGCTACAACCTGCTCTGGCTGTGGTTTTTGGACCGGGAATACAGTGAAGGCAGCTTCAACCACAGCGTGTTTTCCAAAAACTACCAGCGGGTGCTTTCCGCCGACGTGGCCAAACTATTCTTTGCCGAGGTCTATGATCTGTCGCGACAGGCCGGCTGGACGAGCGATGAGCATTTCACGGCCGATGGCACGCTCATCGAGTCGTGGGCGAGCCTCAAGAGCTTCACCCGCAAGGACGGGGCGGATGCGCGGAAAATTCGGGCGGCCAAGGACGAGGACCCCGGCAATCCCACGGTCAATTTTCACGGCGAAAAGCGCTGTAATGACACGCACCAGAGCACGACCGACCCGGACAGCGTCTTGTACAAGAAGGCCAGCGGGCGGGAGGCCAAACTGTGCTTTGGGGCGCATCTGCTGATGGAAAACCGCCATGGTTTATGCGCCGACTTCACCCTGCATAATCCGATCCGCGAACCGGAGCCGGTCATGGCCTTGCGGCAGTTGGATGCCCACGCCGAACTGCACACGGGGGTGGTGCCCAAGACGCTGGGGGCAGACAAGAACTACCATCAAAAACCGCTGGTCAACGGCTGCCGCGCGCGGGAAATTATCCCCCATGTGGCCTGCAAGACCGGCGTGAAAGTACCGGGTTTGGACGGGCGCACCACCCGGCAGGCCAGTTACTCTGTCAGCCAGCGGATCCGTAAACGGGTGGAGGAGATCATTGGCTGGATCAAGACGGTGGGGCGCCTGCGGCGCAGCCGCTATCGCGGATTGGAACGCACCCAGGCTTGGGGTTATTTTGTAGCGGGCACTTACAACCTGGTTCGGCTGGCCAGATTGGAGGCGGCGGCCTGAAACGCCGCCCGGCACCGGGGCCAAAACCCGTGGCGGCCGATGCGTAGCACACGCCGCGAGCCTTCGGCCGGCTCGCCAGCCGGAGTTGCGGGAGCTTTTATCACCGCCAACCAGCCGAAATTTGAAAATCAAACCCACGAAAGGCGGTGGTGCTGAAAATTCAGCCGTTTTTCAACGGCCTGTTAGGGCGGCTGTCAACCGGTAAAAAA
Source organism: uncultured Verrucomicrobia subdivision 3 bacterium (assembly GCA_903936645.1). Classification (GTDB taxonomy): domain Bacteria; phylum Verrucomicrobiota; class Verrucomicrobiia; order Limisphaerales; family UBA11358; genus UBA11358. The sequence goes on from CAIZWI010000451.1 coordinate 1,163, forward strand.
GTTTTCGTTCCCAATTTTCTTTTTTTAAATCAGGTTCTTGCACTACTGCTTGAGCCACTTACTTTGCCCGCTGCCTCCGAACCTGGGTTTTCGTCATTTGATTTCGTCCGCCGCAAGGCGGATCGTTCAGTCACCCATCTGGCTCTAGCGCCGGCGGGCCGGTGAAAACCAATCAGCCATCAGGGAACCGAAAGGGCGGGCGCAGCGGCCACGCCCCTCCGGCGCGTTTGTAGGCACCGTTCAATTACCCCTGAGTCCGAAACGCGTCAAGCGCTTTTGAGGCCTGACTGGTTTTCACCGGCCCCGCCTGGCCGGATCCCGCCTTGGCGGAACCCAGCCGGCACCCATCCCGCGACTGCGGGACCAGAAAACGTTCAGTGCCGGTCCGTGTTCATTCAGTTTGTAAGCGCTTTGGTTTGGCGGGCGCAGTGCGCCCGCCGCCAACCCGTTATTGACTCACGGCACGGTCGAATCGCCGGCAAAACTTTATGGCTCCAACAGCTCATCCCATGGTTGCTCAAAGAGCGCCACCGCCTCCAATCAGTCCTGCGGGCTCCAGCCAACACTTGCTCCTGGCTGACGGTGGCGCTCCAAATTCAAGTCTTTGCCGGGGTGGCCGGCCGCGGTCCAAAGACGCGCTGGGCATCGTAATCCTCCCCTGCGGTCAGCACGTGCCAGGCCGCCTTGGCCAGCTTGCAGGCCA
>CAIZWI010000452.1 GCA_903936645.1 uncultured Verrucomicrobia subdivision 3 bacterium
AAAAGCCCGGTACAGTGACCGGGCGTTAAAATTGGTTGCGGGGGTAGGATTTGAACCTGTGGTCCCGCAGCGCGGGATTATGAGCCCGCGGCGCTATCGGGCGTTGCACCCAAACCGGTGATGGCGCGAAACCCCGCTCCACCTTTTTGGGCTTTGAGGCGGTTCTCCAGTTTGCGGGCATCGGTGAGGCTTTGCGGCGCACTTGTCCAGACCAATAGCCAAGGGCCACGATGGCGAGTCCAGGTGGAAACCCCGGCATTGTGCTGTTCCAGCCGGTTGGGGACATTCTCACTTAAACCGATATAAAACCTGCCTGCCGGGTTTTGAATGACGTACACCTGATACGTTGGCGGCATAAAAAAAGCCCGGTACAGTGACCGGGCGTTAAAATTGGTTGCGGGGGTAGGATTTGAACCTAAAAATGGGGTGTCTGCCAATGTCGAGTTAGTGCCGCTGGATGCAAGTTGTGTGTCGCTCATTGCCTCACACATTGCGCTGAAACCTAATAAAGTCAATATTATTGTTGCATTGAGCGGCGACTGGTAACACTAAGTCATGTGTCGGAGCGTGTCGCCAACCTATCTTGTGTCGGAACTGTGTCGCTCGAAAAAATGGGTGGTTTTTGTGTCGGAGTGTGTCGCGTTGAGTCTGGACATAGTCTGAAATTTATCCGGCAGTGGACAGGTGACTAGCGGTTTGGTTCTGGTGATATTTTGGATTCCCTCGGGGTCCCGGGGAACGATGACCGTCTGGAACACTCGGCGAGCCCTGAGCAAGGAAAAAGAGTGCCGGATTTTGTTTCAGGGGGCGGCAGTCGCCCTCCAATTATGTCATGACAACCATGCTTTATGTCCAAGGTTTCAGTGATGCTGCCTGATTCGGCTGGGCAGGAGTTGACGGCCAAGATGTTCACTCCTCCAATATGACAGTTCAAAGTCTTGCAAGGGGGCGGGGGGGGTGCCCTCAGCGAGTGGGCGGAAGTAACTCAACTGATTGAGGCCAAGAAAAATTATATGCAAAAGGGGCATTCAAAAGGATTGCCTCATCGAGTCCATACCAGGCTTTTATCCAGGTGGGAATGAGCTGATTGAACCAGCTACCTAGGAACCTCCGCCAGAGGATGCAGTCCATGACTCCTACCCACCAATGAGTCAAGTGCGGGCAGTGCCAAAACAATCTGACCATTCAAACCGCGATGCGAGGATTTTGTCAAAAATGCAACTGGGATGCGAATCAAAATCACGGTCTGCCTCTTTTTCTGGAAATAATTTGTAATCCTCCGCCTTGGTTTCTTCTTACCATAGTAGGCAGGAATGCGGACACGAAAGTCCTGTCGTCGGCCAAGTCGTTGAAAATGATGAACATGCTGCGTCGCCAAAAGATGGGTATTTGCCGGAGACAGTCCTCCCTGCCGGGATCAACTGCATGCTTCGGCAAAACGGAAGGCTTATTTACCCCCATGGCGAGGAAATGTGCTCGTCAGACCGGTGGTTATGTTTGACTTTAAGAATTATGATGATATGCTAAGATGATGGTCGTCTCTTGAGGCCAACATTCGTTTCCTGCGCAATTTGCGCGAGAAAAGCGTTCTGCGGCCGATGCGCCCAACTGCCCGGCGGAGAAAGAAATTAAGCGGGAACTTGCAAGGAGTCGGCAGTGAACTTAAGGACAGGCGGAAAGGCGCAGGATTCATGAAAGCCGACGCCGGTAATGGGAAACAGCACAAATTGGTCACGCAATCAGAATTTCTTAAAACCAAATGAACGCTCGAATGCCGATTTCATTGGCCTACCGCCCGGCAGTGCTGATCGCCCTCCTTTTACTTCTGGCAGCCGGCCGGGTTTGCGCCCAGATCACCGTCCAGCCTGTGGGCTTGATCATCACTAATTTCACCGGCTCCGTCATCGCCGGCGATACTGGTATTGGTGGTCGGCAGGCCATCCAAACTGCCTCCTCGATCAATTTTAGCCTCACCGGCACCACACCCGCGACCAATGCGCTGGTGCTGCAATACAGCCTCCTCAATCAAAACGGCCAGCCGGTGCCAATCGTGGACCAAACCGGCCATTCCAACCTCGTCTATTCGGTGTATCAGTACACTTCCCTGCCGGTGAACTTTGGCACCCTCTCGTATCAGGACCAAATCGTTTACTACGCGCCATTGCAGCCCTTAAACCCGTTGAATTATCACACGGCCTATACGCCCCAGATTCAGGTTTATGCCACCGCCTGGCCGACCAACAGCGCTTCGGTCTACCTCTTCCAGGGACAGTTCTACGGCCCGACCAACCAATATTTTGACTTTACCAACACCGCCAGTCCCACCGCGGCGGCAGATGTGGAATTGGCCCTGACCGGCACGCCCGCTCTCCTCCGCACCTGGTCGGTGAGCAATTCCCCGGCCGAATATGGCTTTCCCGTCCAAGTCTCCTTCACGGCGGCTCGCTACGATAACTTCACGCTGCCGCCCTTCGCGACCAACCTCACGGCCACCCTGAATTTTCAATTGATTAATACCAATACCGGCGCCTCCGTGCCGCTGCTGTCCAGCCAGAGCGTGTTCAACGTCAGCCTGCCCAGTAACGATGGCAGCACTCCGCCCAATCCGGTGTTCCGCAACTTCAGTACGACCTTCAAGCTTAGTCCCGCCGTTCAACTTGATTCGGTGGATGATGAATACCAGGTGGTAGTTTCCCTGTCCCATACGCTGGGCTCCACCACGGTAATGGATGATACGAACGCCGCGCCCCCCGCCCAGTTGCTCGATTTCAATGGCCAGTTCTATTTCGGTTCCTTGCTCACCTATTTCACGAATTTGGACACCCCGCCTTTCCTCGTCCAAAACCATCCCGGCGTTTCGACGGAATATAAGCTGACGTTGACGGCCAATTCAGGGAGTTTTCCCCAGGCACCCGGTTATTCCTACGGCAATGGCGCTTCCTTGAATGCCAACCTGTTGCCCAATGGCTCCGTGCAACTCGCCACCGGCAGCATGCCCATCAACGCGCCAACCACTAGCCAGACTGTGCAAAACATTTCGTTCCAGACGGCGGGGCCGATTTTGACCCCCTCGGGTGCCAGCGAAACGGTGACCCTGACCCTGCCCACCGGCTTCGGCATGGTGCCGGTCGGCGTGGGCAACCGCCTGACAGTCGGCACGATTTCCCTCGGGCCAGTGCCCTTGGACCCCACCTTGAATCCGCAAAACGTCACCATCCCTGGCCCGATTCAGGCCATTTCGGAGAGCGTCCCCTTTTGGTTTTGCGGCCCGGCACTCCAATGGAATGTCGCTGCCGGCCAGTTGCAGTTGGTGCTGACTAATGGGGTTTTTGCGCGCCAGACCGAGGATGACATGCTGACTGCGGCGCAGACCGCCTTGACCGACCACACCATGGCCAACCGCGTTTCCAACGATGGCTATTATCGCAACGCCGCGATTGTGCCCACCCAAACGCTGACCGTCACGGCGGATGCGAATGGCAACGCCCTAATCTCCGCTTATATGCAACTGGACCCCAAGGAGTTGCGCCCGCATTTCCCCTATTCCGGGAGTCAAGACGGGGTCCAAATCACCATCGGCCGCCTCGGTGGCTATAATGGCGCGCTCACCTTCGATCATGGGGCCATCACTCCGGACAGCTTCCTGGCGGCGAATCGGGATTTTCCCGCGCCGCTCATTTATTGGCGGGACACCGAGGGCACTAATTGCGCCAGCTCCCTGGTCGGCCCGGGCACGATGTCTTTTACGCCCGCGCTCAACTACAATTTCACCGCCGATGGTGGCCTGCTCGCGGCTGGTGCGGTGCCGGTAACCAACCTCACCTGGGGGTATGTGGGCGTGGGGAACTATGCACAGGAAGCGTTGAACGTCCAGAATGGCTCCTTCGAAATGGCCGGCACCTGTCTCCACGGCGGACAATCTTTCGTTGACTCCCCGCACTTGCCGGCGGTGTTGCTGTTCAGCGGCTTTGGCCAGGGCACCAATCTCACCGGCGCCAATGCCAGCTACGTGGAACGCCCCGGCACGTCCGAATATCATTACGCCGGGCTGGCCAGTTATCCGGGCATCAATTTCATCGCCCCCGCCAGCGGCCAAAGTTGCCTCGGGGGCAGCGCCATCGTGAATTATTCCCTGGCCCAGGATGCGAAATATTACGCCCGGTACGGTGGTGTGAGCGGCATCCACGATGCGATCAATTTCCCCACTTCCGCCCTGCAAATCTATGGCTACAACTTCACCTTTACTTCCTACCGCCTCTCCTATCTGGACAGCCAGGTGGATCAATCCCTGGTGGCGGGCGCCATTACCTTTCCAAAACAGCCATCCGGCTTCACTCAGGCCTTTACCAACATGCTGTTTACGGACCGGGGCTATTTGACGTCCGCCACGGTGCCGCCCGCCAGTCCCATTGATCATTTGAATTACTGGAATGTTGATCTAATGCCAGAAAGCATCGGCTTTGCGCCGGAGGCCAATGATCCTTGCGGTACCACGACGAATTTTTTGGTGCTGGGCGTCGAGACGCAACTGCCGCTCATTCCCCAAAAACTGCACGCCGCGCTGGGCTTCAAAGCCGATGGCAATCTGGTTACCGTCGCTGACAACGTGCTCGGCTGCGATTCCCGGTTTGCCGTGCCGGCGCAATTATCATTGGCCGCCCACAGTGAAGGTTCCTTCCAGTTTCTGTCCTGCGCCGAGGGTTATTTTAACAACTATGACATCGCCGGCCGGCCCGACAACGGGTTTTTCAACCTGGCCGGCAAGGTGCGGGTGCCCTTCTTTACCGATGTGCGGGTGCATTTGCACGTCCAGCCGCTCAGCA
>CAIZWI010000453.1 GCA_903936645.1 uncultured Verrucomicrobia subdivision 3 bacterium
AAGTCGGTGCCACTGGAGGTGACCGCCACGGGCAAATAGGTTTGGTTCGGCTGGATGGGTTGAATCGTTTCGGGATCCACCCAACGATGGAATTCGGAATGGCCGTCGGCGAAGGCGATGGCGGTGTTACGGTTATGATAGGTGGCGGGTAAGTCCAGCCATTCCTGACCGCTCCCAAGACTGCCGGAGGAAGTCCCCAAGCTGGCGTCTTTATTCAGAAAATAGCCGTCTTTGATGCTGTCGGGATGTTCATCCAAGAAGGCAAATATTTCCGTGGGACGGGGGATTTGGGAGGCTTTGAAAAACTGAATGTAGCCAGGATTATTGGCATTTACGCCGGTGGAGGTATAGCGACCAACATCGCCCATCATGGCGTTCATGGAATAGCTGCGAATGCGATGATCCCAACCGGCACTGCTTTGCTGGGTGCTGAGGGAGCGGTCCGAGGGGCAGCGAAAGATGGCGGTGTTGCGGCTTACATAGGAGCCCAGGCTGGCTTGGGTGAGAGTGTCGAGATTGGTATTATCCGAGCTCAAATCGTGCGTCATGACGTTATTGGCCCAATTTCGATCGGTGCGATAAGTCGTGCCATAGAGTACCAGATTGTAAGGCAGGGCACCGTCATGATCGTCCACATACAGCAGGCTGGCGAGGACCAACTGGCGGGTGTTATTCAGGCAAGTAATGGCATCGGCCCGGGCGCGGGCCTTGGCCAGGGCGGGCAACAGCAATGAGGCCAGCAAGGCAATCACCCCGATCACCACCAGCAACTCAATCAACGTAAAGCCCAAGATCCCACTGGTGGGAGCGGGTTTCCGCAGTTGGCTCGGGTTGGCAAGGTTCATAAACTGAGCAGCCACATTCAGGGTTTTATTTTTATGGCTAACTTATTTTTAACAGTAAAAATAACAATTTCAATTAAAATCGCAACCGTCTTGGTGGGAAATATGCAATAAAAATGCAGGGTTTGCTTGGTTTTTTGCGCGGAACTTCGTCGGGAGGCGCTGCCCAATGGATAAAGGATGTTCGGTGCAGCCCACTCGTCGGCTTATGCAAAAACGCACGGCGCAACCACTTGTATTTCTGCCGCAAGGATACGACCGGGGCCGGATCAAGGTCTGGCTTGCGGGGGGCGGCAAAGGGCCACCTGGCAAAACTAAAAACAATTCCCGGCCCGTAAAATTGTGGGAACCAAATTGAAGGTGCGGTCTCTTATGAGTGGTGCAAGCACAATCTGACAACCACGCTAAAATGAACGCCGAACAAACGAAAACTCGTATTTATTTGAGCCACTATGAGTTACAGGAATTTGAGGTGCCCGTGAAGTTGGGGGTGCAGGTTCCCATCCTGCACTTGGATGGACAGCCGGCCTCGGTCAGGGCCCAGATTGGGCCAATTAATTTTCCCCAGCCCCGGCGGTTGGAAGTTTCCGAGGGGTAAACCTCCCGGATAGAGAAATTGAAAATAACTCATGAGAAAAGCCCATAAGCTATTATTGGGAGTTCTGCTGGTGTTGGTGGCATGGCCTGGGGTCCTCCTGGCCGCCACGGTTTGGACTGGGCCGGCACTGGTGGTGAGTTCGGCTGCGCAGCCGGATAAAATCACGGCGCGCGTTTGGCTGGCGCGCGACAGCCGCCAAGGGCTTTATAATAGCAAAGTGGAGACGGGATTTGCCCATTATTTCAGCCCGGCGGACACGGAATGGGCCAACGGCACGACGGCGGATTATGCGACCCTGGCCTACACGGATTGGAACACGTGGTCGAAGGATATTAATGGGGGGCCGCCCAATACGGTGGGTTTAAACGCCGTGCTGCATTTGATTAAGGATGATATCTATATTGATATTACCTTCACGTCATGGTCAGCGGGGGGCGGGTATGCCTATG
>CAIZWI010000454.1 GCA_903936645.1 uncultured Verrucomicrobia subdivision 3 bacterium
AAATCCAAAGAATGGGTCCAATTCGGCGGCGAGCGCGACGACGAATACAAAAACGCCGGACGTTGAGGCCTTAACGGTGTGCGAAAAAACGCTTTCTGCGCCTCCCCTTTGCCCCGGCGGGGCATCGGAAATTAGCCAGGGGCAAGCCGCGCGCCGCCCCGGGATCACCACCGACTAAATCCTTCGCCCCAGCGGGGAGCCGGAAATCCATAAAAAAATCGCAACACAAACCTTGGGGCCACCACCTCAACCCATCGCCAGCAATTCCAACCTCAACTCCTCACTCACCTTGACCGCCGGCGGCCGGACATCCAAAAACATCACCCCCTCCATCCCCCGCAATTGCGCCAGGACCGTGTCCGCCTCAAACCCCGCCAGCTGCCCCGCCAGGTCCGCGCACGCCACCCGCCCCGGGCTCTCCCGCAAAATCATCAACGCCTGCGCCAGCCCCGCCGTATCCACCTGCTTGCGCAAAAAGGACCGTCGCCACGCCTTGATCCCACCCACCACCAGTCGCGGCCCCGTATAAAGAATATCCGTGATCAACTTGGCCGAGGCATCCGGATTAAACGCCAGCGCCGACAACGCCCCCGCCACCCCGGCATGCCAGACCAGCGCCGGCGGGGCCGCCTGATCCAGCGATAAATCACTCAAATATTCCCGACTGGTCCGCGCATTCCCCAGAAACAGCAACCCCAGAAAAACCCAGCATACCACCAAAATTTCCCGATGCGTAATATGTAAAGCATGGCTCGCCACTAATTGCCACAGCGCCGAGGCACCCAAATTCACGACGAACCAAACCACCGCATAAGTGAAGAAAAACGTCATCGTCAGCACCACCGCCCCCAACCCCAGAGCCAGCCCCGCCACCAGGCGATCCTGCACCGCCGCCAGGCGTAACTTCCGCTGCAACCAAGGCTCAATCGGATTCATAAAGACGGACCAAATGGTTTGCCATTTCCCCCGCCCCGTCAAGCCCCACCCATCTCACTACCGGAGCGCGGCTGTGTCCCCAAGCAAGTATTTTCCAACGCTTCCCGTCCCAAAAATAAATTTGACAGTCTGCAATCAATATATCAATTTATCCGCATTCGTTGATTCAACGAATCTCATGCAGAGTGGCAGAGGGACTGGCCCAATGAAGCCACGGCAACCGGTTAAAATTTCGATTTTAACGCAGGTGCCAATTCCAGCCTGAATGCGGGTGCGTTCAGGGAAAATGAGAAGCGCACGCACGTTTTGTCGGCCCCTTCTCATGCTTGAGATGGGGCCTTTTTACTGGTCCCATGGCAATAACCAGCCGGCTACTTCCGGCTGCAGGGCAACTTGTAAATTGAATGATTATGGAAAAGCACGATAGTTTCATGAAGGCGTTGAAATGCCGCGAGTGCGGCCGGGAATATCCCCTCGCCGCGACTCACGTTTGTGAATACGATTTTGGTCCCTTGGAAGTCGCCTACGACTATGAACGCATCAAAAAGTCGCTCACCCGGGCGGCGATTCAATCACGCCCGAAAACCATGTGGCGTTACCGCGAACTCTTGCCCGTGGCCAAGGACCCCACCGTGGGCGTCCAGGTGGGCTACACCCCGCTGATCAAGGCCGATCGCCTGGCCAAACGCCTGGGAATCCGCGAATTGTGGATCAAGAACGATGCCGTTAACTACCCCACCCTCAGCTTCAAGGACCGTGTCGTCAGTGTGGCCCTCAGCCGCGCCCGCGAACTGGGCTTTGAAACGGTCGCCTGCGCCTCCACCGGCAACCTCGCCAACTCCGTGGCCGCGAACGCTGCCAGCGCGGGCTTGAAATCCTATGTGTTCATTCCTTCGGATTTGGAACAGGGCAAGATTTTAAATTCGCTCGTCTACGGGGCCAACGTCATCGCCATCAAGGGGCACTATGACGAAGTAAACCGCCTGTGCGCCGAGATCGCCGGCAAATTCGGCTGGGCGTTCGTGAACGTCAACATGCGCCCGTATTACGCCGAAGGCTCCAAGAGCATGGCCTACGAAATCGCCGAACAACTCGGCTGGCGCCTGCCCCAGCACACCATCATTCCCATGGCCTCCGGCTCCCTGCTCACCAAGATTCACAAGGGCTATCAGGAATTTGTCAAACTCGGCCTCGTGTCCGAAAGCGAAGTCCACATTCACGGTGCCCAGGCCACCGGTTGCTCCCCCATTTCCACCGCCCAAAAAGCGGGGCTGGATTTCTTCAAGCCCGTCAAACCGGATACCATTGCCAAATCCCTGGCGATCGGCACCCCGGCCGACGGCTTCTACGCCCTCAAAGTCATGCGCGAAACCGCCGGTGCCTCCGAGGATGTGAGCGACGACGAAATCCGCGATGCAATCAAATTACTGGCTGAGACCGAGGGCATTTTCGCTGAAACCGCTGGTGGGGTGACCGTGGGCGTGGCGAAAAAATTGATCGCCTGCGGCAAGATCCCGCACGATTCCTCCGCCGTCATCTGCGTGACCGGCAATGGTCTCAAGACGCTGGATGCCGTCCAGGGTCATTGCGGCAAGCCGCGCGAGATCAAACCCAGCCTGCGCGAGTTCGAGGCCCTGCTGGCGCACGAGGAAAAAGTCGGGGTGTGACCGGACATCTTGTGGCGCCTGGTTTGATCAGTGAATCCAAACCTTGATCCTGTCGTGGTCGTCCAACCACAGTTGGACGACTATAAAAACCGAGATTTGGATCCATCGGATTGCTTCGGGCAACCTGGTCATTAACCTTAAAGCCGTCACCCGCAGGTCTCCCAAAAGCTCCAGCACTATTTACCTGATAGCGATTTACGAAGTGCTGGCGGGAAAAATCACCCAAGCTTGGGTTATGCCGGCAACGAAAACACTTGATGTGCAGTCCTAAAGAATTCAAATTAAATTTATGCCAAAAAAAGTCCGCATCCCCACCCCGCTCCGCAAGTTGACCAACAACGAGGAGCTTATTGAAATCAACGCCAGCAACATCGGCGACGCAATTGTTGAATTGCAAACCCGTTTCCCCGGCATCCAGGAACGCCTCGTGGATGAAAAAGGCGAGGTCCGCCGCTTCGTCAACGTCTATGTGAACGAGGAAGACATCCGCTTCCTCCAAAACCGCGCCACCCCGCTCAAAGACGGCGACGAAATCAGCATCATCCCCGCCATTGCCGGCGGCTAGCCAGCCCGGGCGGAAATCTTCCTCCGCCCCATCCCCAAACCAAATAAACTTATGGCCAAAGCCCCGACCGTCAAAAACACCAAAACCAAAGTCGCGCGCACCACAGGGACCTCCTCCCACCGCCAGCGCCTCTGGCTCATGTATCCGCCCAAGCTGATCAAGGAACCCCTGATCTGGAAGTTGAGCCAAAAATTCAAGGTCAGCACCAACATCCGCCAGGCCAGTGTCACCGACGAAATCGGCGTGGTCTGCTTGGAATTGGATGGCACGCGCGATGCCGTCCAAGCCGCCGTGGACTGGCTGGAAAAAACCGGTGTGAATGTTGAACCGGTCGAAATGAGCGCGATTGCGGGTTAATATGACACCGGCGTCGCGCCGGTGTCCCTTTCCCGAACTTATCCTCCGTGGCTGTGCTCTTGCAGCAATTTCTCCGCTTCCTGCCGCAATTCCGCATCCACATTGGGTTTTAGTAATGGTTCCAAGGTTTGGCGGGCTGCCTCGGCACGGCCGTTGCGAAATTGAAATTGCGCCAGGGTGAAGAGAAACGCCGAGTTCTCCGGCTCCAGTTCAATGGCCCATTGCAGGTGCTTTTCCGCCTCGGCCGACTGGTCCCCCTGAACCATGTCAAAAAACCCGAGCAGTTCATGCGCCGGTGCATAGACCGGCATGAGACTCAGGGATTTTTCCAAATTGCCCCGGACTTCCGCTTCGGCGGCGTCCTTGAGCGGTTTGTAACGGTCCCCGCCCTCCGAGGTAAGCCGGTAACGCTCTCGCGCATAAATAAAATAGGCCAGAAAGCTGCCCGAGCCGCGTTGCAAAGCCTCGGTCAATTCCCGCAGCGCCTCCTCATGATTATCTAGTTGTGAAGCCAGCAAGCCCTTGCCTTCATAAGGCAGCGGACTGGCGGGCGCAATTTTCAAAGCCTGGTCAAAAAACGCCCGGGCCGCTTCCACCTGGTCAATCCGCAATAACTCATCCCCCAGCCGGAAATAGGTTTCCACCGGGGTCAACGTACGGGTGGTCACTTGGATGGGAGCCGCGATATTCGCCGTCAGTTTCAGTTGCAACGGCGGGAACTCCCGGTTGGCCAGGTAACGCTGCAATTGTGCGGTCATGCCCGCCAGGGTGATGTGCAAGGCATTCGTAAAAGCCTCCTCGGCCGTTTGCCCCTGCTTGAGCAGCGCCGTATATTGGCCAAACCGCTCCCGCAGCACCGGCTGATCCCCGGCCACCAGAAATTCCGCCAGCAACCACGATTCCGCATAAAAAATCCCCTGCCGGCTGCTCTCATTGTACTGCGGCGAATCATGGGTCACGGCGAACAACTCGCTCAATGGCATCAGTTGATTCTCCTTCAATAACGCCAGATGATACGGGATCGGCCCGGCAATGCTCACCTTGCCCCCCGCCGTGGCAAATGTGGAATAAACCTCCGCCATGCCCTCCTTCATCCACATGGGCCAAAAGTGGTCGTTGTGCCGGAATAGCAAATGCGTGTACTCATGAAAAATCACCGACATGTCATTCACCCCCGCTTCCGCCGGGGGCAGCGACAGCACGATCAAGTTCTCATCGGATCCGCGCTTGAAAAAGGCCGCCAGATTGGCCGGCTGCCCCTCGTACAACGGCAGGAATGGCTGCAAACGGTCATGATCGGGAAAGGCCACCACGGCAATCGGTGGCGAGGCAATGGCCGTGCTCCCCGCCAGCCAGGCATAAGCCTGGCAAAACTGCTCCAGCCGGCCCGCCAGCTTGAACACCGCCGTCGGCGCGCCACAGCTATAAATGTGGAAATGCGCCGTCCGTGTTTCAAACCAATGTTCCCTCACCAACCCAAAATCCGGCGTCTGCGCGCGACACTCCATCACCAGCGCATGAAATGCCAGCATGCCCACTCCCAAGCGGCCTAGCCATTGGCCTGGCCGCAACCAACTCAGGACTGGTGGCATAAAGGCGAACATGAGCTGAAAGCTAGACCACCCCGCACCGGCCGTCAACCCATGCAAGTTTTGCAGAGGAATTTTGAAGTTTCCCCCGCTTTCCCACACTTTTTGTTTTGGCAAACTGCCCATTCACCGTTTAACTGTGCAGGATGCAAGCTGTCATTGATTATCTCAAGGCCAACCAGGAACGCTTTGTCACGGAATTAAAAGAATACCTGCGCTTCGCCAGCGTTTCCGCCCAGTCCCAGCACAAACCCGATCTCGCCGCCTGTGCCGACTGGCTGGTCCATCACTGCCGCCAGATCGGCCTTACCGCCGAGGTCCGCCCCACCGCCGGCCATCCCATTGTCGTCGCCAAAACGCCGCGCGACCCCAAGTCCAAGAAACCCCATTTCATGGTCTACGGCCATTACGACGTCCAGCCCGTCGAGCCGCTCGCCCTGTGGGAAACCCCGCCGTTCGATCCCGTCATTAAGGGCGATTCCATCTATGCCCGGGGCAGTACCGATAACAAAGGCCAGAATTTCGCCCATCTCAAGGCCGTCGAAGCCTACCTCAAAACCGGCACCCCCCTGCCCTGCGACCTGACCTTCGTCATCGAGGGCGAGGAAGAAGTCGGCAGTGCAAATCTCGACAAATTTCTCAAAGCCAACAAACCGGAACTCAAATGCGCGGCCGTCGTCATCTCGGACACCGGCATGCCCAGCCCCAAGCATCCCGCGCTGACCTACGCTCTGCGCGGCATCATTGCCTTTGAAATTAAATTGCACGGCCCTGCGCGCGACCTGCATTCGGGCGTCTTCGGCGGGGCCATCGAAAATCCCGCCATGGCCCTCAGCCAGTTGCTCGCCCAACTGCGCGATAAAAACGGTCGCGTGACCATCCCCGGCTTTTACGACGACATTGTGCCGTTGTCCAAATTTGAACGTCAGCAAGCCGCCCTCTATCCGCTCAAAGACGCCGCGCTGAAAAAGCTGCTCGGCTCCCCCCAACTCTTCGGCGAACGCGGCTTCACCGCCACCGAACAGCGCAGTGCCCGGCCCACCTTTGAAATCAATGGCCTCACCAGCGGTTACCAGGGCGAAGGCAGCAAAACCATCGTCCCCTCGTGGGCCTCCGCCAAAATCACCTGCCGCCTCGTGCCCAATCAAAAGCCCGAGCACGTCCGCAAAATCGTTTGCGCCCACCTCAAGAAAATCTGTCCGCCGACCGTGCGCCTCGAAATTGCCGCCGGCCATGGCGCCGAGGCCTACCTGGTTTCGCCCACCAGCCCCCATGCCCAGGCGGCCCTGCGCGCCCTGCAATCCGCCTTCGGCTGCCCGCCCATCCTCATGCGTGAGGGCGGCTCCATTCCCATCGTCAACCAGTTCAAGAAAATCCTCGGGGCCGACTCCCTCCTGCTCGGCCTTGGATTGCCGGACGACAACGCCCATTCCCCCAACGAAAAATTCAACCTCAAGTGCTTCAGCAAAGGCCAGCTCATGAGCGCGCATTTGTGGCAGGAGCTGGCCGGTTGAGGCAAGCCGGTGGTGGCCGGACGCAACGTCCGGCTCTCATTATTTCCTCAGCTTCATTAAGGCTTAAGGTGGCCTCGGCTAAAGTAACGCCATGAAGAATCCAATTCCCAACCACCTGAACCGCCTGCTGTTTATGCTGCTGCTCGGCGCCCACGCCGCGTCGGCCGATCCCTTGATCACCTCCTGGTACACCGCGAACAGCGGCAAATATGCCCGCGTGTACACCAGCGCCGCCAACCGCACCGCCGGCATCTCCAGCACCACCTGGAGCACCCAAACCTCCCCCACCTACGCCGGCGTGCATGAAATTGACTACTCCGCCAACTGGGTTTACCTGCGCAACACCGGCCTCGGCTCGTATGTGATGGGCCCCTGGAACAATCCCAATTACGCGAAAAACCAGGGCACCAGCACCAGTGCCTACCGGTTTCCGCGCGGCAATGCGGGGGTCACGAACACCGCCGCCACGAAAAGCCTCACCGGCTTGGGGGCCATCGGCCGGCTCGTGGACGGCGTTTCCATCTACAATGATTCGGACGGCTTTTCTTATTCATATTCCCATAGCCAGGACGCCTCACCGATCGCCGGTATTGGCAACGGCGATGGCATTTGGAATCGCGACGCGCTGCCCAACGAAGGCAGTTCGTTCGATTACGCCCTCAACCATCCGCAACCCAGTGGCGATTACCATTCTCACGCCAACCCCATCGCCATTCGCTACCTCCTGGGGGACAACGTCAATTACGACCCCATCACGAAGAATTATTCCGAGAACACCAATACCACCGTCTTCAAGCATTCCCCGTTGCTCGGGTGGATGAACGACGGCATTCCGCTCTACGGCCCCTATGGCTATTCCAATCCCACCAACCCCGCCAGCCCCGTGCGCCGGATGATTTCCGGCTACGTCCTGCGGAACGGCCAGTTCGGCACCACCAACCTCGGCATCACCGGTCGCAAAACCCTGCCCGCCTGGGCGGCCCTGGCCCAAGGCATCTCCGCCACCCTTTCCGCCACGCAATCCGGACCGAACACCAATGCCACCTATCCACTGGGGCATTTCATGGAGGACTATGATTATTTGGGCGATCAGGGATCTGTGCCAGGCGTGACCAATGCGAACGGCGCGTTTTACGATCTGAACAAATACAATGCCCGCTGGTGTGTCACCCCCGAATATCCCAACGGCACCTGGGCCTATTTTGAAAGCATTCAGGCCAGCGGCACGTCCTGGTTTCCCTATCATATTGGACGCTGGTATCTGGACACCCCCACCGGCGGCACCACCACCACCACGGTCATGAACGCAGACACGCCCTTGACCCTTTATTTCAAGGGCGCCACCAACTTGCCGGCGGTTTTGAGTGCCCCCTCCGTCAGCTCCGGCAACGTTACCTTGGTGTGGAGCGCCGTCGAGGGCGGCACCTATCAGGTGAATGTCACCACCAACCCCGTCGCCAGCGCCTGGAGCACCAACACGGCCCTGACCGTGACCGCAACGAACAACACCGCCGCCACCATTGAAACCGGCGCCGCCACCACCTATGCCAAACGGTTTTATCGCTTGAACCGCACCGGGATTGCCACCTTCGATTCCGCCGGCTTCTGAGCCGAGCGAGAAAGTGCCAGTAAAATTAACGGTCATCATTTCGCCCGACGCATGGCGTCGGGCGAATTTTTGCCCCGAGATCCGCCGCCATCCAGCTTAAAACCTGCTATACTAAGGCTTGGCTTTTAACTCGAATGCCTTGCGGCAGTGCTCCACGGCTGCGCCCATCCCCGGTTTGTCCCCAAACGCCAAGTCCTTGTCGAGGGTTGCACACGTGGCATGCGTGGCCTTGAGGGTCCGCCATTCCTGCCACAAAGCATCGTAACGCGCCAAGGCGGCAGTGAGTTTAGCCCGGTCAAATTGCCCCGTCCGGTCGAATTGCGCCCCAGCGAACAGGATGGTCCAACCTTGTTCAATGATCGCATATTTAATCCGCCCATAGGCACAGGAGGTTTCCACAAATTCCTGCGTGCGCGGGTCAGCAAAATGGATTTGATGCGCCAGGGTTTCGATTTTGCCCCACATCGTCACCGCCTCCGCCTTCTCCCTCAGCGCCGCCGCGACCAGCTCGGGGGTGGCAAACATCCGCAAATCCGGCGCGGCCAGGAAATCATCCCGGGCCCACCAAAGCTCCACGGGTTTGATCAGACTGCACTGCCCGCGCAGTACCGCTGCCGCCGAGAGCAGGTTTAATTCCCGAAACCGAACCGCATCATCGCCGCTCAGCCCAAGCTTCCGCCGGGCGTACTCATCAAAAATCTCCGGCTCCCGCCGCTCTGGATGCAACGCCCATTGCGTCACGACCCAGGCATTGAGGGTGCACCAAAATTCGTTCGTGATATAGGGTCCTTCCCAGCCCCCGCCACGCGACCAAGTCCACACCCCCGCGAAATTGGTATTGGCCACCAAGTCGCGCAAACCACGCGGCTGGCCGGGTTTCATCAAGGTGGCATATTCCTCCCAGCCATTAATCACCCCATCCCCAATATAATAAGGATGCGCCCCCTTGCCATAGGCCTCCCGCTGGCATTGCACTTCCGCAATTTGGCGGTGCCGGCCAATCCCCAAGGTGGGATTGAACGGCGTCATCCGCAGAAAATCCCCGGCCTGCGGTTTGATCGAGAAAATCAAATTCGGATGCGGTGCAATGGCCTCCGTCACTTTGCGGTAGTACGCCGGATTGACGTGAAAACTGTTCCCGAAGTCCCAGGTACGGTAAATAATCAGCTTGTGACGTTTTACACATGCCTCGTCGCGCAGAATCGTGAGCAAGGCGATATGGCTGGCCGGTCCGTGCTGGATCGCCGTGCCTCCCTGGGTTTTGCCTTCCCGCACATTGCCACTCGCGGCGTGAAAGGGGCTGTCCTGCAAATAAACCTCCCCCGTGCGCACCACCAGGCCATCCAGCGACGGGCAGCGGTCAAACACCTCGGCCACCTGCGCCCGCAGGATGGTTTGGGTCAGCGGACGTTCCAGCTCAATGTGCCCCTGCTCATCGCAAAGGTCTGCTTTATATTTCGCCACCAGCACCTTGGGCAGCACGATAAACTGAAACCACGCATAGTCCTGAATCCCCGCTGCATGGGCCTGTTGCGCCTTATGCTCCAATGCCTGCGCGTGTTGCTCAATCCACTGGCGTTCCTTGCTTCCCCTGGCCAAAACCCCCGGGGCCACCGCATCAAAAGTCTCGCAAGAATCCGCCACCGCCTCAATCACCTGTCCGTTGTATCCCCAGTCAGCCAGGGTGCGCGGATCGCGAAACGCGGAGGCCTGCGGCGTTTCACCGGGATTATCCTGCACCATGTCCAGGAGGAATCTCGCCGGCACCTCGTTCGCCGCCGCAGTGGCTTGCCAGCCGCTGCCGGCCAGGAGCAAACCGGTGAGCGCAATGAAGGTAAATTGATAATTTCTGACCATATTTATAGTAATGATGTTTGCTACCAACCCGCCGGTTCGCCCTCAACGGGATCGCCTGGGGGCGAACCAACGCCACCCCCTCCGGTCATGCGCCGGGGATTGACCGTTCGCACTTGCCGTGCCGCGGGGGTCTCTGGAGCCGCAAGGAAGAGTGACGTTGGCACCTAACAATTTCAAATAAACATTTGATGGATAGACAAAGCAACCCGGTTCACTCCGGGCCATGATTTGCGTCACGGGACAACGCGAACAAACCCCGCCAGCCAGCCGTCCTGCCCCCTGCTTGCCTCCGTGAAAATATAGTTGCTCCTGCGCGGTTACTTTTGCTTGCACCCGTTCCGGTTTGGGCTTAAGGTCGCATCAATTCCAGAAAGGCATCCATATGTATTTTGGCGTAGATTACTATCCGGAACAGTGGGTCTTCCCTTATGCAGGCACTTCGGATGAACCCGAGGCCCAGTGGGAAATGGACGCCGCCTTGATGGTTAAGGCCGGCTTCAACGTGGTGCGCATTGGTGAATTCACCTGGGGCCTCTGCGAACCCTCCCCGGGCAAGTACAACTTCGACTGGCTCATCCGCGTGATGAACATTCTTCAGCGCCATGGTATTCAAGTGGTGCTCGGCACCCCCACCGCCGCTCCGCCCTTGTGGCTCAGCCAGCTTTATCCTGACATCCTCCCGGTAACCGAGGACGGCACCACCTTGCAAGCGGGTACCCGCCGCGCCACCTGCCTGAATTCCGATGCGTATTGGAACGCCGCCCGGCAAATCGTCACCCGGATGGCGGAAGCCGTAGCCCGCCATCCCCAATTGCTCGCCTGGCAGATCGACAATGGCTTGGGCGGCCATTACACCGAATCCTCCTTCAACGAATCCACCCGGATGGAATGGCACAACTGGTTGAAGCTCAAATATGAAACCATTGAGCGGCTCAACCACCGGCTGGGTTTGATCCATTGGGGCCAGTTAGTCACCGACTGGGATCAAGTGCCCATGCCCATGAAAGCTCCCACCGAGCATAATCCCGCCCTGGTGTCCGACTGGCACCGGTTTTCCAGCGACACTATCGTGGCCTTTGCCCGCATGCAGGCGGAAGTCTTGCACGAACTGACCCCCAATGTGCCAGTCACCACCAATCTGCGGCCGTTTGTGGGCCGCTTTGACCACTTTGACATGGCCGAGGCCATGGATTTCGTCGGTTGCAGCAGTACCGCGGCGGTAAAAATGAAGTTTTCCGAAACCGCCTGCGATCTAGACATGATGCGGTCGCTCAAAAAGACCGACATTCGCATGCCAGGAGGCGGCAACTCCGGTTTCTGGGTGCTGGAACAAAAAGCCGGCCAGACCACTTTTCAAGAGGTCAACGGACTGATCCGTCCGGGCGTGCTGCGCAAATTTACTTACCAGCTCATTTCGCGGGGAGCCGACGCCGTCTTGTATTTTCGCTGGCGCCAGCCCCGGATCGGCACCGAGAAATTTCATGGCTCCGTGCTGCCCCACAACCTGGCTGGCAGTCATCGCATCTTCACTGAAATCAGCCAGATTGGCGAGGAATTGAAGCTGCTCGCCCCGGCCTTGAAAGACACCCGCGTGGTGGCCGAAGTATGCCTGCTCTATTCGCACGATAATGAATGGGCGCTCTCCCAGCCGCATCAACCAAACGAGCATTTCCGGCTGCGCGATCACATTCAGATGATTTACAACGCCTTCCATGACCGCAATATCCCGGTGGATTTTGCCCGGCCCACCGATGACCTTTCCGCCTACAAACTTGTGGTCGCCCCCTCGCTGCACCTGCTCTCAGCCGGCGAGGCCGATCGCTTGAAACTGTTTGTCCAAAACGGCGGCACTCTGGTCGGCACCTTCAACACCAGCCTCGTGAATTCCAGCCAGACGGCTCCCACCACGGGTTATCCAGGCTACCTCACCGACTTGTTCGGTCTGGAGGTTCAGGAGTTCGACATGCTGGCTCCCAACGAGGAAAATCACCTCATTTTCAAAGGAGCCTTTCCCACCAGCCATTTGCATGTGGCGAAACTTTGGGTCGATCTGATTGAACCCGGCGAATGTCAGGTGCTGGCGACTTACGCCAAAGATTTTTATGCGGGCAAACCCGCCATGACCAGCAACAGTTATGGCTTGGGCAAGGCTATTTACATCGGCACCCTGAGCCATCAGCACTTCTACAACGATTTGGTGCTCTGGCTGCGGCAAAGTTGCGGGATTTTGCCGCTGTTAAAGGTGCCGGAAAACATTGAGGTAAGTATGCGGCAAAAAGACGGCACCCGCGTGTATTTCCTGATCAACCATCAAAATTCCCCCGTGCGCATCCAGTTTTACAAGCCGATGCATGACTTTCTCACCGGTAATACCTTCTCCGGCAATTACGACCTGCCACCCCATGGCATCCTGGTATTGGACGAGCACCCGGATGGCAAAACTTCTGGTGCGAATCCTTGATTTTAGGTACGTTTAGCTGCTTTGTTATATTTGAACATCATCCTGG
>CAIZWI010000455.1 GCA_903936645.1 uncultured Verrucomicrobia subdivision 3 bacterium
AGGTGGTGCATTGGTTTCATAGTTATATTTTTCGATTTTGAGGTTTTGATTTTAATGGTTAGTTGAGCTTGGTTGAATGTTTGGGTTTACGGAAAAATAATGAGGTTCCTCCCAGCGCAAGGGCGGCCAAGGAGCCCCCCCCGAGGAAGTCCAGGCCCGGCAGGAATTTATTCTCGTAACTAATCCCCTCAATTCCCGTCACGTCATCAAGGGTTTTCACGGCCACACTGGTCTTAGTCCAGCCCCGGTTGGCACCAGTGAACAGCCAGGTGAACACGGTGCCCAGCAGCAGCACGATCGATATAACTTGCAAGGAGCGCTTCATGGTCGACGTTTGCTCAGTTCAAGTCAAACAACAGCACTTGCGCGGCTTTCGTTCCCATCAAGTTGAGCACGGCAGGGCCAGCCACAGCCGCTGCATCTCCGGTGCCAAGCGCCTGACCGTTCAGGGTCACTTCTCCCTCGGCCACGTGCAGCCAGGCGTGGCGTTCGGCCTTGAGGTGGTGCGTCACGGTTTGCTGCATGGCCAGTTTGGCCAGCCACAGATCCGCATCCTGATTGATGGCGAGTGAATCGGCTCGGCCGGTCTTGCTGGTTATTAATTGCCATTGCCCATTTGCGAGCGCGGTGGCTGATTTCTCGGCGTAGGCAGGCTTTGCATTTTTATGATCGGGCATGACCCAGATTTGCAGGAAATGCACAGCCTCGTCTTTGGCCGGGTTAAACTCACTGTGGATCACGCCTGCGCCTGCGGCCATGTATTGAAATTCCCCGGGGTGAATAATGCGGCCATTGCCCAGGGAATCCTTATGCTCGAGCGCGCCGCTCAGTACGTAGGTAATGATCTCCATGTCGCGGTGCGGATGCTGGCCAAAGCCCTGGCCGGGCAGCACCAGGTCGTCATTGATGACCCGCAGTGAGCGGTAACCCATCCACTGACGATCATAATAATCCGCAAAGCTAAAGGTGTGATAACTGTCCAACCATCCGTGGTTGGCGTGGCCCCGTTCATTGGCTTTTCGAATCATAATTGTCATGGCATTATCTTACTGCATTTCTCCAGCAAATGGTAAATATCAAGTTTCTTGCCTGACAATAACTTTAAGCTATGCTCGGCACTATCATGGAATTACGCCATTTACGCTATTTTGTGGCGGTTGCGGAAACCGAAAATGTCACCCGAGCGGCATCGCACTTGCACGTTTCGCAGCCGGCGCTGAGCCGGCAAATCCATGATCTGGAGGCGGAAATGGGGGTGTCATTGCTGCACCGAGGCGCCAAATCGGTCCAGCTCACGGAGGCGGGCCGGGTATTTCTCACCGAGTCGCGGGCAGTGCTGCAGCGCGCGGAGGAGGCGGTCAATGCCGCCCGCGCAGTCGCCAGTGGCCAAAGTGGCGAGATCCATGTCGGGTATTCCCCCTCACTCACCGTGCAGATTTTGCCGCAGGCGTTGCGCGCGTTTCAAGCCGAATTTCCGCGGGTGCGGGTGGCCTTGTACGATTTAGCGGCGGGCGAAATGCTGGCACAATTGCGGGCCGGCAAACTGGATGTGGCGCTGCTGCCGCGCGAACCGGAAAAGACCAAACAGGGGCTGCGCCTGGATGAACTGGCCCGGTATCCAGCCTGTGTGGCCGTCTCGCCACAACACCGTTTTGCCCGGATGAAGGTGGTGGAATTGGTGCAAGTGGTGCGCGAGCCCTTGATCGTTTACAGTCGCGCGGAATATCCTGAGTATCTGGCCGCGATTGAGGCGCAGTTTGCCGCTGTGGGAGCCCGACCGCACGTGGCGGAGGAACATGAGGGGGTGACCGGACTGATCGCCGCAGTGGAAGCGGGGCAGGGGATCGCCTTGGTGGCGAGTTGTTTGGGTTGTATGGTCGGGCCCCGCCTGAAATTGATTCCGTTGCATCCCGCACCGCCCCAAATGATCGTGGTGGCCGCCAGCCGTGCGGACCGAATCACAGACCCGGTTAAAAAATTCATTGCGGCCGCCGTGCTGCCAGTGAAAGTGGCTTGAAACCGCCCCCTCGGGATTATTCCGGCCTTTTGCTTGCCGGTGGGTTGCTGAATTTATTACTTTGAAGGCTCATGAATGAAGTATTGGTCATGGGGCATCGAAACCCCGATACGGATGCCATTTGCTCCGCGATTGGGTATGCCGAGTTTAAACGCCGCACCGGCATGCCGGAGGCGGTGGCGGCTCGGTGTGGCGACACCAATGACCGGATAGATTTTGTGTTGCGCACCTTTGGGGTGCCCTCCCCCCGTTTCGTGGCCGACGTGTCACCCAAAGTACGCGATGTGATGGAGCCGCAGGTCTTGAGTGTATCTCCCGAAGCCACCGCTTCCGACGCGCTCAGTTTGATGGATCAGCATAATGTCCGCATCCTGCCGGTCCTAAACAGTGACCGCCATTGCGTTGGTCTGCTGTCACTTTTTAAATTAAGCAAGTTTTTGTTTCCCGCGACTAATCGTTTGATAGATTCGCGACGGGTGCTCTCATCGCTAATGAATCTTGCGAAAACCCTGGGCGGCCAGTTGCTAATGGGACCGGAGCCACGCCGCGAAGAAGAGCTGTTTCTGACGATTGGAGCCATGTCGTTTGAGAGTTTCACCAAACGGTTGGAACGTTACAAACGCGACAAACTGGCCGTGGTGGTGGGCGACCGCGTCAATATCCAGCGCCACGCGATTGAAGAAGGGGTGCGGGTGCTGATTGTCACCGGGGGGCTGCCTGTGGACCCCGAAATCATCCATCTGGCCGAACGGCGGCGCGTGGGCTTGATTTCCTCACCGCATGATACGGTAACCACGGCCTCCTTGTGCCGCTCGGCGGTGGCCATTCGCCACATGCTGAATGAGGAGTTTCTGAGCCTGCGCGATGACGCTCCTCTCACCGTGGTGCGCGCGGCGGCGCTGGCCTCCGGTTACGCGGCCTTTCCCGTCACGGACGCCACCGGCCGCACCGTGGGCATCCTGTCCAAGACCAACTTCCTGAAACCGGTGGAACGCAAGTTGATCCTCGTGGATCATAACGAGTTGTCCCAAGCCGTGCAGGGGGCGGATGAGGTGGAAATTGTGGAAATCATTGACCATCACCGACTGGGCTCGCTCACCACGCAGCAACCCATTTTGTTTCGCAACGAACCAGTCGGCTCCACGAGCACCATCGTGGCGGATTGCTTTTTCCGGCACGATGTCGAATTGCCCCCGCCGATAGCCGGTTTGCTGCTGGCGGGACTGGTCTCGGATACGCTCAATTTGACCTCCCCCACCACCACGGCGCGCGACAAGGAAATTCTGCTCCGGCTGGAAAAAATTGCCGGGGTCAATGCCCGCGAATTCACCGACAAACTCTTCGCCTCTGGCTCGGTGCTCACCCTTAAACCCGCATGGCAGGCCATCACCATTGATTGCAAGGAATACGCCGAAAAAGGCGACACCTTCAGTGTGGCCCAAATTGAGGAAGTCGGCTTCGACCAGTTCTGGAAGCGCAAAGACGAATTGCAGTTGGCCCTCGAGGAATATGCCCGCAACCGTAAATATTTGTTTGCCACTCTGCTAGTCACGGATGTTGTGCTGCAAAATTCGCTGATGCTCGTGGCGGGCAGCAAGTCGTTCATTGACCAGATTGATTATCCCTCCACCGCGCCGGGAGTGTTTGAGCTCCGGGATGTCGTCTCGCGCAAAAAGCAACTGCTCCCTTATTTGACTCACTGCCTCCAAAAGATGAAAGCCGCCGGCAACTGAAAGGTGCATCTTCATTGACAAATGCGCCCCGAATTCACACCATTTCACGAACAGATTTTTAACCAGAACTTCAAACATCGAATCATATATGCCTATTGCCATCGGATCCACCGCTCCCGACTTCACCCTGAAATCCAAAACGGCCACCGGTCTGGTGGATGTCAAACTTAGCGCTAATTTTGGTGCCAAGAATACCGTGTTGCTGTTCTTCCCGCTCGCGTTCACCAGCGTATGCACCAAAGAATTATGCGACCTTACCGCCGGTTTGAATGCCTACGCTGACCTCGGAGCCACGGTCATCGGGGTGAGTGTGGACAGTCCTTTCGCTCAGGAAGCCTGGGCGCAAAAGGAAAAAATCAGCATCACGCTGGCCAGCGACTTGAACAAGGAAGTGATCAAACAATACGATGTCGTTTTCCCGCTGCTTGCCGGGATCGGCGACACCGCTGCCCGGGCGGCATTTGTCATCGACAAGGCCGGCATTGTCCAATATTCCGAACAGACCGCCACGCCCAAAGACCTCCCGAATTTCGACGCCATCAAAGCGGTGCTGGCCACGTTGAAGTAATTTTAAAGCCCAATTTACAGTCTTCCACTCAAGCCGCTCCCTCCGGGGGGCGGCTTGTTTTATGATGAGAGTTGTTGCAAATCATGGGAATCGCCCCAAGGGATGTCCAGTTGGGCTAACGTGATTTCTCCCGCCGGGATCAGGGCTTTAAGTTAGTGATCCAGCTCCATCGAGCCAAACAGACAAAAAAATTCCGGCGGCAATCACTTTGGCTCGTTTGGCAAGGTCGGTTTGGCTAATCCCTTGCCCTTTGCACCAAGGGGTGCTGGCCAAGCCTGATCCCGTTTTCGCAAGGCAATCACCGCTACGACACATGCGGTCCAAGTAGGCAACTCATCCACCACGGGCACCAGTTTGACGACAAAAGTTGGCAATAATAAGAGGTGAAATCCCAAAATCCAAGAGGTCAAAACCATGGCAACGGCATCCAAGCCCTCGTCAACGATCCATCCCAACGGGCCTAGGATGCCCAGGGTGAATTGCAGCATATCCGTGACAATGGCCACAACGAGAGCCAAAATCATCCGCACACGCGTGACGCGCGGGGGGTGTAGCAGCTTGGACAAAGATTGGTTCATGCGGTTCGCCGAGCGGGGGTAAATTACCACAGTCGGGCGCATCCCGCCATGCCGAATGCGCACTTCATGGGCACTTCGCGATGGCAGTTTCATTGCCTTGAACCTTGCCGCAGGCGTGATAATTCCTATAATTCCTGCGTGCTCGACATAAAATTAATTCGTGAAAATCCCGATTTTGTGCGGGAGCGGCTGGCATTGCGTGGGGCAGGGGACGAAGGTCACATTACTCCATTGCTGCAATTTGATGAAGCCCGGCGCACCGCGCTGGCCGAGGTGGAAACACTGAAGGCCACGCGCAATCGGGTTTCCAAGGAAATTGGCGCTTTGATGGGCCAAAAAAAACTGGCCGAGGCGGAGGCGAAAAAACAAGAGACCCGTGACTTGGGTGATAAAATTGCCTCCCTCGACAAGGTGGCCGCCCAGGCGGAAGCGGACCGGGACCAATTAATGCTCCGACTGCCTAATTTACCGCATGCCTCTGTGGTGCCGGGGAAAACGGCCGAGGACAACCCTGAGATTCGCGTGCATGGAGCCAAACCGGAATTTGCCTTCAAGCCAAAGGGCCATGTGGAATTATGCGAAGCCCTGAAGCTGGTGGATTTCGCCCGGGCCACCAAGCTTTCCGGCAGCGGATTTTTACTTTACACCAACTGGGGCGCACGCTTGGAACGGGCATTGATCCAATTCCTGCTGGATTTGCACATCACCGAACACGGCTATACCGAGATTGCGCCGCCACTGATGGTGGGACCGCAGTGTTTGGAAGGCGTCGGACAGTTTCCTAAATTTAAAGATCAGTATTATGGCGTGGCTGAGGGCGATGATGCCGGCAAGCTGGGCAAATTATATTTGATACCAACGGCGGAAACCCCAGTGGCCAATATCCACCGTGACGAATTGCTGAAGGAGGCAGATTTGCCAGTGCGTTATTGCGCCTACACGCCATGTTTTCGTGGCGAGGCCGGAGCCGCGGGAGTGGGCACCCGCGGGATGATTCGGGTGCACCAGTTCGACAAAGTGGAGTTAATTAAAATCGTTAGACCGGAGCAGGGGTACGACGAACTTGAAAAAATGGTGGGCAATGCCGAGCGGGTGCTGCAATTGCTCGGCCTGCATTACCGGGTGATCATGCTTTGCACGGGCGACATGGGCTTTGGGAGTGCCAAAACGTATGACATTGAGGTCTGGGCACCCGGGCAGGGGAGTTATCTGGAAGTCTCCAGTTGCTCCAACTGCGAGGACTTTCAAGCGCGCCGCATGAACCTTCGGTTCAAATCAGAAACGGCCGGCAATATATTTCCCCATATTCTAAATGGCAGCGGCACGGCGCTCGCCCGCTTGTTTGTTGCCTTGGTGGAAACCCATCAACAGGCAGATGGCAGTGTGGTCATACCTTCGGCCTTGCAGCCTTATTTGAAAACTGACCGTATTGCCGCCGCGTCTTGAGAGGTTTCCGAATGAGCATCCATCCATGAAAATTTTGCTAGCCAGTAGCGAGGTTCATCCTTACTCCAAAACTGGCGGCTTGGCCGACATGGTCGGCGCTCTGGGGAAAGCGTTGGCGGTGGCCGGCCATGAGGCCGTCATCGTGACCCCTTTGTACCGGGGACTGCGGGAGAAATTTCCCAACATGCGGCATGTGGAATGGTATCTCAACCTGCCCATGGGCCAGCGCATGGTGAATGCCCAATTATGGGAATTGTTGCCGCAGCCTGGCCTGACGATTTATTTTGTGGACCAGCCCGCCTACTTTGACCGGGCGGGAATTTATCACGAGGATAACATTAGTTATTTGGACAACGCCGAGCGCTATGTGTTCTTCTCCAAATGCGTGGCGCATTTGGCCCGGTATCTGCCATGGAATCCTGACCTGGTGCACGTTCACGACTGGCAGGTGGGCCTGGTGCCAGCGCTCATTTTGCACCAGCAAAGGGAAGGGTGGGTTAAACCGCCGCCGACCTGCCTGACCATTCATAATCTGGCTTACCAGGGAGTTTTCGCGCCTGACGCGTTTGCGCTCACGAATCTGCCGGAGGAATTTTTTTGGGTTGAGGGGGTGGAATACTACGGCCAGCTTAATTGTCTCAAAGCGGGCATTGCCTTCGCGGATCGTATAACCACGGTCAGCCCGCGTTATGCCCGGGAAATTACCACCGAGGAATTTGGCTGCGGGCTGGATGGTTTTCTGCGCAATCGCCAGGGGCGGCTGACGGGAATTCTTAATGGCGTGGATTACGGCGACTGGACCACCACCAAAAACCGTTTTCTCAAAGCGTCGTATTCAGCCAGGCGCATGGGCGGCAAAGCACAGAACAAACTGGATTTACAAATTGAAATGGGTTTGCCGGCAAATCCCAAAATCCCTTTGTTTGGCACGGTTTCCCGGCTGGCTGAGCAAAAAGGTGTGGATATCCAACTCGGCGCCCTTGAGGAAATGTTGTATACCGGGCTGCAATTTGTGCTGCTGGGCAGTGGTTCGCCGGTTTTTGAGCGGGCTTATGTGGAACTGGCCCGCCGATTTCCCACGCAAGTGGCCGTGCGGATAGGTTTTAATGAAGGATTATCCCATCGGATTGAGGCTGGATGTGATTTCTATCTGATGCCATCCCAGTTTGAGCCGTGTGGCTTGAATCAAATGTATAGTTTGCGCTATGGCACGATCCCCATCGTCCGGGCGGTCGGCGGACTCGACGACAGTGTTGTGGATTACACTGCGAATCCCGAATTGGCGGACGGCATTAAATTTCGCGAATACTCCGCCGTGGCGCTCGCCAAGGGAATCCGCAAAGCGCTGGCTCTCTACCAGGAACCAAACTTGCTAGGACATTACCGGCGCAACGCCATGGCGGTGGATTTTTCATGGGAACGAACGGTTGAAGATTATTTACGGGTGTATCGAAGTGCATCGGGCATGATCACGCCGGTTAAAATTTAAGACCAAAAACTCAGTTAAGGATAAACTTTGCTCGCTGCATTGAGACCTAAATTAAATATAACAAACATTGTGCAGCTATAATAGAGCCAGTAATTCATCCGCCAACCGTCAATGTCATTTTGAGGAAATTCACAATGTTTGAAAATTTCCTTGCAAGCATATAATTCTGTTATAATTTTGGACTCGACTCTAATGTCCAATTAGAAAACAGCAATCTGGAGAAGAAAAAATAAATTAAGAATCAAACTTGCCGTACCTATACTACATGAAAAATAACATTATTATCGCTGCCGGAGTAATCGCCTTGCTGGCCACCAAATCAAACGCTGATGACATCATTTACAACACTACTTATCCTGATTACTGGGATGGTTATGGTTTGCAAGGTTTAGGAATAGCTGTCCAGTTCAATACGATTAACGACACGCACCTCACCTCAGTTACCTGGGAAGGAAGTTTGAAGGCCGACTCATCGGTCCCCCTTTATTTGTATGGCGATAACGCTGGCAAAATTGGAGACCCTATTAATTACCTTGGTGATGCGACCTTGGCAAAAGCCACTGGAACCACCTATGGCCTACAATCGGTTACCTTCACAACTGATATATTGGTAAATCCAAATTCCGAATATTGGATTTTTGCCAATCCCAATCAATTAAATACTGGCGCGGGTAGCGGATGGACGTCGATATTTAGCAGCCTAAACCTGCCTGGCATTGTACTCCCGCCAGGACAGGAAACTTTTTTTATAAGTGCCTCTGGGTCTTCTTATTCGAATACCGGAGTCAATCAGGAGGATTTCCATCTGGAAGTCACAGGCACTTCGCCTGTTCCCGAGCCGTCAACCTGGGGCATGCTCATCGCTGGTTTTTGGCTTTTGAATAACTCTCGGCGCGGCCAGTTGCGCCGTAAAATGGTTTGATTAAAATAAACTCCTTTTGGCGCGCTTGTGCCAGTGCGTCAAATTCGACGGCTGGCGCCTTTTGTGAATTCTATTTTCTCTTCAATAATCAATTAATGAAAACTGCGGTAAAATAAACCGGGGAGAAATTAAACCGTCATGGCAAACAACACGATCTTCGGTATCTTTCCAATAAATTGAACCAAGATTGTAAGGACTATCAAAAACTCTTTAAAAATGGTCGGGGCGGAGAGATTTGAACTCGGTCAGGCCAAAATCAGCAAACCCTTGAAAACAAAGTATGATCAATA
>CAIZWI010000456.1 GCA_903936645.1 uncultured Verrucomicrobia subdivision 3 bacterium
TGTCAGTGCCCGCCAGATAGGGGCCGCCCGCCGGACGCGGCAAGCCGTCCGCATCCAAGCCCTGCTCATCCTGCTGGTCCGGAGTGTGCAGCAGATGCCAGCGGGTGAGGGTGGGGGCGGCCACCGCCAGCAAAGCGAAAATCACGATAATGAGCGCCCCGACTCCTGCGAGCCGGTTGGCCATGAGCATTCTAAGACTGGAACTAAGCCAGCCAATGTTGGACGACATACGAGTTGGAACCGCCTGCCAAGGTGAGTAAGTTGGTGCTTCCCCACTTTTGTGTCGAGAATTTTTGCGGCATTATTGTTGGGCTTAATTCGCCACGTGGCGGAGCACCTGCCCGGGCCGTGCGTCCGTGAGTTCACCGTTCTTGAGCACCACCTGGCCATTGATCAGCACGGTCGGGATGCCGATGGGGTAGTGGTGCGGCTCCGTGTAAGTCGCCGTGTCCAGGATGCGGGCGGGATCGAACACCACGATATCCGCCCAGTTGCCCGGGCGTAATTGGCCGCGGTGATCGAACTGGAAGGTGTTCGCGGGCAGGCTGGTCATTTTGCGGATGGCATCTTCGAGTTTCAACACGTGGAGGTCCCGCACATAGCGCCCCAGCACCCGGGCGTTGTTGCCATAACCGCGCGGATGCGGCACGCCCTCGCCCAACACCCGGATGCCGCTGTCACTGGCAATCATGGTGTTGGGATGCTGCATAAACTTCTGCAAATCGGGTTCGTCCATGCCGTGAAAAACCCCGCTGCCGCTGCCATTGGTTTGAATCTCGAAAATGGTTTCGATTTGCGCCTCGAGGGAGTCTGAATGCTGGCATTTTTGGGCGGCTTGCACCAGGTTCAGGCCATTCAGGGAGGGATCGTGCGGGTAGTCGGCAATCACCGCGTAGGCATAGTCAGAACGGTGGCGCTTTTGCAAGGCGGCCTTCATTTGGGCCACTAAGCGGGCCTTTTGGTGCGGGTCGGACAAGTATTTGAAAAATTTTCCCTCACCGCCATCAAAGGCCTCATCCGGGATTAACTGCCGCAGGGTGGTGCTGGAGGCGGTGTAGGCATATTGGTCCTGCGTGATGTCCAGCCCCTCGGCGCGGGCCTTTTCAATATACGCCAGTACCTGGTCCGCCTGGCCCCAGGAATTTTCCCCGGATAATTTTATATGCGAAACCTCCGCCCGCACACCCGCCTGGCGGGCAACTTGAAACACCTCGTCCAAGGCGGCGTAGATTCGGATGTCCTCATGCCGCATGTGGCTGGTATAAATGCCCTGGTAAGGCGCGATGACCCGGGCGAGCTCCACAATTTCATCCGTTTGGGCGTACACCCCGGGCAAATAAATCAGACCGGTGGAAAGCCCCACCGCGCCCGCCTGCATGGCCCGGTCTACCAATGCCTTCATCCGCGTCATTTCAGTTTCGGTGGGGGGGCGGTTAAAGACTCCGCCCATGGCCGCCTCGCGCACCGTGTTATGACCAATCAACGAGGCCACGTTGACCGTAACCCCCGCGTTGGTGATGCTTTTGAAGAGGGTATCAATATCCAGTTTGGAGTCACCGCAATTGCCCACCACAATGCTGGTCACGCCCATCCGGACGAAGTTTTCCGCTGTGGGATGTTCGGCCACGTCGTCAGCGTGGGTGTGGACATCAATAAAACCCGGGGCGACGATCAGGTGGGTGGCGTCGATCATGGTGCGAGCCGTGTCCGTTAGCTGGCCGATCTTGACGATTTTTCCATCGGCCACGGCGATGTCCGCAAAATAGGCGGGATTGCCTGCGCCATCCACGATCCGGCCCCCATGAATGATGACATCGTAGGTGGTCGCCGAAGCTTCCCAGGCAAATGCCAGACCGGCGGCCAGGGCAATTAATTCCTTCATGGGGAATTCATAACAATGGCGGCTCGGCTTGGCAAAGGGAA
>CAIZWI010000457.1 GCA_903936645.1 uncultured Verrucomicrobia subdivision 3 bacterium
ATTAGCTTTTTTGTTTTGGTGCGATGATTAACGAGGCCAACGCATCATCCTCGGCATGCCGCCTCTGGCGTGTTCACATGGTCGAAACCAGTACGCCCCCATCCAATTCGGCTACTTAGAGAATGCTCGATATAACGGTTTTGGTCAAGGGGGTTGAGCAGGTTTAACGCAGGGACAGGTGTCATTGAGCCATCCAAGAGGAATCTCCGTCATCGTGAGCGGGTGAAAGAAAATAATTATTGACTATTTCAATCATGAAAGCATAATAACGACATTGAAAGTCGTGTATAGAGCGGCGTTCGACAATACCAGTTTTGTTTTGAAGGTAGTAATTTTTGTTTGTATAAATATACTACTTATCTTGTCGATATTTAATTTTTAACTATTATATAAAATGAGCGAGACCCAGACTAAGAACGGAAGCCAGTCCGTGGCCAGTGACAACTGGCTGGAGATTGTCCGCGAGCAGGTGCGGTCGCTGAAATATGGGGTGGTGGAGATTGTCGTCCATGACTCACAGGTGACGCAGATTGAGAAGACGGAGCGGTTACGGCTGGACAAGCCGGCGGCCCGGCCGGGGGTACGGACACCCTGAGAGTTAAACCATGGCATTCACTTTCAACCATTTAGCCGAGGTGGCGTGGGGAAACGCACCGGGGCAAACCGTCGGTGACAGGAGCTTGCGGAAGAACCAGGGAACCGAACGTTCTGCGGCCACAGCAGGGCTCGTCACCGGCGGTATTGAGGCGGGGGGGGAACACGTTACGCGCAAGTGCTTTTAATTTATCATTTCAAGTTCGTTAACAACAGCCAGCAACCAATAGACATCTATGTCACGCATTTACAATGACATCACGGAAACCATCGGCAACACGCCACTGGTGCGGTTGAACCGCACGGCGAAGCAGCATGGGGCGGTGGCGGAAATTCTGCTCAAACTAGAGTTCTTCAATCCGCTGTCGAGCGTGAAGGACCGCATCGGGGTGGCGATGATTGATGACGCCCTGAAGTCGGGGGCGATTACGCAGGACACGATCCTGATCGAGCCGACGAGCGGCAATACGGGCATTGCGCTGGCGTTTGTGGCGGCGGCCCGGGGTTTGAAGTTGATTTTGACGATGCCGGAGACGATGAGCACGGAACGGCGGAAGTTGTTGAAGATTCTGGGCGCCAAGCTGGTGCTCACCGAAGGCCCGAAAGGGATGAAGGGGGCAATCGCAAAAGCGGAAGAGCTGAACCGGCAAATCCCGAACAGTGTGGTGCTGCAGCAATTTTCCAATCCCGCGAATCCGGCGGTGCACCGCCGCACGACGGCGGAAGAAATCTGGCGCGACACGGATGGCCAGGTGGACTTTGTGGTGGCCGGGGTGGGCACAGGCGGGACGATCACCGGGGTGGCGGAAGTCCTCAAGCAATTGAAACCCAGCTTTAAGGCCGTGGCGGTGGAACCGGCCAAGTCGCCGGTGATTTCGGGTGGCCAGCCGGGGCCGCACAAGCTGCAAGGGATTGGGGCGGGCTTTATTCCGGTGAACCTGAACACGAAGATCGTGGACGAGGTCATCCAGGTGAGTGAGGAGGATTCGGGACCGGTCTCGAAGGAAGTGAATCATTTGGATGGCATTCCGGTGGGCGTTTCCAGCGGCGCGATCATCTGGGCGGCGTTGCAAGTGGCGAAGCGGCCGGAAAACGCGGGCAAGCAGATTGTGGCGGTGGTGCCCTCCTCCTCGGAACGGTATCTCTCGACCTGGCTGTTTGCGGACATTAACACGGAGGGTGACGATATCAGCGCCCTGACGAAGCCGACGGCCTAAATTTTTTAATCAATGCCCACCCCGACCACGGGACGGTAAAACCTTGAAACGAACCAGTCAACGATGGGAGACCAGACCGGACCACCGGCGGGGTCTCTGCGAACCAGCACCAAGAAGACTTTGCAACCAGAGTCCGTGGGCAAACCAAACGCCCGATGACCGTAGTGAAGCAACACACCGGATCCCGACAGGTTCTGCCCGGGCAGACCACACGGCCCTGAACAAACAACCCATTGGATGCGCGGTTCCACTTTACAACAACCAACCTCATTCCCAACAAATTCATGAAACTGTCTCCTTTTAAACAATTCTTGCTGACCGGCGCGACACTGGCCGGTTTATCACTCGTTCCCAACCTGCGCGCCGACACGGAAGTCGTGATCGCGGGCGGTAATGCAAGCTCGGCCATTTTATTTGACCGCGCCACCAACGTGCTGAACGGCGGGGCCATTACGGCCTATGGCCTGAGCTCACCCATTGTGCGCTCTTATGTGGGCACCATTTCCGGGCAACCGGGGCTGGGCAAGGTGACCCTTGATTATGTGCTGAACGGCGCGGTGGGTGGTTTGCAAGACATTGAAGCGGGCAACCCGCAGACCACCGCCTCGGGCAATAACACCCTGCCGCCGACGCTGGTGGATTCCAGCACAACGCCCGGCGCGGTGGCGCTGGATCCATCCATATTGACCGGGCTGCCGGTCTATGTGGTACCGTACGTGTTCTTCCGGAACAACGGGGCGACCTCGACGGATTCCGCGGGCATTACAAATCTGACCGCCCGGCAGGCCGCGTACCTGGAGGGGGCGAGCGGTCTGATTCCGGCCAGCTTCTTCGGCGGTGCGGGCACGAACCCGGTTTATTTTATCGGCCGCAACACCCAGTCAGCCGTGCGGACGGAGACGGATTTGAACATTGGCTTTACCGGCTCCCTGCGGTCGTATTACACGAACGCGACGAGTGGCAACGTGCCGATCCTGGACACCACGAGTGTGGATGCGAATGGCAACCCCGATCCCGGCCTGAGCTCGGGCAGCGTGTTGTATAACACCGTGCTGGTGGTTTCCAACTCCATCGGCAACGCGGCGGTGAAAGATGCCAAGGCCGGCGCCTTCCGCCTCACCTACGAAGGCATTCCCTATTCGTACTCAAACGTGGTGACGGGCAGTTATCCGCTGTGGGGTTATGAGAGCTATTATTACAAAAACACGGGTGCCGGCCAGCCCTCGGCCGCGCAACTGGCGGTGATCAACCTGCTCTACCAATCGGTGACCAACGGGGCTTATACCGTGAGCAGCCTGTACACGAACAACTACATCCCGGAACCGGCATTGAAAGTGAAGCGGGGATTCGATGGCGGGGCGATCACCCTCAAGTAAGCACGGCCACACCAACCTCATCGAACCATGAATAAATTATTACCGATCGCCCTCGCGGCGCTGGCCCTGGCGGCCGCGCCGGCGGCCCAGGCGTGGACTTACAAGGACGGGGATGTGCTCCTGCTGTTTCGCAACGTAAACAATCCCAACAACGACGTGGAGTATGACATTGGCAATGTGAGCCAGTTTCTGGGCCACACCAACGGTTACACCACCACGGTGAGCAATTGGAATCCCAGCATTGTCACGACGGTGTACGGCACGGACCTCACGGGGGTGAGCGTGGCGCTGCTCGCGGTGAGCAGTCCCACCAATGCGACCCCCACGGCCTGGGTGAGCGGTTTGGAGCCCAACACCACGGCTTACGGCGACAGCCTTTCGGATTGGAATTTCAATTATTACAGCATCATTAGTGCCATTGGCGTCCGTCCGCTGACCTACTCAGTGCCCACGGCGAGCACGAATGCTTATTCGATCAACCCCAGCGGGAAGTACAAAGTCACCTCGTACGAATACCTGGCCTCGGGCGGGACTTACAACGGGGTTTCGCAACTCGGTGGCGCGGTGCCGTTCATAGTGGAACAGGTGATTCCAGGCGCCCTGGACTTCTGGGCGGTGCAGCCCCTGGGCGGGGCGACGCCGGACCATCTGGTGGGCACGTTCAACATCAGCGCCAGCGGCGCGCTGACCTTCACGGCCGGCCCCACCGCACCCACGATCAACGGCATCACGCGGGCGGGGACGGCGAACAGCGTGAACTACGGAAGCACCGTGGGGGTGAGTTACCAATTGGTGAGTAGTCCCACGGTGGGTGCCGGGGCGACCTGGACGCCGGTGGGCACGGCCCAGACCGGCAACGGGAGCGCGCAATTCTTGTCTGACACCAACACGGCGGCGGCCGGGTTTTATCGCGTGAGTGCACAGTAAGAATACGACCACGCACGCAGGAATCATCGACCGGCCGGCGGGGAAATCCCGCCGGCCGGCTGGCATTGGACAAAAGGTAATTCGTCGAGAGGACCACCACAGCGAATGAAATACTGGATCATATTGATAGCGGGCCTGCTGCTGGCGGCCGTTTGCCCGGGCCAATCGGCGGCTCCGGCAGGCACGGCAACGACGGCAGCGGCCCCGGGCACCAATGCGCCGGGACGCCGGACTTTTGTGGTGCGGGGCTTTGAGGTGGAGGGCAACACCCTGCTGCCGCCCAAAAAAATTGCGGCGGTACTGACGAATTATGTGAGTCCGACGATGGATCTGACCCGGCTGAGCCAGGGGCTGGGGGAACTGCAGTTGCTGTACCGGCACCTGGGTTTTGCGACGGTGAGCATCACCTTGCCGCAGCAAAAGCTGACGAACGGGATCGTGAAGGTGAAAGTGGTCGAGGGCCGGCTGGCGGCGATCACGATCAAGGGCAACCATCATTACAGTGAGGCCAACATCCGGCGCGCGCTGCCCAGCCTGACCACCAATATTTTTCTCAACAGCCAGTGGTTCCAACCGGAGCTGAGCCGGGCGAATGCGAACCAGGACCGGCAGATTTATCCCGTGATCGGGCCGGGGCCCGATCCGGGGACAAGTGAACTCACCCTGAAGGTTAAAGACCAGCTGCCGTTACATGGGCACCTGGAACTGAATGACCGGTCCGCGCCGGGCACGCCCCTGCTGCGCACCGATGCCGCGGTGCAATATGACAACCTGTGGCAGCGGGATCACCAAGTGGGTTTTGATTACAATTTTTCGCCGCAGGAGATGAAGAACCAGTCGTACCTGCCGCAATTTTACGACCAGCCGCTGGTGGCAAGTTACAGCGGATATTACCGGCTGCCGCTGGGGTTTGGCCAGGGTTTGCGGGAAACCTACGAGCACCAGCCGGTGGATTTTGGTTATGATGAAATCACGCACAATTTCCGGCCGCTGCCCAAGACGGGCCAGCCGGAACTCATCGTGTACGCGTCGCGCTCGGTATCAGACACGCCGGTGCGCTACGGTCCGCTTTCGGTGATCTTCACGAACACGGATGCGACGCTCAATTCGCAGTCCCAGGAGCGTGACCTGACCTATAATAACAATCTGGGGACCAAACTCACCCTGCCCCTGCCGGAAGTGGCGGGAGTGCAGTCCTCGCTATTGCTGGGGGTGGATTACAAATCGTATGAAGCGCCGAGTTTCAGCACGAACCTGACGGAATTTTCCCTGTATGCACAGGACACGTATGGCAACTCCTATTTGGTGACGAACGCCACGATCCGGCTGCCGGCCAATCACAGTGCGAGTCTCCACTACATTCCCCTTTCCTGGGGCTGGTCGGCCGCGCGCCCGGACGCCGGGGGGTCCACGACCTTTAATCTCACAGAAAACGTATACCTCGCGGCCCTGGGGTCTGCGCGGACCAATTTTCAGACGGTGGCCGGGGCGGCGGGAGCCGGGGGCAATTACACAGATTTCACGGCGGGGCTGGGCCGTTATCAAAAACTGCCCGGGGAATGGTCGTTGCTGGCGCGGGCCAATGGGCAGTGGACGACGGCACCGTTGATTGCGAATGAACAGCTGGCCCTGGGCGGCACCAGCGGGGTGCGGGGCTATCAGGAAGGCGAAACGTATGGGGACAATGGGTGGCGGGTGATGCTGGACCTGAACGCGCCGACGATCGAGATTGGGGAATTTCCGGTGGAAGATCCGGAAGGCAAAGTGCCGGCGCGGTTGCGGTGCTCGGTGTTCACGGATTACGGCAACACATGGTTGATTGACCGGCCGGCCTCGGGCGGGCTGGATTACAGCCAGTGGGGGACGGGCCTGGGCTTTTTCGTCACGGCCGGGGAGCATTTTAGCGCACGGCTCACGCTGGCGTGGGCCTTGGAGGACACCTTGATCACCCGGGCGGGCAGCGCGCAGGCGTATTTTAGTGTGGGCTGGCAATTTTGAGGCGCATGAATCTTCTTCAAGCAAACCCAGACAGCCATAGTTCCCCAGGGAAGAAGCCCACGCCCATCCGCACCCCGGCTGTTTCCCCCGGGAGAGGGGGAATGGCCGACCATCGCCACCCAGCACGACCCGTTGATCCGGTTCAAAGGTTTGAGGTGTCATTTCGGACAGGGAGAAAACGCTCCCGGACGAGCAACCGGCTCGCCGCGCTAAGAGCCAATCAACGCGCAGCGGGCGCCCGGCAATGGCTCGGCCTGGCCGTGGCACTGATTATTTTCCAGCGACAGTCGCGACTGCTGGCGAATCCCACGGGGCTGAGTGTGGGCGCGGGCACGGCCACGGCGGTGACCAGCGGCGCCCAACTCAATGTGACGGTGGGCCCGGCGGCGTTTCTGAATTGGAGCACCTTCAACATTGCCGGGGGGGAGACGACCACGTTTCACCAGCCGTCGGCCAATTCCGTGGTCTTCAACGCAATTGGCGACCGGAATCCCTCGCAGATTTTTGGGAATTTGAATGCCAATGGCACGGTCATTCTAGCCAATGCGAACGGCTTTTTCTTCGGCCCCAATTCGATGGTGAAAGTGGGCGGCAATTTTATCGCCACGACGGCACCCCTCACGCCCGATTTTGGCGCGGGCACGGCATGGACGTTCACGGGATTGCCGCCGCTGGCGAAAATAGTCAATTACGGGGAAATTCAGGCGGGGAATGGCCGGTCGCTGTATCTGATCGCGGAAAACATTGAGAACCATGGGACGCTGAATGCCCCGGGCGGGGATATTGGACTGTACGGCGGGGAAAGCGTGCTCGTGAGCGACAGTCCGGATGGCCGGGGGTTGAGTGCCAC
Source organism: uncultured Verrucomicrobia subdivision 3 bacterium (assembly GCA_903936645.1). Taxonomy (GTDB): domain Bacteria; phylum Verrucomicrobiota; class Verrucomicrobiia; order Limisphaerales; family UBA11358; genus UBA11358. Next base: position 6,963 of record CAIZWI010000457.1, read on the forward strand.
GGTAAAAGTCCCCAAAGGAGCGGTGGATAATTTGGGCCGGGTGACGGCGGATGCCGGCACGATTGCGATGCAGGCGCAAGTGGTGAATCAAAACGGCCTGGTGCAGGCGAACTCGGTGCTGGAGCAAAACGGGATTATTGAACTGGTCGCCGCCGATTCGCTTAGTCTTGGGCCGAACTCCACGATCAGCGCACGGGGCGACGACACAAGCCACGGAAGTGCCGGCGGCACGGTGACACTTAAATCTGGCAATACCTTTCGCGACAGCACGGGGAGTCAAATTATAACGGCCGGCGGGGCGCAGGGGGGCAACGGCGGCGCGGTGGAAATTAGCGCGCCCAATGTGCTGTCCCTGAACTCGGCCATTGATGCCGGTGCCCAAAAGGACTGGATGGGCGGTCTCTTCAGCCTGGATCCGCAGAACATCATCATCGGGTCCAGCGGCTCAACCGGGGCGGGCACCAGTGGAACGATTATTGGAACGGCGAGCTCCGGCACGTTGAATGTGAATGTGAGCACGGCCTTTAAGAATGTGACGTCCGGCAGCATCTTGCTGCAAGCATCGGGCGATATCACACTGAATTCCGCGTGGAATTTGTATGCCAGCACCGGTAACAAGGCCACGGGCAAACTCACGCTGGAAGCGGGTAACAATATTAACCTCAACAGCAGCCTGCTGGACACCCACGCGTGGTCCATCAGCCTGCTGGCCGGTTACAATCCGCAGACCCATGTGGTGGATGCGGGGGTGGGCAGCATCACGCTGAAGAATAACAACACGGCCATTCTGACGGGCTCAGGGGGGATTAATCTCACGGCGGGGCAAAGCATTTTGCTCGGGGCGGGCTATGTGAACACCAGTGCCGGGGGCAGTATCACCATGACGGCCCTCAAGGGGGACATTGATGCCGGAACATTGAATGCCTATCCCGCCGGTTACGGGGCGGTGTATCACAGCGGCATCAACACGTATGCGGGCGGGGATGTGACGCTCACGGCGGGGCACAATATTTCCAGCGTGCCGAATTACGGGCAGAACGTGGCGGGCTCTTCCGGGGCCTATGGCAGCGGGGATGTCTCGCTGGCGGCAGGCAATGAGGTGAAAGGATATTTCCAGGTAAGTTCCGGCAAGGGCACCATCCTGGCGGGGGTTTCCCTGGCCGGGGGCACACCCCAAATTCTGCAAGCCAGTGCGACGGCGGGCGATGCTGTCACGCCGCTGACGCTGAGCTTGGACACTGGCTCGTGGAATGTCTGGTCGGCTTCGCTGGCTTATATCGAGGAGGTGCGCAACCTCAGCGGCACGTTTGATCCGAGCGGGGTGTATGCCTATGGCTCCACGGCCGCCCTGCATGTGTGGGCGGGAGACAACATCACCCTGGATGGTTCGAATCTGGGACAGGGACGCAACGCCATTGTGGACCCGGTGACCCATAATACTTACCAGGAACCGGTGTATCCTCCGGTGGTGACGCTGAGTGCGGGGGCGGGCGGTGTGACCGTGAATAATTCGCTGGTGATGTTTCCCTCGGCAGCGGGGAATTTGCAAATTTCCACCACCCGCAATCGCGGGACAGCCGGCGGCAGCGGCGACCTGATCGGGGCCACGCAAGCGGGCCCGCTCACGGGGATCGTGATGTCCGATGGCAACCCGCTGGACGCCACCACCTTTCTCAACGGCCCGGCCAATACCTCGCCGAGCAGCGACACGAGCCCGGTGGTCTTGAACATTGCCGGGAGCATCCATTCCTTCGGCTTGACCGTGCCGACTTTTGCGAACATCACCGTGGGCGGCGATGCGAAGAATTTTGGGTTTGTGGGCCAGAATTCCTCCGCGAATCAAACCACGTTTATCCAGGTGGCGGGGAAAATCAGTTACCGGGGTGACCTGACGAGCCAGACGCTGCCGGAGGCACTGCCCGCGGGATTGCTGGACCCGACCTTGAGCGGTCTGCCGGCGACGTTGCTGAGCAAGTTGTTTTACGATTCCACCACGGGCAACCTCACTTTTGTGGGGGTGATGTCGCCCACGGAAGCGTCCTGGTTGCTGAATCCGTCGCTCAAAGTGCTGGACCAGTACGGCCAGCCGGTGCTGGACGCCAACAATAATCCGACCACCACACCCGTCACCCTGAGTGCAGGCCAGATCAGCGCCCTTCAACAACTTTACGCAAACAGTGCGGATGCCACCATTAATGACCAGGGCCTGGGTCTATACGGTCCCGGGCATTTCCTGATCACAGCGAACACTATTGATCTGGCGACCTCAGGCGGCATTTATGCGAACACGGCCCCCACGCCGACCTATGGTCTGGCGAGCACCTCGCAACCGGGAGCGGACCTGACGGTGCGGACTACAGGGGATTTGGACATGACCTCCTCACAGATTGCGAACGCGGGCTGGCAGGCGGGGGTTTTGCTCAACGTGGGCGGGGTCCTGAATGTGGGCGGAGCGAATTCCGCGATTAGCATTGGCGACCATTACGCGCCCAAAGGCATTTTCACGGAAAGCGGCGGCAATGTGACGGTGGTGGCGCAGAGCGATATCAATCTCAACAACTCGCGCATCGCCGCGTACAACGGCGGGAATGTCACCGTGGAATCCTTGACGGGCGGCGTGAATGCGGGCAATGGTGGCAGTGGCTACGTGAATGTGGATGCGGTGCAAATCGACCCGGTGTCCGGCCAGTTGGTGCCCATCGCCCCGATTGGCATTGCCGGGAGCGGCATTGTGGCGTACACGATTCCCGGTTCCAATGCACGGTTGGGCAACATCCTGGTGGAATCGCCCCGGGGGACGACGCTGGCCAGTCAGGGTGGCATTCTGCAAATTGAATTAAATGGCACGGATGCCTCGGGGGCCATCGCGGGCCTGTTCAGCGGGTATGAACTGCGGGATGCGCAGGGAAATGCAATTACGGCGGCGGCCCTGGGGAACCCACGGGTGCAAGGTACGGTGGCGAATGGGCTGCCGACGGATGCGGCGCAGACGGTGGTGATTGGCAACCAGCGGCAGGCGGTGGCGGCGCCGGTGTGGACGGAGCTGCTCACCTTGTTAGGGGTGGCCCCAACGGCGGGACAGGTGCTGAACCTGGAGGTTTCCGGCAACCAGGCGGGATTCCTCGCGGCCTTGAATGCGGGGGGCAGCAGTTTTGATCCGTTTAATTTTACCACCTTCATCAGTCCTGGGCGGGATGTGGATGCGAGCGGTTCGGGGATTGTCGCGCAAAACGTGCTGGCGAAGGCCACCGGGGAAGTGAAGGGATTTTTCGTGGGCTTTCATTCTGTGACACTGGACGCGAATCTGATTGGTCCGGGCGTGGCGTTTGGTCCGAGTGTGAGTCTCACCGATGGCGGTTCCGGCGACAGCGGGAGCGGCCCGACGATCCAGGTGATTTCGGAAAACCCGGTGGGCATCAATGGGGTTACGGTGGCGGCCAGTGCGCCGGAAACCACGAGTGCGGCGAAGGAAGTGGCCACCACCACGGAGGACAGCAGCATACAGGCCGCGAAAACGGGCGAAACTGGGGACGAAACTGACGAGAAGAAAAAGAAAGCGGGCAAGGAAATCGGCCTGGCCCGGCGGGTGAGCCGGGTGACGGTGGTATTGCCAGGAACGAAGTAAGCTGGCCAAAAAACATCCGCTTACTGGCTCACCCGATAGAAGCGCACGGAGTCGGAGGCAGCGGCATTGGTATATATGAAAATCCCCGCATCGGCGTCGGTCAGGGCATTCGTGAAGATACCCGTCCAATCCGAGAGGTTGGTCGAGGTTTCAACGACGTAATTCAAATCGTTCACCCCGGGAAATTGCAGGCTGAAGGTGCCATTGGATGACCGGCTGGCGGTAAGTTGCGCGGGTTGGTAAATGCTGTCAGGCGGGGCGGGCAGGCTGACATGGTCGAACATGCTGGTGGCAAGGGCGGCGTTATTGTGGGAATTGACGACCAGGCCAGCGGTAATATTAGTAGCCATGACAATGGTGGGCGAGGTGCCAAGCTTGAGCCAGTTGGTGCCATCGGAGCTGGCATAAGCGGTGAAGGTATTCAGGTTGCGCACGAGCCGCACCCAAGTGGGCGCGCTGAAAGCCGGGAAGCTGGCATTCACGGCCACGGCACCGGCATTCCCGCGCCAGATGAATTCCAAGCTGTTGCCGGAGGTGACGTCCAGAAGGGCGCTCGCAGAATCGGTGGCGAGAGTTTCCCGCAGCATGACGCCGGTTTTGGCCGGGGGAAAGGTATTGGACAGGCCAGTGACGCGGGCGCGCAAGTCACAGTTGCCGCTGATGGGCCGATAGACATAGGCAAACGCATCGGCGGTACCACCAATATCGGTGCCAGAACCAGCCAGCGTGAAGCTGCCATTAAGATAACTGGCGAGGCCGGGGAGCCCCACATTGCCAACGTCGGCCGCCAGCCACGGCGGCGGCAGGGCTTCGGGCGTGGCGCTGGCGGGTAGGGAATTGGCGCTCTCACCACCGAGATTCAAGGCCGACACGACATAGTAATAAGTGAGACCGGGGGTCAGGCTGGAGTTCGTGTAACTAGTGCCGGCGAGGCTGGTGACGAGGGTGTAAGTTCCGCCATTCGTCAGGGAGGATTTTACATTGTAGGTGGTGGCGCCCGCACTGGCGGACCAGGCAAGCATCACCTGGTTGGAGAGGCTGGTGATGGCCAGGTTTGCCGGCGGGAGCGGCGGCAGCGGATTGGTGACCATGAGCACTGCGGAGGCGGAGGCCACGGAGCTGACGTTATTGTAATTCACCCGGGCCAGCAAAGTGTAGCTGCCGGCGGCCACATTGGTCCAAGTGGCGGTGTAGGGCGGATTGGTCACCTGGGCGATGAGGTTGGTGGTATTATAATAAAAGACGACACTATTGATTTGGTTGCTGTTGGCCGTGACGGTGGCGGCCAACGGGACCGTGGCCGGGGCTAACAGGGAGGTGGCGTTGCCTGGGGCATTGAGGGTGATGAGCGGGGTGACGGGCGGGATGGGCGGGACGATCTGGACGTTGTCGAGGAAGACCGTGTTGTCGCCCCCCGCCAGGTCGGTGCCGACGAACGACAGGGTTTGGATGGCGGAGGAGGCGGTGAAGGTGGCGGCAGAGGGGGAATAACCAGCTCCGCCGGGGTTGAAATTAGTGATGACTGTGTTGTCGACCTGAACATTCCACGACTCGCCGCCAGTGGCAACCGAACTGCGCTGGGCGGCGGAAAAGGTGACCGTATACGTAACGCCGGGGATAAAACCGGTGAGGGTCTGGGCGATGCTGCCATAACCCTGGAGGAAGGCGGCCTGGGTGCCCAGCGGGGCGGCGGGATTGCCAAAGGCGCTGCCATTGGCGACGAGGCCGGAGCCGTTGCCCGAAGCGCCGCCAAAGATCCAGGAACCGCCGGCGGGGTTGTATTGGAAATTGCCGCCCCCGAGCGCAGGCAGTTCAAAACTGAAATTCACATTGCCGCTCACGACCGTCAGGCTGGTGGCGGCGGAGTCCATCACGCTGCCACCGTTGTAGGTGACCCGGGCAAACACCGTGTGATTGCCGTTGGCCGGGTTGCTCCAATTATAAGTGTACGGCGGACTGCTGGCGCGACCGAGCAGAGTGCTGCCATTGTCGTAGAACTGCACATAGCTGATAAGATTACCGTTGGTCACCACGCTGGCGGCGAGGCTGATAACGGCGGGGACGGTGACCACGGCGCTGTTGGCAGGGGCGGTGAGGGTGACCACGGGAGCAACAGGCGGCGGCGGCGCGGTGAGCGTGATGTTGTCGATGAACACGGTGTTATCGCCCCCGGCGAGGTCAGTGCCGGTGAAGGTGAGCTTGTGGGAGGTGGACGTGGCCTTGAAGGTGGCGGTGTAATTCGTGAAGCTGGCGGGCCCCGGGCTGTTGCTCTGGATCACCGTGCCATCGATGAGCACATTCCAGGACTGGCTGTTGCCGGGACGCTGGGCGGCGGAATAATTTAAAACGTAATTCGTACCGGGTTTGAAGCCGGAGATGATTTGGTACACGGTGCCATGCTCCTGGACAAACGCCGCCTGCGCGCCCAGCGGGACCGTGGGGTTGGAAAAGCCGCTGCCGTTGGCAACGAGGCCGGAGCCGTTGGGACTGGCACCCGTGAAGGTCCAGGATGCGCCGGCAGGATTGTACTGGTAGGCACCCCCGCCGATATTGGGGACTTCAAAGCTGTAATTGGCAATCCCCGGGGGCGTGAGGGAGACCCGGACATTGTCGAGAAAGACGGTATTATCGCCTCCGGCAAGGTCCGTACCCACAAAGGCCAGCGTGTGGGTGCTGGCGGTGGCGACAAACGGAGCGGTATAATCCGTATAACTGGTGCTGCCCGGGGCGTTGCTCTGAATCACGGAGTTATCCAGCAGGACATTCCACGACTCGCCGCCGTTTTGCGAGGAACCGGAACGCTGGGCGGCGGAGTATGTAATGTAATAAGTGGTACCGGGCACAAAGCCGGAGAGGACCTGCGACACCAGCCCGTTGCTTTGCACAAAAGCGGCCTGGGTGCCTTCGGGCGAGTTGGGGTTGGAGAAGCCGGAGTCGTTGCCGAGGATGCCGGAGCCATTGCCGTTCGTGCCACTAAAGGTCCAGAACGCGTTCGTGGGCACGTACTGGTAATTCCCGCCAATGGCAGGAGATTCGAATCCACCATTGGCCAATGGCGCGGCGGTGGCGCTGACTTCGACGGAATTGGCGCTTTCCCCACCCGGACCGACGGCGGAGATCACATAATAATAGGGGGTGCCACTGACCAGCCCGGAGTCGGTGAAAAAGGTATTCACGGACGTGGCCACTTTGGTGTAACTGCCGTTGTGAACCGTCGACCGTTTAAGGTTATAACTCGTGGCAGCGAAACTCGGGGTCCAGGCCAGGTCGATGCGGGCGAAGGTGTCCGGCATGGCGGACACATTCACGGGCACGGGCGGCGGACCGGCGGGGGTAAGGATAACGGGGGCGGAATTGGTGCTCTCGCCCCCGGAACTTACGGCGGAGACGGCGTAAAAATAACTCATGCCATTCGCCAGGCCGCTGTTGGTGGCGCTGGTGCCGGTGACGGTGGCCACGGTGGCATAGTAGGGCGGAGTGGTGGTGGTGAGGCGTTTGAGATTGTAAGCACTGGCACCGGCAACCGGGTTCCAGGACAGGGTGGCACTGGCATTGCCAGCCGTGCCGGCCAAACCATAGGGCGCAGAAGGCGGAGCATAGACAAAGGTGCGGGGGGCGGACGGGTTGCCGACGGCGGTCACGACGAGCGAATATGTGCCCGGCGGCAGATTGGGGGGCAGGGCAAATTCGGTGGTCAACACGCGGCTGCCGGTCATCACACTGGTGCTGTTCCAGCCGTAGGTGCGGGCGTAAGCAACATTCCCCGTGGCGTTGTTGGTGAGGCGCACCAGCGGATAATTGCCATTCATCTGCTCATCATCACCATAAGCTGCGCCTTCGGAGATACCGTTCAAGCCGTTACCAGTGAGGTGATAGGAACCATTCAGATTTTGCGTGAGACTGATGATGACCGGAACACCCGCCGCCAGAGGCGCACCATCGGGGGTGTAGACATATAGCGCACCGGAATTTTGGCCGCCGATGAACAGGACCGTGCCATCGGGTAGATCCAACATGCTATTGGCATAAGGCACACTGTTGTAGGAACTGCCATTGCCGGGGGCATTGACCAGCGTGAACGTGTTGGCCACGTAATCATACTCATAGAAGCTGCACGGTCCGTTGAAGCCCGTCACCGGGCCCAGGTCGCAGAGCACTTTGCCATTGACCAGCATGGCGGCGGGCGCATCCACAGCACCGAGATTGTTCGGCATGCCGGGGCCGGCCACCCAACTGCCTGGGCTGCTCACGGTTGCCCCCGGGGTGTAGATGGCGGTGTTGGTAGTGGCCCCCAGGTAAAACACCTTGCCATTCGGCAGCAAAAATCCGGCCCCCAGTTCCGCGCCATACCCGTAAAGAGGCACGGGCACGCCGCCATCCTGAATCCATTGGTTCAACGACGGGAGGTAATGCTCGGAGTTCTGGGTGCCAATATCAATGGTGAGGATGTTATCACTGGGCAGTTTGACCCATTCAGCCTCGTCCTGCCCGCCCAAGGCATAGCCCGAGGCGGACCAGCTATTGGAAACCACATTGTAAATGAAGCAGTCGCCGCCATTATTGGCGGGGCCAACGAGTGGATTGCCGTTGGGGAGAAGTTTGGAAATGGCATCGCCCAAACCCAGGCCGCAAGGAATGGCTGTCCATAAGTTGTTCACCGGGTCATAAATTTCAGCGGAGCTGCCGCCACTGCCGTATTCCCCGCCGGCGACAAACACCGTGCCATTGGTGAGGAGCTCAGAAGCAAAAAACAGCCGGCTGTTGTTCATGGTGGGCAGCGAGGTCCAGGCGCCATTGACATAACTGCCGTGGCTGTCCGGCGTCAGTTTGACACACTGGCCAGAGCCATTCATACCCAGCACCGTGCCGTCGCTGAGCAACATGGCGTTATTTACCCCGACCGGCGGCCCGCTGGCCAAAGGAGTCCAGGTGCCCCCGGCCCCAGCCCGGCCGGGACAGAGCAAGACCCATAAAAACAAAGGAAGGAACGCCCAACCCGCCCGCGTCAGGGAAAGCAATTGCCGCCGGGGGGGACGCATGGAAATCATCGTCGTAATCAAAGTGGTTGCGTAAATGGTGCATTACCATAATTGACAACGGGGTGGGCGACAATACCCGGAAATGGTGAGGCGATTATCACCGAATCA
>CAIZWI010000458.1 GCA_903936645.1 uncultured Verrucomicrobia subdivision 3 bacterium
CGATTTTGAGGGTGGTCAGCGGAACCTTTTCACTGGGCTTGAGGACAAAGGTGTTGCCACAGGCGATGGCGATGGGATACATCCAGAGCGGCACCATTGCGGGGAAATTAAACGGCGTGATGCCCGCGCAGACGCCGAGGGGCTGGCGAATGGCCTCGCAATCAATGCCGCGCGCGACATTCTCCAGCACTTCGCCCATGAGGAGGGAAGGGGTGCCGAGGGCGAATTCCACGACTTCCATGCCGCGCTTCACATCGCCGCGCGATTCGACCAGGGTCTTGCCATGCTCGCGGGTGTTGCAGGTGACGATTTCCTCGAAGTGTTCTTCCAGCAGCATTTTGAACCGCGCCAGCACGCGCACACGTTCCACCGCGGGTGTTTCCATCCAGGCGGGGAAGGCAGCCTGCGCGGCCGCCACGGCGGCATGGACGTCTGCCAGCGTGCCAACGGGGCAGGCCGCAATGACCGCACCGGTGGAAGGGTTGTAGACTGGCGTGGTGGGCCCGGTGGCGGTGAGCCATTCGCCGGCGATGTATTGAGGGCAGGGAATCATAAACTTCAAATTTCAAACTTCAAATTCCAGGGAAACTTCAAGCTTCCACGGCCTGGTGGTCCACCCATTCATTAAGGTTGGCAGGGAATCGAAATAGTTGGGTGCGGGGACATTCATTTGCGATAGATGGCGGCGAAGATCAGGTGAAGTTCATTGGCTTCGCGGTAAAGTGCTCGAGCTTCCGTGGCCATGGAAGCTTCCGCAGCGGCCATCATGCGCAGGAAAAATTTGGTTTCTTTCGCTTCCTTAGAACAACGGCCAATGGTGTTTTTAAAATCCTTTTTGGAAACCTTCTCGCTGGCCTCGCAATAATTGGCCCCGATACTGGTGCCACAGCCAACCAGTTGATCAATGAGACGTTTGGTGGTCGGATTTACCGGTGCTTTTTTGGAAAAGCGAATAATCGCTTCACCGAACTTGGCCGTGCGCTCTTCAAGATCAAAGGGATGCGGCTGTGGTGCCGCCTGGTCTTCCGTCTCCTGCAAAGCCCATGTCTGCGATTCAATCGCGGGATACTGCACGCACGCCATTACTGAAGCTTTAGGCTTGGAGTTTCTCTGAATATTGGATTTTGGATTTTGAAGTTTCACGAACGTGACAGCGCATCCGACTGCCTCACAAACTCCTCCCCAGTCCATTCCCCGTCCGTTTTTACAACTTTCGCGGCGGCCGCGGCTTTTTGGGCGGCTTTGCGGTCGCCCTGGCGTTTGACCAGGTCCGCATGGGTGGTGAAGTAGTCCAGGCTCTTGCCGCGGAAATCCGCGAGGGTCGCGAAGTTATGTTTGGCCATGAAAGCGAGGAGTTCGTCGCACATGGGCTTCACGCATTCGTAGCCGTGCTTCATCACCCCGGTGCAGACTTGGACGGTGTCGGCGCCAAGGAGGATGAATTCCGCGGCGTCGTGCCCGCTCTCAATCCCGCCGAGGCCGGAGAGGGAGCGACCCGGAAATTCCTTGCGAATCAGGGTGGCCATTTCCATGACCATGCGGAGGGCGATGGGTTTGACGGCTTTGCCGGAATAGCCCCCAGGCGTGGTGTAGCCCTCCACGGTGGGTTCCGGGCGCAGGGTGTCGAGGTTCACGCCCATGACACTGCGCAGGGTGTTGATGGCGCTCAGGCCGGTCGCTCCGCCCCGCAGCGCGGCGCGACTGGGGTCTTCAATATGCGTGATGTTCGGGGTCATTTTGGCCCAGAAAGGTTTGGTGGTGGCGGACTTCACCCAGCCGCACACCGCTTCCAAAATCTCCGGGTCCTGGCCCATGGCCGCCCCCATTTTGCGCTCGGGCAGGCCATGCGGGCAGGAGAAATTCAGTTCAAAACCATCCACCCCGGCCGCCTCGCAGCGCTGGATGATTTCCATCCACGCATCCTGGCGATACTCCTCCATGACCGAGGCAATCAGCACCCCGGCGGGGAACTGGTCTTTGCATTTCTTAAATTCTTCCTCCCAGAGTTTGAAGGGACGGTCGCTGATGAGTTCAATGTTTTCCCAGCCGATCACCTCACCGCTGCCCGCGTGCAGCTTGGCATAGCGCGGGGTGACATTGACCACTTTGGAGGCATCGAGACTCACCGTTTTGGCGATCACCGCGCCCCAGCCTTCCTTGAACGCCTTGGTGATGACATTCAGATTCGTTCCCGGCGGACCGGATCCGATAATGAACGGATTCGGCAGGGACAGTCCATCGACCTGGGTGGCTAGTGTCGGCATAACATCAAACTGACTGGTGGTTCACAATCACTTTTCACTTTTAACTCGCTTTGGCAGCCATGGCCACAATAATTTCCAAAAGTTGTGCTGCATGACTGCCCGCCTAAATCCGCAACGGACCATCGCTGAACTAAAGGAATTGCGCGCCCTCACGGGGAATGCCGACGGCGCGCAGCGCGTGGCCTTCACCCCGGTCTGGGTGGCTGCCCGGGCCTGGCTGCGCCAGAAGCTCGCCACGCTGCCGGTGGAAACCCACGTGGACGCCGCCGGCAATTTGTGGTCCACGCTGCACGGCGGGTCGGAGCGCGCGCTGATCATTGGCGGGCACCTGGATTCGGTGCCCAATGGCGGCTGGCTGGATGGTTGTCTAAATGTGCTGGCGGGCCTGGAAATTCTGCGGCATTTCAACGAGCAATATGCCGGGCGGCCCCCAGTGACGGTCCGGTTGGTCGACTGGGCGGATGAGGAAGGCGCCCGTTTTGGCAAAAGCTTGTTTGGTTCCTCGGCCTGCTCCGGCAATTTGAATTTGGACGAAGCCCGCGGGCTCAAAGACCGGGAGGGCATCACCCTGCCGGCGGCGCTAAAGGTGGTCGGGCTGGATTTGGAGCGGGTCAAGGAGAGCGGAGTGGAATTAAAAAACGCGGCCGCCTATTTGGAACTGCATATCGAACAGGGACCAGTGTTGCTGGATCTGGATTTGCCCCTGGGCGCGGTGCTGGGCACCTTCGGGGTGGAGCGGCACGCCATTACGTTTCACGGACAGGCCGCGCATTCCGGCAGCACCCCGATGAACCGGCGCCGGGACGCGCTGCTGGCGGCGGCGAAAATGAGTCAGGAGATTTACGCCATCGCCGCGCGGAGCCGGGGCGGGGTTTGCACGATTGGCAGCTGCACCACCCAGCCCGGGATTGTGACCAGCGTGGTCGCCAAATGCCGCCTTACCCTGGACCAACGGCACCTCGACGCCCTGGCGCTGGCAGTGATGCTGTCCGAGGCGCGCGCTGCCAGCGAGCGTTTTGCCCACGAAGGCGTGGTGACCGTGACCTGGGAACGCCTGTGGGACATTGCGCCCCGGCCCTTTCATCCCGAGTTGATCGACCTCGCGGAGGCGGCCATTCAGGAAACCTGTGGCCAGTCGCACCGGCTGCCTTCGGGGCCCTTGCACGATGCTGCCGAAGTGGCGCGGGCCGGTGTGCCCACGGTGATGATGTTTGTGCAGAGCCTGCATGGGATCAGTCACAATAAAATTGAGGACACGCGCGAGGAGCACCTGGCGCTGTGCGTTACGGCCTTTGACCGGCTGGCGGCGAAGACCGTGCGCTGGCTTCAGGCTGGGAATTAATACCCTTTGCCCAAGGGCATGGGGGGCGCGGCCGCCAACTCAATGTCGGGGAGCTGGCTGTTTAACCCATGGCAAATTATTTGACATTTATGGTGCCTGCATTAGTTTGGCAGCGCTTGATTTGGGAGCACCACCATTATGAATAAATTCCTTTCGCTTTGCGCCGCCACGACGGGCTGTCTGATCGCCGCCCAGGCCCAGGACGAACCGGCTCATCGCCGGGACATTGTGCAGCCGGCCATGCCCAAAATTCTGCTCGAGCAGGGCATTCAGGCAAATGTCGATTATGGCTACGACGCCCCGGGGACCACGCGGTTTCAAGGCAAGGATTACGCGCGGTCGGATGCCTCCGCCCTGACGATTCAGGCCGACTGGCACCGTCCCCTCTCGCCCCAATGGTTTCTCCAGGCGAATGTGCTCTCCGCCAACTTCTATCTCGACACGGTTCCGAATTTGCCCGTGCCGGATGACATTCACACCCTGCGGTTCCTGCCGGGCGTGGGCTATCGCTGGAACGACCGATGGACGTTCACCGCGTTTGGCGGTGCCTCCATCTACCGTTTCACGGACTTGCGCGGGGACGATTTCGGCGGCACCGGCGGGGTGCTGAGCACCTGGATTCAGGACCGGACGCACCTGTGGACTTTCGGCCTGCTGGTCGAGCCGGATAGCGACATCCCGGTCTTTCCCATCGCCGGTCTGCGCTGGGCCATCAATGACCATTACACCCTGCAAGCGGGGGTGCCCAAGACGCGGCTCACGTATGAGTTTAATGAGCAATGGGCGGCTTACACCGGGCTCAATTACAGCGGCACCATCTTCCGCACCAGCGATACCCTGACCATTCCCGGCACCGGCACCGCCTACCACGACGCGCTGGGCTCCTACCGCGATTTGCAATTGGGAGTGGGGCTGGGGTGCAAAATCGTGCTCGGCTTGCAGGCGGAGCTCGAGGGCGGTTATTCCGTGTATCGGGAGCTGAACTACAAGGATGTGGACCAGCGGGTGAATTTCAAACCCTCCCCGTATGTGCGGATTAGTGTGAAGTACCGGTTCTGACGCCCGCCGCTGGCATGATTCAATGTGCCTGAGGGGCCAGGAAGGTCCGGCTGGCACTCCAGCCTGAAGCTGCGTTCGCTTTCTGCCCTAAGGCGGCTTGCGCAATGCCATCCCCGGCAGCGATCCGTTCGCCAGGGATCCCGCGCCGGATAGGACCGGATAAGACACCTTCAGGAATGGTCCCCTGAGGTTTTCCAGGTTTGCTTCCCGGAGTTCGCTCGCTGCCCTCGGCCTGTGCTTAGGCAGCGGGAGTAGTGCCCGCCTTGGGTGTATCCAATGGCGATGGCCTGCCACTCATGCGGAAATTTGCCGCAAATTTCAAATCATGTGACAGAACATCGCATCCCGTAACTTCGGCTCAAACCATGTGCTCTTTGGCGGCATGATGCCGCCGGCATCCGCGATGTCCATGAGGTCCTCGATGCTCGTGGGGAACATGCTGAACGCGCAGGCATATTCGCCGCTGTCCACCAGTTTCTCCAGTTCCGCGGTGCCACGGATGCCGCCCACAAAATTGATGCGGGTGCTGGTGCGCGGATCGGCAATGTTGAAGAGCGGGGCCAGCACATTCTTCTGCAAGAGTGTCACGTCCAGTTTTTCAATGGGATCATGCGTGGCCGTGAGCTCGGGGTGGAAGGTCAGGGTGTGCCATTGGCCTTGGAAATAGAAGCCCAGTTCATGCTTGCCGGTGGGCTTTGGCTGGCCCGGGGTGTTGATGGCGAACACTTTGGACAGCCGTTCCAACAGCGCGGCCGGGGTCAGGCCGTTCAAATCTTTCAGCACGCGGTTATAGGGCAGAATCTGCATTTGATTGTGCGGAAAGATCACCGTGAGAAAGCGGGCGCTTGCACCAGCCCCCTGGCGCGATTGAAAAATCCGGCCGGCGGCGGCGCTGCGGTGATGACCGTCAGCAATATACAGGTAGGGAATCTGGGCGAAGGCTTGCTCGATGAAGGCTTGATCGGCGGCGGCGGCCACCACCCAGGCCGTGTGCCGGACGCCGTCCGTGGCGGTGAAATCCACGGCGGGCGCGCCCGTTACCAGGCGGGCAAAGAGTGCGTCGAGTTCGGCCACGGCCCGGTAGGTGAGGAACACTGGCCCGGTCTGGGAATTCAACGTTTCAATGTGTTTGACGCGATCATCTTCCTTGTCCACCCGGGTCAGTTCGTGCTTCTTGATGATGCCGGCGAGGTATTCCGCGCAATCCGCGGCGGCGACGAGGCCGAGTTGTCCATGCCCCCCCATGATCTGGCGATAGAGATAAAAATTGGGCTGGGTATCGACCTGGAGCGCGCCCTGACGGATCAGGCTCGTGAAATTCTCCAGGCCTTTCGCATACACCTCCGGGGCGTGCACATCCAGATCCACGGGCAGATCAATCTCCGGTTTGCTGACGTGCAAAAAGCTCAGCGGATTGCCGGCCGCCATCTGCCGGGCCTCGGCGGAGGACATAACGTCGTACGGCAGTTCGCAAATACGCGCGGCGAGTTCGGGTTGGGGACGCAGGGCGGCAAAAGGTTTGATGGTAGCCATAAATTTGAAAGATTAGCATACGCCCGGGGGGCGGGAAAGGCACGCAGAATTTACTGAAATAGGGCTTGCATAGTGGGATTTCACTGGTAGTATCAGCGACTCTTTAACGAAAGAATTTATGGCGAAAATTTGTGAATTAACCGGCAAAGCCCCCATCAAGGGCAGCATCATCTGGCGCAGTGGTAAATCCAAGAAAAGCGGTGGTATCGGCACGCACGTGACGGCCATCACCAAGCGCCGGTTCCTGCCGAACTTGCAGCGCGTGAAGGCGATCCTGCCCAGCGGCGAAGTGCGCTATATGCGCGTCACCGCGGCCGCCCTGAAAAAGGGTCTGATCACCAAGGCACCGAAGCGCACCTGGGTGAAGCCGGAAGTCAAGGCCGAGGCTCCCAAGCCCGTGGCGAAGGCTCCGAAGGCTCCCAAAGCCGCCAAGAAGGCCTAAACCGCCATTAACCTTTTAGCCAAATCGTCAAACGGGTTCGCCCGTTTGACGATTTGTTTTTAACCGTGGTACGTCAGCCGGCACTCCGCCTCCGCTCGAGGCTTGGAGCTTGAAGTTTCTCTGAATTTTGGAGTTTGAATTTTGAAGTTTCCGTCCCCGGTCACTTATTCTTGGAATACTTCATCGTCGCCCGCTTGAGTTCGCGGTCGGCATCCCGTTCGCGCAGGTCATCGCGGCGGTCAAATTCGTGTTTGCCCTTGCCCACGCCCAGGCCCACTTTAACTTTGCCATTCTTCCAGTAAAACGAGAGCGCGATCAGGGCATTGCCCTTCACGGCGGCGAGGGCGGTCAGCTTGCGGATTTCCGTCTTGTGCAGCAGCAGCTTGCGCACGCCCTTGGGCTGATGATTCTGGTTGTTGCCGTGGGTGTATTCGTCGATGTGGGCATTGTGCAGGAACACCTGGTCGCCCTCCACCCGCGCAAAGGCATCCGCAATTTGCCCCTTGCCCGCGCGCAGCGCCTTCACCTCGGTGCCGTGCAGAACGATGCCCGCCTCGTACGTCTCCAGGATATGGTAATCGCGCCGGGCCTTGTGGTTGGTCACGATGTCAGACATGCTTTAATTTAGCCGCAAAAGCGGCGGAAGACACGGATAAAAAAAGGCCGGAAGAAAGTCTTCCGGCCGGTAAAAAATACCAAAATGGGTCGGTCAAGGCGGCAAAGGAGCGGTTCAGCGCTTTTTCTTCTTTTTCGGCTGGCGCACCACTTCGGCCAGTTCCGGCATGTCCCAGCCGATTTTGTCTTCCAGCAATTCACGCAGGGCAATGTCCGCCAGCCCCAGGTTGCCGACATCGGCAATCAGCGGACGGCTCAAACCGCCCCCGCCAGAATTCAACTGGCGCACCCGGCGGGAAATGATGTTGATGAGGACATTCGGATTCCCCACTTTTTCGTTAGCCCGTTTGCAAAGTTCAGCGTTCACAATTTTTAAATCAAATTAGCGGGGTAGAGTACCCTTTCCCGGGACCATTGCAATAAAAAAATCACCTAAAACCTTGCGCCAGTCGCCGCATTTTCTAAAACTTACCGAAAATTTATGGCCACCCAACCCGCCTTTGACCTGTCCGCCTACCTTGCCAGCCGCACGGAATCCGTGAATGCCGCGCTGGACCAGTTTCTGCCGAGTGAAAAAACCAAGCCGGCCACCATTCACAAGGCCATGCGGTATTCACTTTTTGCCGGGGGCAAGCGCATGCGCCCCGCCGTGCTGCTCGCCGCCGCCGCCGCCTGTGGTGGCAAAGAGGCGGACGCCCTGCCGCTGGCCTGCGCCGTGGAGTGCATCCACACCTATTCGCTCATCCATGATGACCTCCCGGCGATGGATAACGACGATTTCCGCCGCGGCAAGCCGACCAACCACAAGGTCTTTGGTGACGGCATTGCCGTGCTCGCGGGGGATGCCCTGCTGACCCAGGCCTTTGAGATCGCCGCCCAGGCCAAAGGCTGGCCGCGTTATTCCCATCGGGATTTAATTTTGGAAATCGCCATTGCCTCCGGCTCCCGGCAACTGGTGGCCGGCCAGGTGGCGGATCTGGAGGGCGAAGGCAAACAATTGTCGGTCAATGAACTCCGCTACATTCACGAACGCAAAACCTCCGCCTTGCTCTGCTGTTCCGTGCGCCTCGGCGGCATGAGCGCCAATTGCACCCCGGCCCAGCTCAAAGCCCTCACGGATTTCGGTTACCATGTCGGGCTCGCCTTCCAGGTGATCGACGACATCCTCGACGTCACCCAAACCAGCGAGCAACTCGGCAAAACCGCCGGCAAGGACGTGGCCGTGCAAAAAGCGACCTACCCCGCCATTGTGGGCCTGGAAAAATCCCGAAAAATCGCAGCGCAGCTCACCGCCAAAGCCTTTGCCGCGCTGAAACCCTTCAAGGGCAAAGCCGTCGCGTTGGAGGCCCTGGCGGAATATTTATTGAAGCGGGATCGCTGACCTTCGGGAATGATCGTAACGCAGCAGCGAAACTCCAACTCGCGTTGGCAACATCCCAGGCTGATGACGGGGACCGCCTTGACTATGGACTGAACAGCCAGCGATCACGCTCATCCAACGTGAGCCTCTCCGCTAAAGCGCCCATGCCCGGCAATTGGCTCACGGCATCCGCTTTTGTCCGCAATGGCGTTTCAATACCGCAGCGAAAAAGCCCAGTCATGTTCCATCGTGCCGCGCGCTGAGTTTTCATCAACCAGGTTTGCGAAGCGGCCGGAACTTGCCTCCTCCCCATGGTTACCCATAAATTATTGCCATGAACCACCGTTGCTGCTGCAGCGTGCTTGCCATCATGGTGGCCGCCTTGTGTTTTGCCACCCATGCCGCGGAGGGTAATATCCGCGTGCTCATTCTCGATGGCTTCAGCAACCACGACTGGCGGCAGACCACCGCCCAGTTGCGCGGTATCCTCGCCCCCACCGGCCTTTTTGACGTCTCCGTCAGTACCGCCCCGGATAAAACCAAGGCCGAGGCTTTCGCCCGCTGGCGGCCGAATTTTTCCGATTATCAAGTGGTGATTCAAACCTGTAACGATATTGGCGGCGGACCAAGCTGGCCCGAACCCGTAAAAAAAGATTTTGCCGACTTTGTTCGGGGCGGTGGCGGCGTGTACATTTTTCATTCCGCCGAGAATGCTTTTGTCGGCTGGAAAGAATATGAAGCCATCGTCGGCCTCTGCTGGCGGAACAAGGACTTGGGCACCGCCATCCGGGTGCAGGAAGCCGGCCAGCTCCTGCGCATTCCACCGGGGCAGGGCAGTGGCACCGGTCATGGCCCGCGCGGCACCGTCCTGCTCACCTGCCTGGGCGAACATCCCATCCACGCCGGCCTGCCGCCCGCCTGGCTCACCCCGGGGATCGAGGTCTACTATTTCGCCCGGGGCCCGGCCGAAAACGTGCAAGTCCTTTCCTATGGGCGGGATACCAAGCCCGGCCAGGGCTGGCTGTGGCCGGTGGAATGGACGGTGACCTATGGCCAGGGCCGCGTTTACGTCTCAACTTTCGGCCATGTCTGGAAGGGGGATGTGGACCCGGCAAGTTTGCGTTGCGCCGCGGTGCAAACCATTATCCCCCGCGCCCTCCAATGGCTGGCCCGCCGCCCGGTGACCGTTCCCGTCCCCGCCGATTTTCCCGGGACCAATGCCGTGAGCATCCGCCCGCCGGTGGTGGCAGTTCAGGATTGAAAAGCTGCCATCGGCCCAACCCTTGCGGGCTCACCGTTGCTCCCCGCTCCCGCCCTTAATCCTGTAAGCTGGTATCTGCTCGGAAGTTTGGATTTGGCAGTTTCAAGGTCGGTAAAACCAGCCGGCAGATGTTAATAACCTCCAATAACTTTTCCTCGCGATCAGCCCCGCGGACGGCTTTCATTAATGCATGATGGACGCAGCTTCCGAAGGTACCGGTGGACCCGTGGATTTCAAGAAGACCCGGCGGCGCAAAAACGCCGCGCCGGACTCCTTGAAACTCGACCGCCTGCCCCCGCATTCGCCCGAAGCGGAGCAGGGGGTTCTGGGCTGTGCCCTGCTGGCCCCCAACGAATGCATTGGCGAATGCGTCGAAAAGCTCAAGGACGAGGGCAAGGAAACCTTTTACGACCTCCGGCACCAGACCATTTACGAGGAGCTCGTGGAAATGTTCAACACCCGCGAGCCGGTGGATTTGATCACCGTCCAGCAGCGCTTGAAAGACAAGCAATTGCTCGATCAAGTCGGCGGCCTCACCTATCTCACCCAGTTGCAGGACGCCGTGCCGAGCGCCGCCAATTTGAGCTATTACCTCGAAATCGTCCGGGAAAAATTTCTGCTCCGCAAGATGATCACCACCTGCTCCGAGGTGGTCGGCCGCGTCTATGATTACGAGGGGGAAGTGGATGCCCTGCTCGACGAGGTGGAGCGCGATGTTCTCAAAATCAGCGAATCCCGTGCCCAAAGCAATGTGCTGGGGACCAAGGAACTGGTAAACCTCGCCATTGGCACCATCGAGAATTATTTCAACCGCAAAGGCATCCTCAACGGCATCCCCACTGGCTTCGCGGATCTGGACCGCATGACCGACGGCCTGCATCACAGTGAAATGATCGTGATCGCCGCCCGTCCCTCCATGGGCAAAACCTCGCTGGCCATGAACATGGTCGAGAACATGATCCTGGATCATAATATCCCGGTCGGCGTGTTCAGCCTGGAAATGAGCGCGGAATCCCTGATCCTGCGCATGATGACCTCCATCGCGCGGGTGAATATGCGGAGCATCCGCGAAGGCTTCATGAGCGAGGCCGATTTCCCCAAGATTCTGAATGCCGCCGGGCGCCTGGCGAATGCGCCCCTGTTCATTGATGACACCGCAGGTTTGTCCATTCTCCAGCTCCGCGCCCGGGCCCGCCGGATGTCCCAGCAGCACGGCGTCAAGTTTTTCGTGATTGACTACCTGCAACTCCTGCATTCTACTGCCCGTCGTTCGCAAGAAAACCGCCAGCAGGAAATTGCCGATATTTCCAGCGGCATCAAGGGTTTGGCGAAGGAATTGCGGGTGCCGGTGCTGGTCTTGAGCCAGTTAAACCGCGAATTGGAGAAAGATAAGAGCCGCAAACCCCGGTTGTCCGATTTGCGCGAGTCCGGGTCCATTGAGCAGGACGCCGATGTGGTGGGTCTATTGTACAAACCCAGCACCGGGGAGGAGGACGAGGGTCCGCCGCCCGAAGAGTCCGAGGGTGTGCCGGTGAATCTGTTGATCGCCAAGCAGCGTAATGGTCCGACGGGTGATGTTAATTTAACGTTTTTAAAAACTTACACGCGATTTGAAACCGCAGCCAAAGTCAGTGAAGAAGACATGCCTTCGGGCCGATAGACGGATGAAAAAACTGTGCCACCTCCTCGGGGCCACCGTCTTGCTGGGCTGTGCCACCGCCGCCTTTGGCCAGTCCGCTGGCACCAAGATCGATCGTGTCGAGGTCAAATTTGTCGGCCCTGCCTCCGTCAGCGAACAATTTGTTCGTTCCAACATCCGGCTCAAAGCCGGCGATGTCTACCGGCCCAACCTCACCCAGGATGACGTCCATTCCCTCTACGGCACCGGCGAATTTTTCAATATCCGCGTGGCCGCCGATGTGGCCAATGACGGCGGCATGGTCCTGACGTATATTGTTCAGGTCCGGCCCCGCATCACCGAAATCAAGCTCTCCGGCAACAAGAAGGTCAGTGCTTCCAAGCTCAAGAAAAAGATCACCTCCAAGGTCGGCGAGGCGCTCGATGAGCAAAAGCTCTTCACGGCGGCCCAGGACATGCAGACGCTGTACCAAAAGTACGGCTACCCGGACTCCACCGTCAAATACCACCTGGACATTGACGAACTCACCGGCCACGGCGTCGTCACGTTTGACATCGTGGAGAGCCCGAAAGTGCGCATCGTGGACGTCCAGTTCGAGGGGGCCACCGCCTTCCCGCAAAAAACCCTCCGGAAACAGCTCAAGACCAGCCGGCATAACATGTGGTCCTGGATCATGGGCACCGGCGTGTTGAACAGCGACGATTTCGAGCACGACCACGATTCTCTCATGGATTACTACCATGAGCACGGTTACCTGGATTTCACCATCAACAACGTCTTGATGGTGCATCCCACCACTAATTCCCTCATCATCAAATTCCAGGTGTTTGAGGGCAAGCAATACAAGGTGGGCAGCGTGAAGTTCACCGGCAACAAACTGTATTCCGTTGAGGAAATCCGCAAAGGCATCGCGGCGGACAATGCCTTTGAGCATTCCCCCGACAAGATGGGACCGAATGGCCTGCCCATGGACACCGGCGATGTGTTCAGTCCCTCCGGTTTTACCAAGGACGCCGAGAAGATCCAGGATTTTTACGGGAGCAAAGGCCACATTGAGGTGGCGCAGGGCCAAGCCTTGCGCGCCGTGCGCTCGCCCAACGTCGCCGCCGGCACCATGGATTTGGAATTTCAAGTGGATGAGGGCCTGAAATCCAAGGTGGAAAAAATCGACATTCGCGGCAATTTGAAGACCAAGGACAAAGTCCTGCGCCGGGAACTCGCCATTTCCCCCGGCGAGACCTTCGACATGTTCCGGGTCAAGATCAGCAAGAAGCGTCTCGAAGGCTTGCAATATTTTGACAAGGTGGACTTGCAGCCCGAGCCCACTGACCCGCCCATCACCGGGCGCAAAAACCTCGTGGTCAATGTCGAGGAGCAAAACACCGGCAATCTGACCTTCGGCGCCGGCTTTAGTTCCGTGGACTCCCTGGTGGGTTATGTGCAAATGACCCAGGGGAACTTTGATTTGTTCCATCCGCCTTATTTCACGGGGGCCGGTCAAAAACTCCGCATTCGCATTCAGTTGGGCACCCGGCGCCAGGATTATGAGCTTTCCTTCATTGAACCCTGGTTCTTGAATCGCAAGCTCTCCTTGGGCGTGGATCTGTACCTGCACGAGGATGATTACGAGAGCCCCAATAATATTTTTCGGGAACAACGCCTCGGGGCCCGCGTCAGCCTCACCCGCGCCTTGTGGAGTGATTTTGTCATCGGCAGTGTCAGCTACACGGTGGAGCAAGTGGGGATTGACTTGAACGGGGGCTGGCATGATTACCAGCCCAATTTCGGCTCCATTCCTCCCTTTTCGCCCCGCAATGTGCCGCAGGCCATTCTGGACCAGACCGGCCAGCATGTCTTCCAGCGTGTCGGCACGTCGCTCGCCTACGACACGCGCAACAGCGTGGAATTGCCGAACCACGGCCAGCGCACGGAAATCAGCACCGAAGTCAGCCAGGGCGACACTTCCTTCTACAAACTCGAGGCCAAAAACGACTGGTTCTTCCCCGGCTTTTTAAAAGGCCATGTCATCGAGGTCAGCAGCCAGGTGCGCACTGCGCAGGCGCTGGGCAGTGGGGATGTGCCTTTTTATGACCGCTATTATTTGGGTGGTTTGTACAACTTGCGCGGTTTTAAATATCGTAACATCGCCCCCCGTGAGTCCCAGGATCCTTTGAATCCCGGCATGGTTCCCAATGAACCCATCGGTGGGGATAGTTCCTGGTTTGGTTCCTTGGAATACAGCATTCCCATCATTGAAAAGCCCGGTTCCTTTGGCTTGCGCATTGCCGCGTTTTACGACATTGGCGCCATCGCTCCCAAATCCTACTCCTTTTCCACGGATTACAACGACAACTGGGGTCTGGGGCTGCGCCTGAACATCCCGCATCTCGGACCGCTGCGTCTGGATTATGGCATCCCCATCACCCACGATGCCTTTAACAGTAGCTCCGGACAATTCCAATTTGGGGTCGGTTACACCCGTGATTTCTAAGATGACTCGTTTCACCTTCCATTGGCTGCTCGCTGGTTTCGTGGCGGTTTCCACCTCCCTTGGCGCCCCGGTGCCCGGCCGGCCGGCCTTGGGTCGCGTGCCGCTGTTCTTTGCTGAACAGCCGGCGGTGGACGGTCTCCCGCAATTTCTGGCCAGCGGCAGCACCAGCCGGGTGTTGATTTCGCCGGATGCGCTGCAACTCACCCTGCGCAACCACCAGTCAGTCTCGGCCCAAATGGTCGGCGCCAGCCCGCAAGCCCGCCTGCACGGGGCCGCTGAACTGGCTGGCAAGGTGAATTACCTCCAAGGCAACACCGCCGCCAGCTGGCGCACCGGCGTGCCGATGTATGGCCAGGTCCGCGTGGAGAACCTTTATCCCGGCATCAGCGCCATTTACTACGGCAATCAGGAACGCCTGGAATATGATTTTGCCGTGGCCCCCGGCGCCAGTCCCTCGGTCATCCAAATGCGCTTTGCCGGCGCGGATAAAATTTCCCTCGATGCCCAGGGCGACCTGGCTTTGGCGGTCGGGCCTGGTGAGATTCGCCAGCCCAAACCGGTGATCTACCAGATGTTCGCCGGTGTCCGCCAGGAAATCGCCGGCGGCTATCGGTTGGTGGATGCCCGCACGGTCGCCTTTACCATTGGGGACTACGACCCCACCCGGCCATTGATCATCGACCCCATCCTGAATTATTCCACCTACTTCGGCGGCTCCTCCGGCGATGCCGCGTGGGCCGTGGCGGTCAATACCAACGACGGTTCCATCTTCGTGGCCGGCGCCACCCTCTCCCCCAAACTGGCCACAACCAATGCCTGGCAGACCACCTTCCATGGCGGCACGTATCTCGGCGATGCCTTTGTGGCCAAATTCGACCCCAATTTCAACCTCCAGTACCTCACCTACCTCGGCGGCAGCGGCGAGGACACCGCGTTGGCTCTGGCCGTAAACCAGGCGGGCAATGCCTTCGTGGCCGGTTACACGGATTCCACGGATTTCCCCGTCACCAACAGTGTGTTGGGCTTGCCCGGCGTGCCCGGGATTACCAACCACATTAGTGGCTCGCGGTTACCCGGACTCAACTCCTACTTGGTCGACGGTTTTGTGGCCGAATTGGCAACCAATGGCGCCAATTTAATTTATTCCACCTATCTGGGCGGTAATCTTTCCGATGCCGTTTTGGCCTTGGCGCTCGATAGTTCGGATAACGTCTATTTGACCGGCTACACCCAGTCCACCAACCTGCCCGCTAAAAACGCCGTCCGCTTCCAACTCGCCAGCCAGCCGGGCGGCGGGACCAACCAGTATTTAAATTATCTCGCCTGCCCTTATACCTATTCCACCTGCAACGCATTTATCGCCCGTATCAGCCATTGGGGCACCAACCTGGATTACCTCACTTACTTCGGTGGCGGCAATTTCGACGTTGGCACCGGCATTGCCGTGGATGCCAGTGGCAATGTTTATGTGACCGGCTACACCGCCTCCACCAATTTTCCCAACCTGAACGCGTTTCAGACCAATTTGAATCTCAGTTCTGTCCCCACCGGGAGCTTTGACGCCTACGTGGCCAAACTGGCTCCGACCAACACCGGCGGCCTTAATTTGCTGTATTCCACATTCCTGGGCAGCACTTACTCGGATGCCGCCCAGCACTTGGCCGTGGACAACACCGGCGTTTATGTCACTGGCTGGACCACCTCGCCGGGCTTTCCCAACACCGCCACCAATATCATCGCCAATGGGATGGCCAATAACGCCAACGGCTTGATTTATACCACCAATGCTTTTCTCGCCAAAATCATCACCACCAATGCCCAGAATGCCTCCAGCCTGGCTTATTCCGCCGTCTTTGGTGGGCTTTTGCTGGATTCGGCTGCCGGCGTGGCGCTGGATCCCGCCGGCAATGCCTTTGTGGTGGGCACCACCTGTTCCCCCACCTTTCCCACCACCAATGCCTTCGGCTGGCTCAAGGCGGTCAATATCGGGGACAATGGCGTCTTCATTACCGCCTTTAACACCAATGCCACCCAATTGCTCTACTCCGTCATCCTCAGCGGCACGCTGAATGACTTTGGGAACGCGATTGCCGTGGATCAAAACAGCTCCGCCTACGTGGTCGGGCAGACCTATTCTGGTAATTTCCCAGTCACCACCGCCGTCACCAATTTCCCCACTGCCACCGCCCAAACTTCGAGTCTCAATGGGGCGAGCGATGCCTTCCTCTCCAAGATTCAACTGAATTTTCCCCGCAACCTCGCCATTAATGCCGTCCGCAAGACCAATACGGTCAACGTGTCCTGGCTTTACAGCCCCACCATTGACCCGGCCATGGCGCAATATGTCTTACAGGGCAAATTCAATTTGGGGACCACCAACTGGGTGAACCTGACCAACGGCTTGACCCTCACGAACAGTATTTACAGCCTCAGCCTGCCCGCTACCAACGCGTACCAGTTCTTCCGTCTGCACAATACCAACAACCCTAATTAACCCCCCGCCGCCGATTTTGGACTGGCGTTTTGGGCGGTTTCTGCTTTATTCCCACCCGCTTATGAAATTGATTCGTACCTTGCTGCCGGCCCTCCTGGTGCTGGCCTTGCTCGCCGCCCCCGGCCTGAGTCTGACCGCCCATGCCCAAACCAAAATCGCCACGGTGGACATGCGCAAGCTGCTCAACGGCTATTGGAAAACCAAACAGGCCAATGCCGCCCTCGAAACCCGCAAAACCGATTTGCGCAAGGAACTCAAAGACATGGCCGATGGCCTCGACAAGGCCCAAACGGATTACAAACAACTCTTGACCCAGTCCGATGACCCCACCATTTCCGACGTGGAACGCAGCCGCCGCAAACAGGCCGTCAGCGAAAAAGGCAAGCAGATCAATGATTCCAAAGCCGCCTATGACCAGTTCAGCCGGCAGGCGGAGGTGCAGTTGCAGGACCAGGTCCAGCGCATGACCTCCAATCTGCTGGCCGATATCCAGGCCGCCATCAAAACCAAGGCCAAGCTCGCCGGCTATTCCCTCGTGCTCAACTCCACCAGCGACTCCGTCATTTATGACAAAGGCGATGCCGATATGACTGCCGATGTGCTTGCCCAGCTCAATGCTGGCGCCCCCATCGACCTCAGCCCGTCCACCGCCACCAACAGTAACCTGACCCTGCCCGCCGGCGTGCCCGCCACCAATCCCTGATCGAGGCTCGGTATAATTTAAATCAAATGGCGGCAAACCTGCGTTTGCCGCCATTGTTATTTTCCCCTGGCCCGCCGGTCCTAAACCTCAAACACGAACAGTTTCGGATCAAACCTCAGCCTGGCGCCATAGACCCCCGCCGGATCCTCTTTGCCCACCGAAATCACCATCACAATGGCGGATTCGCCACCCCGCCCCAGGATTTTTTTCACCCGCTGCTCATCAAAGCCCTCCATGGGACAGGTCGCATACCCTTGCGCCGTGATCGCCAGCATGAAATGTTCACACGCCAGCGCCACCGTTTTGCTCAGCGTCCCTTTGAGTTGCGCTTGGGAGAAGGGACCGCGCGGCACCGGCCGGAACCAGCCCACGATGGGAAACACCAGCCGCTTCGCCAATCCCACCAACCCCAGCCAGCCATGCGCATAAAACAGCGGCACGATCTTCCGGTAGTAGTTTAATTGCTGCGGTGCGGGATTCCCCCGCTGTTGCAAGGCCGCCAGGATCATGTCCCGGTTCCGCCGCCACGTGTCCGTGCGCGCCACGAACACCACCAACTCCGCCGCCGTGGCCGCCGCGCTTTGGTCCAGGCACGCCGTGACCAGCCGCGCCTTCTTGTCCGGGCTTCTCACCCAATACATCTCCCACGGTTGCAGGTTGGAGCTGTTGGGAGCCAGCAGCGCCGCCTGCAAGGCCTTCTCGATCACCTCCCGGGGCACCGGCTCCGGCCGGTATTTCCGCACCGACCGCCGCGCCTCGACTGCTTCAAAAAAGTTCATTGGTTACTGGATTGGTTGTTTAATTCCTTAAGTCACCGGCGCGGCCGGATTTTCCCCGCCCGCCCGCCCCTTGCATCCTGCCACAAAGCACCCATTCACGCACGCATTGAAATAACCTTGCCACCAGCCCTGCGCCCCGCCTCAGCCCAAAGCCCAAAGCCCAAAGCCCAGAGCCCAGAGCCCAGAGCCCAGAGCCCAGAGCCCAAAGCCTCGCTGCACTCCTCCGCGTAGCGCAGGCGTCCCCGCCTGCGGGTTGTGGCGGCGTCTCGCCGCCAGAATCATCCGCTCCTAGCCGCCCGCCCCAAAGTACCGCTATCCCATAATCAACCCAACTCTGCGTCCTCTGCGACTCTGCGCGCGCGGCTCTTATTTTTTGGTCGTGAGCCTCCAGTTTCTGCCTTCCCCACCGCCTCCCCTGGCCCGGCGCAGTGCCCAACCCGGACCCGAAGCGAGCCGATCTTCGCGCCGCCCCTTGACGGACCGGCGAACTGGGGTTATGCTCTCCAAAAGAGTAGTAAAATTTTGATTTTGCTGTCTGCGCGCAGGGTAATGCCCAAAGGCAAATTGACCAGAGCCCACAGCATTGGCTTAGTCCACCCCAGGCGTTCTTTGACATCCTTGTCCCCAACC
>CAIZWI010000459.1 GCA_903936645.1 uncultured Verrucomicrobia subdivision 3 bacterium
AAAACGCCGCCCGCCCAACCGCCCTTACCGACCAAGTCCCAGTTACCCAAAACCTGGAGCCCAGCGCCGATCTTTCGGTCAATCGTGCCTAATCGTGCCTTTGCCAGGTTTTGTCGAAGCACTGGGTACACCTGCAGGGCCTGCGCTCCCGCTCGGCCGGTGCCCGCACTCAACCGGCATCCTTAAGCCGCCTGACCCTGTCGGTCAAGTTCCTCACCCCACCGTTGCTGGTTGTATCCGGTTGACTGCTGCCCTCGGTTTTGGCTCTGGACCTTGGATTTTGGACTGCTTCAGTCCCCCGCCGTCCAGCGCTGTAAACCCCCCATCCCACTGTTAAAATGGAGCAACATATTGAAAATCAATCGATTGCATATAATCTTGGGAATGCTCCGTAAAGTTCCGTCAACCCCCCCCTAAGTCTGGCCGGTTGGGAAGTTGCCAAAACTGTCGCAAGGCTTTGGCTTTCCCCCTTCCGCGCACCGGAAATTCCGGTTCAGCGTAACTTTCCGCGCGGGCAGAATCCACAGAAGCATCAAGCGCGCACCTGTTCGCCGAAGTTGGGGGCGAAGGCAAAAACGACACACTCATTTCAGCCGATGTGTTGCCGCATCCGATTTAATGATCCAACGACTCGATAACCAGGCCGGGTTAAATATTGTAAACCACTCCCCAGGCAAGGATTCATGGTTTCATTTGCATTGTCATTGCCCCAGTTTTGCTTAAGTTATCTCAAATAATGCTCAATTAGCGTTGACAGGGGCTTCGTTTTTATTAATTTATCCAAGTCTCGACTGGTTTGGTCGTACATAAACAAGGCATGGCCAAAGGCCATTTACAAAGAATATTTTACAAATCAGGCAAGTGAAACTCCGTAGCCAACAGGTGAAACTATGATGACAAAAAGCTTAACCAGTGAACTCTTTTTTTATTCCTCCATTGGCCTGGCCCTGGTGGGCCTGGCGCAGCCGGCTTGGTCCCAAACGGTGCAAAAAGTGGCGGATTTGCAGGTGAGTGTGGATCAAAATACCGGCTTGGGATACGGGCCAAGCACCCCGGAAACCCGGCTCACGCTGGTGGGCACCAACCTTTGGTTTACCAGCAACGCAGGCGGGGCCGCCGGGGCCGGGGCGGTCTTCAGTTTTGACCCCTTTACGTCCAATATTACGCAACTGGCGACGCTGGATAACACATCCGGCAAGAGTCCCTGGTCCTCGGCAGTGGTGGTGGCCAATGGGCTGGGCTGGTTTACCACGTCGGTGGGCGGCACGGGTAATAAGGGTTCCTTGGTAAGCATTGATCTGGCGGCCAACACGCTCAACAATGTCTATAGTTTTCCCACGAACGATTACATCACGTCCTTCCACGGGCAGGCTCCCCACTCCACGCCCGTCCAAATCGGGCAGGAATTATGGTTTACGTGCAGTGCCGGGGGCACCAATTCGACCTATGGCACGGTGACAAAATATAACCTGACCAACGGCGCGGTCACGGATGTGTTTCTCTTGAACGGCACCAACACGGATGTGCCCGGCCGGCAACCGCTGGGCAGCAGCTTGGTGCCCGTTTTGGGGACCAATTATTATTTCCTGACCTTTGCCGGTGGGGTCGTGCGCCCGGGCGCGCCCAACGGGGCGGGGGTGCTGGAAAAGATCACTTTTGACGCGGCGGGCAACCCCAAATTGTCGGCCACGGTTTTGCCGGGGGGATTTATTAGTTTTCCGGCGGGTGACCCGGTGTTTGACGGCACTAATTTCCTCTATTTCACCACGGCGGGCAGTTCCACGAACGTCGGGGCGATTGTCCGTTACAATCTGACCAACGGGGCATTGACCAGCTTGTTTAATTTCGTCACCAACGCCGTGGCCACCACGAACTATGGCAAGCAACCGTATGGCACGCCGGTGCTGTTCAACAACACGCTTTATTTCACCACGCTGGCCGGCGGTACCCAGGGCAAAGGGGTGCTGGATTCTCTGGTGCTCTCCAATGGCGTGGTGAGCAAGCTCGCCGACTTTGAAGGCGTCACGGGCCAGGCTTTGGGGGCGTCCCCGCAATACGGTGGCGGCACGATTTACACCAATCCGATCACTGGCAGTGTGGGCATTTACTTTCCCATCAACAAAGGCGGGGTAGCCAGCAGCGGGGCGGCTTCCGGCAATGGCACGATTATTCGGGTGGCGCTGCCGCCCCCGCCAATCGTGGCGGGCATTAGCAACACCCCGGCGGGGCCAGTGCTGACCTGGGTGGGGGGATATGGCCCCTTTAACGTGGATACCACGAGCGATTTGCAGGCGGTGCCGTGGACGACGAACTGGCTGAGCGGTCTGCTGACCAATGCGATTCCACTGGATCCGACCATCCCCCGGGCGTTCTTCCGGGTTTCGGGCGCCAGCCAGTAAGCCATGGTTCAAGCCTTATCCCATAAGGGTCAGCGGGCCTTCACCCTGATCGAACTGCTGGTGGTGATTGCCATTATCGCCATCCTGGCGGCCATGTTGCTGCCGGCCCTGGCCGGGGCCAAAGACAAGGCCAAAAAGGTGCAGTGTTGTTCCAACTTGCGCCAGCTCGCCTATACCTACACTCTGTATAATGACGATAATGGCAACAAGCTGCCCACTCAGGAAATGTTGGGGTACTCCTCCTACCGCATGTATTTTGACACCATGAGCCTTTGTTATTATTTCCGGTCTTACATCCCGGCCAATAATACCGTCTGGCTTTGTCCGGCTGGGCGGCCTTCCTTGGTGACCAACGGGGTCAACTATGCCTGGTCCCGGTCCACGGCCGTGACCGGCCCCAATACCTCGTCGGCCTTTAACAGCATGATGACCACGGTGGTGCTCTGGGACAATTTCACCTTTGCCCTGCCTTCAGTGGCCAACGTCCCCGAATCTCCCACCACGGGCGGGCCCACGACGGTGGCCACTTACCTGCAATACAAGCCGCACGACAGCCACAAGCGGGTCAACTACGGTTATCTGGACGGCCGGACCTTTTCCCAGTAAGTTTGGATTTTGCGGTAACGCACCATTTTAAACGCATATAACCATCAATATGAAGTTCACACCATCCTTCCTTCTCGGACTTGCCCTCACTTCCTGCCTGGGGGTATCGACCCTCACCACGGTCGCGGCCGAAACCAACACCGCACCGGCGGCGGTGGCGGGCCAGCCCCCCGTGGTTACCGTCAAACAATTATTTCAGAGTCCCGCCAAACTGGATGGCCAGCAAATCGTGCTGGAGGGCTTTGTCACAGACTACTGCAAACGCAAGGGCTGCTGGGCCATGCTGCACGACCCGAATGCCGACGCCAAGGGTTTGGTGAAGGTTCAGCAGAATGAGGAAGGTCCCACCTTCAAACCGTTTCTGCCCGAGCTCCAAGGCAAGACCATTCTGGTCACCGGCACCGTCCATGCGACCAAGGTGGATACCAACTATCTGGACAAATGGGAGGCCCGCGTCAAATCGGCCGCGCCGGCGCCCCGTGAAAACGCAGTGGGGGCCGCCGATCCCGACACGGCCGTGGCGGCCAATTTGCGACAAATCACCGCGCTGCGGGAGCGGCTGGCCAAGTCGCGACTGGGCTACCTGACTTCGGTGTCGTTTGCGGCCGAAACCTGGCAAGCCAAACCAGAATGAGTGTGTCCGCCGGTCGCTGGCGGAAGTGGCTGCGCAGCCTGCACCGGGATTTGGGTTATCTTTTTTTTGGCCTGGCCATTGCCTACAGCGCTTCCGGCCTGGCCTTGGATCACTTGCGTGATTGGAATCCCAATTACAGCATTGCGCGCCGCGAATTGCAGGTGGCCGCCCTGCCGGCGGACCCGCCGTTCACCAAGGACGATGCCCGCAAGCTGCTCGGCAGTTTGGGGGTGGAGGGGGCGTATCAAAGCCACTATTCGCCGGTGGAGGGACAGTTAAAAATCTTTTTCCAAGGCGGCAGCCTGGTGATTGAGCGGGCCACCGGCCAGGCGGTCTTGGAAACCATGAAGAAACGCCCGTTGCTGAACACGTTCAACCGCTTGCATTATAACCCCGGGCGCTGGTGGACTTGGTTTGCTGATGGTTTCAGCCTCGCGCTCCTGACGATGGCGGTCACGGGTATATTTATGCTGCCGGGAAAACAGGGGATCACCCGCCGGGGCGGCGTGCTCGTGCTGATTGGCATTATTATTCCCACGTTTATTGTGTTGCATTATCTATGAAGCAATTCCCTTTCCGCCGAGGCTCTTTTGCCCGGCGCTGCGCCACCCTGCTGGGGGCGGCGGGCCTTTTAGCCACCCTGTGGTCTCAGCCGGTGCTGGCGCAAACCGAAACCTCCGCGCCGGCAGCTCCCGCCGGGGTCTGGGACTATGCCGAACGGTTGGGGTTTTCCGCAGAGCAAAAGCAAGCCGCGCTGCGCCTGCGTGACGAACTGATCGCCGCCCGCGGACATTTGGAACAGGCCACGGTGACCAACACCCCGCCGGATGTGCAGCGGCTCGCCCGGCTGGATTTTGCCCGCCAGGTGCGCGCCCTGCGCGCCGGGCAGCTGGCCCTGCTCACGGCGGAACAGCAGCAGAAGTACGGGGAGTTACGCCACCCGGTGCGGACCCCGGGCATGAGCGATCCGGTGGAAAAAACCCGCCCCGCCGGAGAAGCCGAGGAAAACGCCCCGGGCGAGGTTAACAGCGCCCGCGTGAAAATCCGCCCGCTGCTGGGCGATGCGGAATACCAGCGTCAGGCAGTTGAACTCCGGGCGGTCTATGCCGGGCCAGCCAGCCAGTGGCCTGCGGCCAACCTCGAGGACGAAGTGAAGCCCCGCTTTGTGGAAATTGGCCTGCTGCCGCCGGTCAATTATCCCACCAACAATGCGTATTCCGACGCGAAAGCCGACCTCGGCAAGCGGTTGTATTTTGACCCCCGCCTGAGTGGTTCCGGCCAGATTGCCTGCGCGAGTTGCCATGACCCCGATCTGGCGTGGACGGACGGACGCACCGTTTCCTTTGGCCATGCCCGGAAAGTGTTGAAACGCAATGCCCCGATGATTCTCAACTCCGGGCACTTGCTGACCCCCTTTTGGGACGGGCGCGTCGATTCGCTCGAAGAACAGGCGCGCGCGGTCTTAAACAACGAGGATGAAATGCGCAGCGGCGCGGCCCTGGTCCGGGAGCGGTTGCTGGCCATTCCGGGTTATGCCAGCCGGTTTACGGATGCTTTTGGGGATCCGGAGCCCACCATCGGCCGGGTGGTTCAGGCCATTGCCACCTTCGAGCGAACGATTAACAGCCGTGCCAATGATTTCGACAATTTCCTGCTCGGGGACACCAATGCCTTGAGCGATGCCGCCGTGCGGGGCCTGCATTTGTTTCGCACCACGGCCCGTTGCATCAATTGCCATAATGGCCCAAACTTCACCGATGCCCGCTTCCATAACGAGGGCCTGTCCTATTACGGGCGCAAGTACGAGGATCTGGGCCGCTATGTCGTGACCCATGCGCCCGAGGATGTGGGACGCTTCAAGACCCCCTCCCTGCGGAATGTGGCCCACACCGGCCCCTATATGCACAACGGACTGTTTGAACTGGACGGCGTGCTGGCCATGTATAATGCCGGGATGCCGACTCTGCGGCCGACGCCCAAACAAAAAAATGACCCGCTTTTTCCCAAAAAATCCCCGCTGCTGAAGCCGCTGGGTTTGAACCAGCAGGACCTCGCCGACTTGAAGGCGTTTTTGGAAAGCCTGACCGAGAAAAAATTCACGGTGCGCCCGCCGGACCCGGTATAGGTCGCGGCCCTGCTTAAACGGAGGCAACTCTCCACGCAGAATGACCAAGTGGCGGCCGGACTTCCGTTGATTCACCGATTCACATAGGCTTCCAGCAGCTATTACCCGCCTGGGGAATCGGGACCTCCCGCACTCCCCTGGCGGATACCCCAAAAAACATTCGCCTCTGCCATTGGTTAAATTTGGGCCAAGGCGAAGCGAAAGCTTGCCTCGCGCCAGCCAAACCGCAAAATATTCACCAAATCGTTGCATGTGATTAATGCGGTAAATCGATAACCTGACGAGCCAAATAAATTATGTCCGCCCCGAAAAACTTGAGCGCCCAGCGTGGTGCCGAACTGGTTCGTGATGCCGCCAACAAGGAAATTCCCGAGGTGCTGCAGCTCTTGGAGACCACGGCTACGGGCCTCACCGCCGAGGCCGCCGCCGAGCGGATGGCCAGATATGGTCCAAATGAGGTGGCCCAGGAAAAGAAGAACAGCTGGCTGCACCGGCTCTACATCGCCTCGGTCAATCCCCTGGTAATCTTGCTGAGTGTGCTGGCGATCATCACGTTTGCCACGGCGGAAGTCTCCTCCGATTATATCAGCGGCTCGGTCATGCTCTTGATGGTGGTGCTGGGCCTCTCGCTGCGGTTCATTCAGGAAACGAAAGCTGACAATGCGGCCGCCAAACTGAAGGCCATGATCAAAGTCACGGCCACGGTGCTCCGCGACGGCAAAGCCCAGGAAATCGCGCTCAAGGAACTGGTGCCGGGCGACGTGGTCAAGCTCTCGGCGGGCGACATGATCCCCGGTGACGCCCGGTTGATGGCTTCCAAGGATTTGTTTATCATTCAGGCAACGTTGACCGGGGAATCGTTGCCGGTGGAAAAAACGGATGCCCGGGACGTGCGCACCAACGTTTCCGCCATCGAGCACACGAACATTTGCTTTCTGGGCACCAGCGTGGAAAGTGGTTCCGCCACGGCGGTGATCGTGGCCACCGGCACGGCCACTTATTTTGGCAAGATGGCCAGCAGCCTGACTGGCCAGATGGTGGAAACGGCCTTCGACAAGGGCATCAAGAAATTTACCTGGCTGATGATCCGGTTCATGATGTTCATGGTGCCGGCGGTCTTCCTGATCAACGGCCTGACCAAACACGATTGGAAGGCGGCCTTTCTGTTCTCCCTGGCGGTCGCGGTGGGGCTCACGCCGGAAATGCTGCCGATGATTGTCTCCGTGTGCCTCTCCAAAGGGGCGCTGGCCATGTCCCGGAAGAAGGTCATCGTCAAGCGGCTGAACTCCATCCAAAACTTTGGGGCCATGGACGTGCTCTGCACGGACAAAACGGGTACACTGACCATTGACCACGTTATCTTGGAGCTGCATTGCGATGTCTTTAAGAATGAGAGTGACGCGGTGTTGCGGGATGCCTACCTGATCAGCCATTTTCAAACGGGATTAAAAAATGTCCTGGACCGCGCGGTGCTCAAATACACGGAATTGCATAGTCAACTGGGGATTGAACAATACCGGATGATTGATGAAATCCCCTTTGATTTCTCGAGGCGGATGATGTCCGTGGCGATTCAGAGTCCCAGTGGTGAGCGCCAGTTGATCACCAAAGGCGCGCCGGAGGCGGTGTTTGCCAAATGCACCCACTTTGAAAGCGATGGTGAAATTATCCCGATGGAACCCATTCTCACGGGGGATTTGGTGCAACAGGTTAATGATTTGAGTGAGGACGGTTTCCGCGTGCTGGCAGTGGCGACCAAGAAACTGGGGGACAAAACCAGCTTCTCCAAGGCCGATGAATCAGAATTGGTATTGGTGGGCTACCTGGCCTTCCTGGACCCCCCGAAGGATTCCTCCGCCAAAGCCATCACCGCCTTGCGGCAGCATGGCATCACGGTCAAAGTTATCACCGGGGACAACGACCTGGTCACCCGCAAGGTTTGCACCGAGGTGGGCATCAATGCGCAAAAGATCCTGC
>CAIZWI010000460.1 GCA_903936645.1 uncultured Verrucomicrobia subdivision 3 bacterium
CACCAACCGCGCCAGCAATCGGTTGGCGCGACCAGGGGTAGTGTTGGATTCGTGCAAAAAAGTTTTGGCGCCGAATTTGCGGGCGGCCAGAATGGGAGGCGCGCTCGTGAAACCGCCCATGGCCAGCACTGCCCGCAGTTGCCGGGAGTTGAATAGCCGCCGGGCCGCACCCCACGACTGGGCAAACGTGCGGGCGAAAGCCAAATAATTGCGGTTCTGCAAAGCCACGGCCGGCAGGGTTACTATTTCCAAATCGCGGGCAGTTTGCACAGCCTGTTGGTCCACTTCCTTGGGGGAGATCAGGACGCCCACCGCGCAGCCACGCTGGAGCAACTGGCGGGCCACTGCCAGGCCGGGGAAAAGATGGCCGCCCGTGCCACCGCAAGCGATGGCAATATAGGGCTGTTTGGAGACCGGAGGGTTCATGTGGCTTTCGCCGCGAAAGGGTTGTCACCCGAAGCTGATTCCGCCGGGGCAATTGCTACCACAGCGTCCGCTTGCCGGGCCACACTGAATAAAATCCCCAGGCAGGTAAACATGGCCAGCAGATTAGAACCACCGTAACTGATAAACGGCAGGGGCAAGCCTTTATTCGGTAGCGCGCCGGTAACCACGCCAATATTTATGCCGGCTTGCAGACATATGAGCAGCGTGATCCCCAAGGCAAGCAAGCCGCCAAAGGTGTCCCGCGCATGCAAGGAAATATACACTCCACACAAGGCAACAATCACAAAGCCAACCACGACGAAGAGCGTGGCCACCAATCCGAGTTCCTCACCGATATTGGCTAAAATAAAGTCCGTGTGAATTTCCGGCAGGTAGCCAAACTTGCGCAAACCATTGCCCAGGCCCAAGCCAGTCCAGCCGCCGTCACCGAGCCCCAGCATCGCTTGCTGGGCTTGCAAGGCAAACCCATTGGCATGGGCATCGGGATGCAGCCAGGCCATAATCCGGCCCATGCGCATGGGATCACGAGATAAAGAAACGGCGAGACCGGCCGCGCCCACCATAGCGGGGATAAACAAACAGCGCCAGCGCACCCCGGCCACCAGCAACATCCCGGCACACACGGCGGAGAGCAAAATCGTCTGGCCACGGTCAGGCTCCAGAAAAATCAGACCCAAAATCGGCAGGATGATCACCACCGGACGGAACACACCCCGCAGCCACTGCGACATTTGCCGCTGATACCGGTCGCCATACCAGGCTAGGACGATGATGAGCGCAATTTTGGCAAATTCCGAGGGTTGAATCGTGAAGCCCCCATGGCCCAGCCAGCGCTTGGCGGCATGGCTGGAATGGCCAATGCCGGGTACAAATACCAGCATCAGCAACAAGACCGAACCCCCATAGAGCACCCAGTGAATCTTCTTTAATGCCTGGTAATCTGTCCAAGTCGCCGTCACACATACACCGAACCCCAACGCCACCCACACGAGTTGCATGATGAGATCGTGCGTGCCCACCTTGGTCATGCTGGAACTGTACAGCATGACCAAGCCTAGCCCCAGAAGGGCGGCCACGGTGGTGGCGAGGGTGGTGACGGCGACTTTCATGTCAGTAATCAAACCCAGCCGGACGGGGTTGAAGCCGGCCAGCCGGGGTCACTTAATGTGAGCCCGGAACCGCGGGCGTTGCGGGAGCCGGCGCGGTAACCGTCGGCAGCGCGGGCGCGGGCGTCATCGGCGCGGGCGTCATTTCCACTGCCGGAGGCGCGACGGAAGCCGGTGTTGCCGGGGCGGCCTCACCCTTCGCCGGGATCTTTAATTTTTCACCGACCTTGATCTTGGTGGTGGTCAGACCGTTGGCAGCCTGCAACTCTTTCAGTTTCACGTGATGAGCCTTTGCAATCTTGGTCAAAGTGTCACCGGACTTGACGGTATAGCTTTCACCTTCAGGCTCGGCGGTGGCGGTGGCAGTGGCCGGAACAGCGGCACCATCAGCGCCTGATTTTCCGCCGGCGGGCAGCACGAGTTTCTGGCCGATTTTCAACTTCTTCGGATTGAGCCCAGGATTGGCAGCGGTCAAGGCTTTGAGCGAGACGCCATTCTTCTTGGCAATCTTGGCCAGGCTGTCGCCTTTCACCACGACGTATTCACCGCCGGCAGGTGCCTCCGGTGCAGTGGTCGGCAAGGGAGCGGCCGCTGGTGGGAGCGGAGACGTCACCGGGGGCAAGTTGGAGCCGGCAGTCAAGGTGGAGGTGGTGGGCGAGGGCACGCTCACCAGGTTACTGGAAGGCGTCACGGGCGGTTGATTGGAAACATCGACCGGCGGCACATTCGTGTCAGGCACCGGAATGGTGTTGGTATCCACGGAAGCCGTCGCGCTCTCGTCAGGATTGGGCTTTTGTTTGCAGCCCTGGATCAGCATGACCATGAGGCTGGCAACACTCACGGTCAGGACGCACAACACGCCAATTTTGACGTGTTTGCGACGTTGGTTTTGCTGCTCCTGCAAGGAGCCCTGGGGTACGAATGGATTGGGGTTGTTCATTTAGTGGTGGCGCTGGTGGCGTCTTTTCGTTGAGGTTGGTTTGATTTGTTGCCGCGAAATTTTCCCTCAGTAAATTTCACTGCCTTAAAAATAATTAGTTTAACCGGAGTCAGGGTTAAATGGAAATGGTGGGAGCGTGCCTGAGGTTTTCCCGGTGTAAAAACGGCAGGTGAAATTGAAACTTTCGAACCACTCATTACCTGGTACTTTCGTACCGTCAGTGGTTTTATCATCCCCCGCGGCGACGCGCAAGGAGCAAAGCGCGTTTTTCCCGCGATAATATGTGAGAATCGTGGTTTCATGTCATCTCAGTTTCAGCGTGGCCAGGGCCAGGACCGCGAATAAAAAACACAAAATATAAAAGCGCATGACCACCTGCGATTCGTACCAGCCCAGTTTCTCAAAGTGATGGTGGAGCGGAGCCATCTTGAAAATCCGGCGCCCGGTGCCATAGCGCAGCCGGGTAAAACGGAACCAGCTGGTTTGTAACATTACTGACGAAGCCTCCAGCACAAACACCCCGCCGGCAATGACCAGCACCAGCGGTTGGTGGATGAGCACCGCAATCAATCCAAAGGCCCCCCCCAGTGCCAGCGAGCCAGTGTCACCCATGAATACTTGCGCCGGATGGCAGTTAAACCAGAGAAATCCCAGGCCCGCGCCAATTAGCGCCGCGCAAAATACGGTCAACTCCCCAGCCCCGTTGACATAAGGGATTTCTAAGTAGGCCGCCGCTTTCACGTTACCCGCCAGGTAGGTAAACACGAGAAAAACGAATGTCACAATTAATGTGCAACCAATGGCCAGACCATCCAGACCATCAGTCAAATTCACCGCATTGGAACTACCCACCACCGCCAGCAGGACGATGATAACCCCCAGCACCGCCCCAATTTCGTAAGGAAACTTGTGGAAGGGCACCATTAAATCCGTGACCAAGTTGCTCTGCATCACGGATTTGCCACCCAGCAGGCGCAATTCGCTCTGTGCGGGCAGTCGCCACAGGTAAATGCCCACAAACAAACCCAGCGCGGTTTGCACCATCAATTTGACCCGGGGGGGGGTGCCGCCCCCGCTTTGCTGAATGATCTTGGCGTAATCATCATAAAAGCCCAATCCGGCCAGTACCAAAACCGAGAGCATGGTCAATTCCACTTGCGCGTTCCATTGAGTCCATAACATGGTGGAAAACGCCAGCACGGAAATGATCAGGACTCCGCCCATGGTGGGCGTGCCTTTTTTACTTAAAATCCGGGCTTCTAACCCGCCGGCAGCCTCGGCTTTGTCGGCATAATCCTGCCCAAATTTCAATTGCTTGAGTCGGTGAATGATTTTGGGCCCCAGCCACCAGCTCAGCAACAAGGCGGTTACGGCCGCACCGGCACTGCGCACCGTGATGTAGCGAAACAGGCGCAAAAAGGACAGGCGCGCCTCCCAAGGCGTCCCGTGATTTTCATCTAAAATCAATTGGCTCAGATAGTAAATCATTTCCGGCTCAATTTTTGCCCAGTTTCAAAGTCTCGGCGATCCGTTCCAACTGCACAGCACGCGAGGCTTTAAACAGCACGACATCACCGGCTTTCACGAAACTTTTGACGGCCCCCAGGGCGGCATCCACATCGGCAAATTCGATCACCCGGGTGAGTCCGGCCTTGCGGGCCGCCCCGGCGGTCACGGCGGCCATTTTGCCGACGGCAAACAACTGGCCGATTCCCAATTCTGCCGCGCGCTGGCCGATTTCTCGGTGCGCCGCTTCGGTCTGGCTGCCCAGCTCATTCATGTCGCCAAGCACCGCCACCCGCCGCCCTTGCAAGGGCAGATCGCAAAGCGTTTGCAGAGCTGCCAGAGTGGAATCAGCATTGGCGTTATACGCATCATTCAAGACCCGGACCCCATGAGCCTCCCAGTATTGCAGCCGCATTTTCGGTGCCTGGCATTCCGCCAGACCGGCGCGCACTTGGCTGGGTGTCAGACCCAGTTCCGCGCCGACCGCCATGGCCAGCAGGGCATTTCCCACCTGGTGCCGGCCCAATAAGTTGATGCGGTACTCTCCTTCAAATTCCATGCGCGCTGTTTCCACCCGAAAGGTCACGCCATTTTTATCCAGGCGAATCCCCTTGGCCCGCCAGTCGTTGTGGGCTCCCAGTCCCACTTGGATGACGGCGGCCCTGCTGCGCGCCATAATTGG
This sequence comes from uncultured Verrucomicrobia subdivision 3 bacterium, assembly GCA_903936645.1. Taxonomy (GTDB): domain Bacteria; phylum Verrucomicrobiota; class Verrucomicrobiia; order Limisphaerales; family UBA11358; genus UBA11358. The sequence continues at coordinate 4,682 of CAIZWI010000460.1, forward strand.
ACCGGCCCATTCACTATCGCCCGGAATAAACAACCGCCCTTCAGGCGGCAGCAACTCCGCGAGGGTTCCCTCTTCCCGAGCCACGCCGGCTACATCACCAAAAAACTCCAAATGTTCCCGTCCGATGCTCGTGATCACGCCATATTGGGGCCGTATCATGCGCACCAGCGGCGCCAGTTCCCCCGGATGGTTGGTCCCGGCTTCAAGTACCGCCGCCTGGTGGGCAGCCGTGAGTTTCAGCAGGGTTAAAGGCACGCCAATGTCGTTGTTAAAACTGGCCTCGCTTTTGAGGGTGGAACCCCGGCGGCCCAGCACGGAAGCGAGCAATTCCTTGGTCGTCGTTTTACCATTGGACCCGCCCACGGCAACCACGGGCAGCGAACATTGTTGCCGCACTGCTGTGGCCAGCCGCCCGAGGGCCAACCGCACATCAGCCACCACGACGACTGCACAATCGGGCAGGGCAACTGGAATTTTTCCCTGCTCGATAACCACCGCCGCGGCTCCGCGGGCAACCACCTCATTGAGATAATCATGCCCGTCAAAACGCTCGCCTTTGATGGCAAAAAACAAATCGCCCGCCTTGACCTGACGCGAGTCAATCGTAACCGTGTGGACCGACACGTCACCCGACCCGCGCTGGAGGGTTCCGGCGCAGGCTTCCACAACAAACTTTAAACTCAGGGCTTCCACAACAAATCGTTACGGACGATGCAACCCACTCATACCGGCGGCCGCCATAATGGCTGGCGCATTGGTGAGCTGGAGGTTTTTATCCGAGGGCACATTCAAATAGCTGGCGCAGCGATCAGCGATGGCTTTGAAAACAGGGCCGCAAACCTGGCCGCCATAATAACCTTCCTTCGGCTCATCCATGACCACGGAAATGCAAATTTCGGGTTTGTCGGCGGGGAAGAAGCCGATGAATGAGGACACAAACTTACCGGACACATAGGTGCCATTTTCAGCTTTCTGCGCCGTCCCAGTTTTTCCGGCCGCCAAATAATTTTCCATGGCCGCACCCGGGGCGGTGCCTTCCTTGGTCACAACGGTCTTGAGGGCGTGTACCATCAATTTCGCGGTGTCGTCACTCACCACCTGGCGGACTTTCTGGGGGGTATATTGCTGGATCACCGCGCCGTTACGGTCCTCCAGGCGGTTGACCAGCATGGGACGCATGAGCCAGCCATGATTGGCCAGCGCGCCCATGGCCATGAGCATTTGGAGGCGGGTCACGGCCACGCCATGGCCCATGGGTATCTGGGCAATGGAAACTTTGCTCCAATCCTTCACCGGATACAAAAAGCCCCGCACTTCCCCGGGTAGTGGAATGCCGGTGGGCTGGCCAAAACCATAGGTTTTGGCATAGCCATAAAGGGAGTCGGCCCCCATCATAATGCCAATCTTGGCCGCGCCAATGTTTGACGAGTGGGTGATAACGCCCTCCACCGTCAATTCCCCATAAGGCTCATGATCGTGCAACACCCGGCCCGCAAACGCGTAATGGCCACGTTCACAATAAATGGGCTGGTTGAGGTGTACTGTCCCATTATTCAACGCCCCGGAAACGACCACAATTTTGAAGGTGGAACCGGGTTCGACCACGTCGGTAATGACCCGGTTGCGGTAATCCACCATGTTCGTACCCGGATGACTTGGATTGAAAGTCGGCAGCGAAGCCATGGCCAGGATCTCGCCGGTGCGGGGCCGCATAACAATCCCCGTGATGCTCTTGGGACTGTGTTTTTGCATCGCATCAACCAGGGCATTCTCGACAATGTGCTGAATTGCCGAGTCAATGGTCAGGACCACGTTGTCCCCATCGTAGGGCTTAACCTCCTCGTTACGCATGTCGGTAATTTCGTGGCGGGCATGGTCGGTTTCGGTCAATCGCCAGCCCGGCACGCCGGTGAGCTTGGAATTCAGCGAGAGCTCGATGCCCTCACGGCCGTAAATCTGGTTCACTTGCCGGCCATTCACGGTTTTTTCCTGGGTCCCGGCGTAACCCAGCACCTGGGCGGCCAGGGAACCATTTGGATAAACCCGCAGCTGATCGGATTCGGCAGAGATGGCACTCAGCCGCACGGCCCGCAAGGTTAATTGATTGGTGCGCGAGAGCTTCTTTTCATCGACCCCAAAGGTCAGATTGGACATCACACATTGAATTTTCAGCCAGGTGTCCTCGGAAACCTCCTTTTGCAAACGCACATACGTCAGACCGTTCGTGACGGTCTGGCCTTTGGAATTTTTCACGATGCGGGGGGTAAACCGTTGCAACAATTCAGCCTCACTCATTTGCAGCACAGGCGCGAGCGCGTGGGCAACCACCGCCTGCTTGTCTGCCAGCAGGGAGGGGTTTACGCAAACGGTTTTCACTGGCACACTGCCCGCCAGCAAGTTGCCATTAACGTCCAGAATGTCCCCGCGGCGGGCGGCCAGCCAGTATTCCCGCTGGGTGTTTTGCTCCGCTTTAGCACTCAATTCCCCGTGGCGCAGCACCTGCAAATCCACCAGCCGGTAGCCCAGTCCGGCAAACGCCGCTCCCAGCAGTCCCAGCAGGAGCATGATCCGCTTTAGTTGCAACGTTCGGTTCATAGTATTAAAAGCTGGCCGGCCGCCCGTGACATTCGGTTCCTCAAACCAAGGGTATCACGAGCGGCGGCCAAAAATGTTAATGGTTGTATTCCGTCAATTAATCATCAGATCGTTCAGCCATCTGCCGGTTTCCGGCCCTTTCCCCTGCCAGTGTGCCAGTCGGCTCCGCCAGCCGCACCACCTGGCCAGGCAGCAAGGGAACCAAGCCCAAATTTAATTCTTTCACCCGCTGATCCAAGCTGAGCGGTGAATGTAAAATGGCGATTTGATCCAACAGCCGCTGATTATTGCGCTTCAATTGAGTTAACAGCACCTCACAGCGGTGCTTATCCTGGCCCAACTGGTCAATTTCACCCTTCTGCCACACATAACCCACGGCCGACCCCGTAATCACCACGCACATGAGCGCCGCCTTGAGTGCCGGTGCAAACCGGATCACTCCCGACTGACTGTCACGACTTTTTGGCATATCAAATTTTTTCCAATACCCGCAACTGCGCACTCCGGCTGCGCGGATTCGCCTGCAACTCGGCAGCCCCCGGCAAAATCGCTTTCCGGCTCACCCACGTGAGCACCGGCGTGCAGGGCTGCCGCAATTCCGGCACATCCACGGTGCCGGGAAATGTATAATCCCGCGCCAGTTCCCGTCCAAATTCTTTAACCACCCGGTCCTCCAACGAATGGAAGGTCAAAACCACCAGGCGGCCGCCCGGCACCAATAATTTCACGGCCGCCGCCAGCCCCCGTTTCAAAGATCCGATTTCGTCATTCACCGCTATGCGGAGAGACTGAAATACTTTGGTGGCCGGGTGCGCCTTTTTACCATGGCGTGGCGCCAGCCGCTCAATTAATTCCGCCAATTGCCGGGTCGTCGTAAACCGCCGCAGTCCCCGGTCATGCACTATCGCCCGGGCAAACCGGCGCGAGTCCCGCTCATCGCCCCATTCCCAAAAAATGCGCGCCAGCTCCACTTCGTCCGCACCGTTGACCAAATCGGCCGCCGTCAGGCTTTGCCGGTCGTCCTGCCGCATGTCCAGCGGGCCTTCCAATTGAAAGCTAAAACCGCGTTCTGCCGTGTCCAGTTGGGGCGAACTCACGCCTAAATCCAGGAGCACGCCCTGACAACTGGCCAAGGGCACCCAATCTGCCAATTCCGCAAAATTCCCGCGCCGGATTTCGAAACGTCCGGCAAATTGTTCGGCCAGCCGGGCCGAGGCGATTTCAACTGCGACGCCATCGCGATCGCACCCATACAACCATCCACTCGGCTGGCTCGCGCTGAGTATGCTCGCTGCGTGACCAGCCCCACCGAGCGTCCCGTCGACGTACCTCCCGCCCGGCATCGGGCGCAGGGCGGCCAATACCTCCGCCGCCATCACTGATTTGTGGATGTACTCGGTCACTGCGCATCGTTCTTCCCAATATTAAACCGTTTTACCCGCCAAAACACCGGTGCCCAGTTCACTCCAGGCTGCGGCGGGCTCCGCCGCCCCACTTGGCCGGGGCGAGCGGCATTTCAATGGAACCACTTCCACCTCCGCATCGCGCAGGTCGCTGTGCACCGGTTTCACCATTTCCAACAACAATTCCGTCTGGACCGCGTTACGGTAGCCAGAACTGGCTGGTTCACCGCGCAGTCGCGCCAGGGGATTCAGCCGGGCCGACCAACTGGTGGTCCTCGCGGTAGCAGATTTACCGGCGAACGGCGCGGTCACCGATAATTTGACCGGTGCGCTGGCCGGGGGTGCCGTCACCGTGGCCCCACTCTGCCCCACCACTTTGGTGGCCGCATGCTTGGCCGGCTCAAACTTGGGCAGATAAACATGCTTGTTTTCTCGATAAGCCAGATTCGCGCGGCCGTTCATAATACTCCGGCCCGCCGCCAATAATTTTCCGAAATTCATATGCTTTATCCCATTAAACTAAAGGCCTCGCTCGCCACTTGGATATCCACGGCCTTGGCACCCTCATACCGGGCCGGACACCAAATTTCAAAGTAACTGATACAACCGGACAAAATCGCCTTGTCCTGAATCCCGGCAGCCCGTGCCATATGCTCTGGCAAAACGATGCGCCCGGCCTTGTCGAGGGGCAAATGGTCCGATTCACTGCCAATAAAGCGCTTTAACAACACTTTTTTCGGGTCCGAATTCGGCATCGCCTCCACCGTTTCCAATAATTTGGCAAATTCATGCGGCGGCAGGACCCGCAAACAGGTGCCGGCCTTGTGCTGGGGCCAGACAATCACTGTCAACTGGGTGTTTTCCTCTTCCGGGCGCCATTTGGCCGGTATCTGAACACGCCGCTTCTCATCCACCCCGTGGGGGTAGTGGGAATAGTACTGAATCGGCGGTTTTGACACGGACCCGGACATTTTGACTTATTCACCCGTTTTCAAGGTTTGTGGTTTTAGACCCCATTTAGACCCAAAACCATCCACTTCTTGGGAGATTAACCCACTTTAACCCCCGACAGTCAATAAAAAAAAGGTGCATGAGCACGGTAATTTCTGAGTTATTCTAGAGTTATTCACATTTTGTCAAAGAACGGCCACCCAGCGCGGAATCTTGCAAGTGCATTTGTTTTTACCCGGGAACCCCTGCTATCCTCTGGCCGTAATGCAAACTGCTGATTTCCACTATGAGTTGCCGGTCGAACTCATTGCCCAATTCCCGACCGCCCGGCGGGACGCCTCGCGATTACTATTGTTGGACCGTTCGACCGGACTCACCAAACAGGGTGAATTTACGTCGCTGCCCGGGTATTTGCAAGCGGGAGATGTCCTCGTATTAAATAATTCCCGGGTAATTCCCGCCCGCTTGCGGGGACTAAACGAAGCGACCGGGGGGGCCTTTGAAATGCTCTTAATCGAAGAAATGGCCGCCAACGACTGGTGGGCGTTGCTCCGCCCGGGGAAACGGGCCAGGCCGGGAACCCGGATTCACATCCTGGATTTGACCGGCCAACCCACGGGGATTCGGGCCACCGTTAGCGCGGTGAATGACGAGGGGCACCGGCGGTTAAGTTTTACCGGCACCAAAAACATTCTCCCAGATTTGGAACGGCTTGGGGAAATTCCCCTCCCGCCCTATATCCAGCGGGAACATCCCCAGACTGCGGGGGAGGATAGACAGAGGTACCAAACGGTTTACGCCCAGCCTCCCGGTTCGGTGGCCGCCCCCACGGCTGGCTTGCACTTTACCCCCGAAATTCTCGAAAAATTGCAGGCCAAGGGAGTTAAACTCGGCTGGGTCACTCTGCATGTTGGGCTCGGCACGTTTAGCCCGGTGAAGGCGGAAACGCTGGCCGGCCACCAAATGCACGCCGAGCACATAGAATTGAGCGCGGAAACCGTGGCCTTGATCCAAACAGCGAAGGCTGCCGGCCGGCGGATTTTTGCGGCTGGCACCACC
>CAIZWI010000461.1 GCA_903936645.1 uncultured Verrucomicrobia subdivision 3 bacterium
TAATCAAAGCCCTTCTGGCCATATTTTTCGGTGAGCAGGCGGACTTTGTTGCCGCTGCGCAAATTAATCTTACCATCGCTCCCCAGCACCTCATCAAACAAACCCACATAGGCCGCGACGGGCCGGGCCATGGCAATATCAGAGGCGGTGGCGAGGACCAGCTTGCGTCCGGCTGCTTTCTGGGTGCGCAGCCAGGCCAGGAATTCGGTATGATAGGGCAGGGTGGCTGGGTCAATCGTCACCCGGCGCGCCAGCTCTTGTTTGAGCCGCGCCCGGCCATGGGCCCACCAGAATAACACGGTAAAAACGGCCAGGGGATTGCGCCGGAGCAGGCGGGCCAGATGTTCCCACAATAGATCCGTTTTAATGAGGGTTCCGTCCAGATCCACGCACAAAGTGATGGCGGCTTCGGATGGCTGATTGGTTGACGGCGGCATGGCGGTTGATTAATTTCCGTTCCCGATGATTTTGTCTTCTTTCCCCCGCCGATGCGCAAACTGCTTTGGCGCGACCTTTTTCTTGGTCATGGGTTGGAAGCTTATACTGCTGCTGCTGACCGCGCAACCCATCCCGGCCAATGATGCCTTTTTTTATGATGGCCCGGTGGTGAATTATTTACTGCACGGTCATTATTGCAACCCCACCCTGGCGGTTCCCTTTCCGTTTTCCGCCAACCACATTTACAGCGTTTATCCGCCTTTTTACCAGGCGGTGTTGTATCCGTGGATGGCGGTGTTTGGCACCAGTGCCCGGTCGGCCATGTGGTTTCACCTGCTTTTGTTTGCCGCCTATGCGGTTACCCTGCTGGCCATCTTCCGCCGTTTGGGGGTGCCGGCGGCGGCGGTCAATGTGGCTGGCTTGTTCTTATTGGGCATCACATTTGATGATCGTCCCGATGGGCTGGCGCAACTATTGGGGATGCTGGCGATTTACGCCTGGGTGCGTTCCCTGCCAGCGCCGACCGCTCGCTGGCCCTGGCTGGCTGCGGTGTGCGTGGTGCTGGCCTGCTGCACGAATCCGGAAATTGGCGGGCTTTACCTTGGCTGGCTATGGCTGCTGGGGCTGGGAGCCGCCGGACTCCGGCAAAGCCGCCTTCCCCTGGCCCCGATGTTATGCATGACTCTGGCCCCGGCGGCTTTGGTGGCCTTGATAAAATTCGGGCGGCCGGATTTATGGGCTGGCTTTATGGAGCACGCCAGCCAGACCCCATCGCTGACTCACTTGCGAGTTCCGGCGGCTGGGGAGTTGCTGAAACTATTCCGCACCATTCCTGCTTTACTGGTTGTGGCCCTGCTCCTCGGGGTGCGCGGTTGGGGAAAGACCGGTCAACGCTGGCCGAACTTGGTGGGGCAAGCAGATGCCCGGCCGGCCATTCTGCTGGTTTCTGGTTTGTTGGTGGCCGTGGCGTTGGCAGTGGCCGGGTTGGTGGTTTTTACGGCGAACTGGTTGTTGATCTTGGCGCATTTTCAGCCTTTGCTTGTGGGCTTATTCCTGGGACTTGAAGCGCGGCAAAGTCCGCAGCCACGCAGTGTTTCCAGGCTGGTGCTGCGGCTCATGGCGGCGGTGGTCGCCGTGCGGGCGGTGGGTATGACCACATGGGGCGTGGCCTGTGCATACGATCGTAGTTATGATGGTTCCCTGCAAATCGTGCGAAACCAACTGCGGCGGACCCGGCCGGAATCTACGGTCGTGATGTCGAGTGCTTATCTCTATGACGCCCAGCGGTTTAATCACCTGCATTTTATCAATGAAGACTGGACCCATCGGACCGAAAAGCTACCCGTGAATATTAATGGGGATACCTTGGGCTTGCTCAAGTTGCGCCCGGCCGCATTGATTTTGACCCAATTTGATTATTACCGGCGCTACCAAATTCCACTGGGCGAATTGCGCGCTCTGCCTGAATTGCTCACAGTCACGACCACGAACTTTGCCCGGTTGCCAGCCCCGGATTCATTCCCCCGTTTCCAGCAAGTGGTGCAACATGTGGGTTGGGCACCGGTGGTGGTTCAATTAGATTGGAAATAAATGCACGATAGGGAACAAGGAGGCATTGAATGTAGCCCGTTTTGCGGAGGCGGATAACCGCAGGTTATTCGCCGGGGAATCGTGAATTTAAACTCCCCCGTATGTGGGACTTGACATCCCCGGATATTTTTCCACCATCAGTGAGTTGCCTAGGTCTGCTACTAACATGAGTTTTACAACATTTAGCATCAAGAATCAGTTTCGCTACGAAATCGTTCGTAAGATTTTCGAGGGTGGGATGGGAATCGTTTATGAGGCGGAGCAGCATGGCGCGCGCGATTTTGTGAAACGGGTGGCCATCAAAGTGATCCGCCCCAGTTTTGCCAGCCAAAAAATGTTCGTCGAGAACTTCATTGGGGAGGCGAAGCTGGTGGCCGATTTGATTCATACCAACATTGTTCAGACCTACCATTTGGGCGAGGACAATGGCATCTGCTTCATCGCCATGGAATTGATTCGGGGTGTTAATCTGGAGCAGTTTACCGTGCAACTGACGGAGAAGAAAAAGGTGCTGCCCAAAGAACTCGCGGTGTTTATTACCAGCCGGATCGCTCGCGGACTGGCTTACGCGCATTCGAAAGCGGACCGCGATGGCAAGCCCCTGGGGATTGTGCACCGGGACGTGAGCTTCAAAAACATCATGATCGCCTTTGAAGGGGATGTCAAACTCACTGACTTTGGCATTGCCAAGGCCCGGGGGTTTTTGACCGATCAGGAGGGAGAGGTGGTGGCGGGCAAGGCTGACTCGATGAGTCCTGAACAGGCCGATTTTCAAATTACCGACAAGCGTTCCGACCTTTTTTCCGTGGGGGTGGTGCTCGCCAGCCTCTTGCTGGGGCGGAATATTTTCAAAGGCGACACGGCGGAAGAGTCACGCCAGCGCATTCTGAACCAGCCGATCCCGGATTTTCGGGCGCTGGATCCGCGGATCGATGATAAATTGAACGATATTTTACATCACTGCCTGGCCAGGGACTTGTCCCGGCGTTATGCCACGGCGGATGAGTTGATGTATGATTTGGAGTATTACATTTATCATGACGGTTACGGTCCCACGAATGAGACGTTGGGTAAATTTATCCGGGAAATTTTTGGCCAGGAAGCCGGGCGGACCAAGACGGCCCAAAGCCTCGATAAAACCATGTTGTTGGAGTCTACCGCCGTGGTAAAAAATCGCAAGGGACACGGCGTATGAAAGCAACCAAACCCGGACAGGTCCAACTAGGGCTCATCCAGACTGACTGCGCGGTTGACCCGGTGCAGAATTTGCAAAAGACGGTGGCCTTGGTGGAAAAAGCGGCCCGGCAGGGAGCCCAAATCATTTGCACCCAGGAACTGTTCCGTTCGCAATATTTTTGCCAGAGTGAGGATCATGCCCACTTTAAACTGGCGGAGACGATTCCCGGCCCCAGTACGGAAGCTTTTCAGCAAATTGCCAAAGCCCATGCGGTGGTGATTGTGGCCTCTTTATTTGAAAAGCGGGCCGCTGGTTTGTATCATAACACGGCGGTGATTATTGACGCGGATGGCAGCTTGTTGGGGCGGTATCGCAAGATGCACATTCCCGATGATCCGTTGTTTTACGAAAAATTCTATTTTACGCCCGGTGATCTGGGCTTTAAGGCTTGGGACACGCGTTATGGACGGATTGGGGTGCTTATTTGCTGGGACCAGTGGTATCCGGAGGCAGCCCGGCTGACGGCGTTGCAAGGCGCTCAAATTTTGTTTTATCCCACTGCCATTGGCTGGCATCCCTCGGAAAAAGCCAAATACGGTGAGCGTCAGCATGACGCCTGGGAGACCATCCAGCGTAGTCATGCCGTGGCTAATGGCTGCTATGTGGCTTCCGTGAACCGGGTGGGGCACGAAACCATTGCGGGCGTGGCGGGTGATGGCTTGGAGTTTTGGGGCCAAAGTTTTGTGGCTGGTACGTCGGGGGAAATCCTGGCCCGCGCCAGTGTTGACCGGGAGGAAATTTTGCTTGTGCCCGTGGACTTGGAAGATGTGGATACCTCGCGCACGCACTGGCCTTTCCTCCGCGACCGGAGGATTGATGCCTATGACAATCTGACCAAGCGGTATGTTGATTGAGCCTGCGGTCAAGCCCCTCGCTTGGATTACCGGTGCCGGCGGATTCATCGGCGGCCACTTGGTGGCCAGCGCCCCGCAATTCGCCCCGGGCTGGCGGGTACGAGCCTTGGGACGCCCCCAGTTTGACTTGCTGGATTTTGCCGCTTTGGAAGCGGCTTTCCGGCAGGAATCACCGCAGTTGATCATTCATTGTGCGGCCATCAGTACGGTGGCGGAGGCCAAGGCGGATCCGGCGCTTGCCCGGCTCGTCAACGTGGAGTTAACCCGCTTTTTGGCTGGCCTGGCGTCGGATGGTGCGTTTGCGTTCTTTTCCACGGACTTGGTGTTTGATGGCCGCCAGGGCCAATATCGTGAAACGGACCCTCCCCATCCTTTGCATCAGTATGGTGAAACCAAGGCGGCAGCCGAACAGGTCGTCCTCGCCAATCCCCGGCACTTGATTCTGCGCACTTCCATTAATGGGGGCATATCCAAAACCGGCAACCGAGGTTTCAACGAGCAACTGCGCCAGGCTTTGCAAGCGGGGCGGGGGATGACCCTGTTCACCGATGAATATCGGTCGCCGATTCCGGTGATGGTCACGATCCGTGTCTTGTGGGAGCTGTTGCACCGGCAATGTGCCGGGCTTTATCATGTGGCCGGGGCGGAAAAAATGTCCCGCTGGCAGATCGGGCAATCGCTGATCCGGCGCTGGCCGGAGCTGGCCGACCGGATCCATGAAATCAAACCCGGGCTGGCGAAAGACTTCCCGGGTCCGCCGCGCGCGTTGGACACTTCCATGGATATTTCCAAGGTGCAAGGAGTGGTGGCTGAACCGGTTCCGAGCTTGTCTGCGTGGCTGGAGGCCCACCCGCATGAGCCCTTCTGAAGCGGTTTATCGGGGGCGTCTGGCACCCTCGCCCACGGGCTTTTTACATTTGGGCCATGCCCGAACTTTTTGGATCGCCCAGGAACGTAGCCGCGCCCACGCAGGCACGTTGATCTTGCGCAATGATGATTTGGACCGGGCACGGTGCCGGCCCGAATTTAGCGCGGCCATGTTGGAGGACCTGCGCTGGTTTGGTTTGGAGTGGACGGAAGGGCCTGATTGTGGCGGTCCGTTAGGCCCCTACGCGCAAAGTCAGCGGCTGCATTATTATCGAGCCGCTTTGAATAAATTGATTGCCGGTGGCTGGGTGTATCCCTGCACCTGCTCCCGCAAAGACATTTTGGCCGCCAGCCGGGCACCCCATGGGGTGGACGACGAGGAACCGGTGTATCCCGGTACTTGCCGAGGGCGCCGCCTTGAGATGGTGCACGGCCAAAAGTTTTCGTGGCGTTATCGGGTGCCGGACGGGCACCGGGTTGAATTTACAGACGAAAATCTTGGACGACAACAGTTTGTGGCGGGGCGTGATTTTGGCGACTTTGTGGTTTGGCGTCATGATGAGGTACCGGCCTATCAGCTGGCCTGCACCGTGGATGACGCGGCCATGAGAATAACCGAAGTGGTTCGTGGTGCGGATTTGCTGCTGAGCACCGCGCGACAGCGGTTGCTTTACAACAGTTTAGCCCTAGTGCCGCCGGCCTTTTATCACTGCCAACTGATGGTTGATGAAACCGGGCAAAGACTGGCTAAACGCCACGAGGCGTTGAGCTTGCGCACATTGCGCCAGCACGGGTGGCAACCAGAGGCGTTGCAGAGCTCATTTAAAGACGAAATTCATCGCGTTATGATGGGGCTGCGGGGACTGCCGAATTAGTCAGGCTTAATTCAAAAAATTTTGGAAATTGCTTGTGAAAATTTTCACGATAGGGCATTCTACGCGTCCTTTGAAATGACACGGGGCAAAAATCCCGGCAATTTGCGTTGTTTGGAACGGAAACTTGTGAACAAATTTGGAAAATTTATTTTGGTTGTGGCAATACTTGCCTCGATCTTCGTGGCGGGCGTAAACGCAGCGGAGGCGGTCGCGCCAGCTGGGGTGGCCCCGGCGGCGGAGACAGGTGGTTCAATTATTTCGCAA
>CAIZWI010000462.1 GCA_903936645.1 uncultured Verrucomicrobia subdivision 3 bacterium
ACGCTGCCGATCGTGAAGCATTCCTACCTGATCACGGACATCAACGACATTCCGCGCATCGTCAAAGAGGCGTTTTACCTCGCCCAATCCGGCCGGCCCGGCCCGGTGGTGCTGGATTTCCCGAAAAACTTGCAGCAGGCCAAAACCCAGCCCGTCTGGCCCACGCTGGAACAGGTCAAGGCCGGCTTGCGTGGTTACAACCAGCCTGATTTGAAGGCGGATGAAGTGGCCCTGCACGAGATCATGGGCTTGATTGAAAAAGCCGAGCGGCCCGTGCTGTACGTGGGCGGCGGCATCATTTCCAGCGGCGCGGCCGCGGAATTGCTCAAATTTGCCGAGGCCACGAACATTCCCGTGACCACGACGCTCATGGGCATTGGTGGTTTTCCCGAAACCCATCCGCTCTCGCTGCGCTGGCTGGGCATGCACGGTTCGGCCTCGGCCAACTGGGCGGTCAACGGCGAGTACGAATTGCGCAAGAGTTTCGATGCGCCGATGGTCAAATTGAAAGACGGCGCGGACTTGTTGCTGGCCTTTGGGGTGCGCTTCGATGACCGCGTGACCGGCAAGTTCGAGGAATTTTGCAAGAACGGCACGATTGTGCACCTGGACATTGACGCCTCGGAGCTGAATAAAAACCGCAAGGCGCACCTGCCCATCGTGGGCGACATCAAGGATGCCTTGACCCGCCTGAACAAGCTGATCGAACAGCGGCCGATTACCAAAAAGCACACCCCCTGGCTCGCGCAAATTGCCGAATGGCAGGCCAAGGCGCCGTTTGCCTATCGCATTACCCCGGAAATTGCCACCAGCGACCACATGGTTGACCATATGCAGGGTCACGAGGACCAGGTGATCCTCCAGCAAATGGTCGTGGAAATGCTGTACGAACTCACCCAGGGCGAGGCGTACATCACCACGGGGGTGGGCCAGCATCAGATGTGGGCCGGGCAATGGTACAAGTACAAATACCCGCGCCAGTTCATCACCAGCGGCGGCCTGGGCTCCATGGGTTACGGCTATCCCGCCGCGCTCGGCGTGAAAGTTGCGCACCCGGACAAGCAAGTGGTGGATATTGATGGCGACGGCTCCTTCCTGATGAACATTCAGGAACTGGCCACGGCGCACATTGAGAAAATCGCGGCCAAGGCGATCATTCTGAACAACCAGCACCTCGGCATGGTGGTGCAGTGGGAGGATAATTTCTATGCTGGCAACCGCGGTCACACCTACCTCGGCAATCCTGAGGAACGCGCGGACATTTATCCGGACTATGTCCGGGTCTGCAATTCCTTTGGGGTGAAATGCGAACGCGTGATGTTCAAGAAGGATCTGCGCGCGGCCATGCAGCGCATGCTGGATTCCACCGAACCCTACGTGCTCGACGTCATCACCCCGTACTCCACCCACGTGATTCCGTTCATCCCCGCCGGCAAGACCGTGGCGGACATGATCTGGAAGGCGTAAGCGTAACGGAGCAACTTCAAACGGCCGGGCGAACCCATTCGCCCGGCCGTTTTTTTGTGGCTGGCACGAAGTCGTTCAGGGCGTCAGCATTTCAGTTACCGAAGTGCTCCAACGTGATCACCTCGCCGCTTGCGGGGAGGACCGGGACGCCATTCCGGGTTGCCAGGATTTTTTTGCTTCGGTGAGGGGAGCAGGCGACCCGGGCCGGGCTGTTTCATCGTTCGCTAGAGTTTTTTAGATGAGCCTTTCCGTACATTTTGAACTTTGAAGATTGGGGTTTTACCCTTTACGCCACTCCGTCTTTTCCGGTTCGGGCAGTCCCTGCGCGCGCAAGGCCGTGCGGAAATGCAGCTTGGCTATTTTGGCCAGACCATCCACCCCGCGTTGCTCGAAAATCGTTTTCGCCACGTCATCCACGGCCTTGGAGGCTCCTTTGGGGAGTTTGGTGGCATACTGCTTCTCCAGCTTGGCCAGCCCCTTCACAAATTCATCCCGCGCCAGAATGGAGGCGGCGGCCACGGCGAGATCTTCCTCGGCTTTGTGGCGCTGCACCAGCTCGATCTGCCGGCCGCTGGTCATGAGCGCCTTTTCCACCACGCTTTTGCTGGCGGCGAATTGATCGCTGATGGCCCGGACGGGCGGGGGATTCATGCGGTGCTTCTGGCCCAGGAGATTTTCGATGACCCGCGCGTGGCCCCAGGCCAGCATGGCGTTGACACTGCGCATTTTTGTGTAGAGCCGGTTGTAGGCCTCGTTGCCGATGGGCACCACGGTGGTCACGCAGCCGGGGGTGTTCCGGATCAAATCCGCGAGCTCGGCCATGCGCTTGTCGCTCGAAATGTTTTTGGAATCCCGGATTCCCTTGCCCTCCCACGCTTTGATCACGGCTTCGTTGATATAAACCCCGGCGATGCAGAGCGGACCGAAGAAATCGCCCTTGCCGCTTTCGTCCACGCCCAGCCGGGGCAGGAGCAGGTCGGGATTTAGCAGGGTTTCATAGCCCAGTTTGGCCTGCTTGAGCACCTCGGGTTCCAGGACGAATTCAATGAATTCCTGGGTGCCCTTGCCCTGGAGCACGAGCTTGCCGCTCTCGTAAAAGACCACGTTGATCTTGTCCTTCTCGCCGGCGAACCGGGCATAGGGCACGGCGCGGAACTTGAAGCCGCGCGAGCTGATGGCCGTTTCCAGCGCGGCCGCCTGTTCATCGGTCAATTTGCACGTATAGGATGTGATGGGATTCACCGGGGGGAAATTAACGGCTGCGAGCGAAAATGAACACCAGGAATTTGTGGGGTCGGCAGCTGAGTCACCGCCAGGGCAAACTCGCGAGCCGGGTTGTGATCAGGACCGCAAGCGGGGAGCTGGGCGTGACGTTCAATCTTGGATCAGATGGCGGGGAGTGGCGGTCCGGGCAAGGTTGCCCATGCCGCTCGTGGCAGTCGGCCCAGGCGGACGGTCGGTTCGACCGCCGGCCGGGCATAGGGATGATGCTCGCTCGCCCCGGGCAGCAAACTGAGGAGCCATTCACTGCAAAAGCAGCGCTTTCCCCGGCGGTGGCCAGTGCCAGCGTTGGATAAAACGCGACAGGCACGCTGATAAACCGCCTGTCCTCCCAGTGGAAGCCAAGCAGTGCCTCGTTCACGACCACGTCCGTGAGGGCGGGGGGGCGATGGCAGCCACTCTGGGACTTAAGTTCTGCTGGCGTCCGTGTTCAAGCCAGGCTGCGACGATTTCCGCGCGGCGTTTGGAGATCATGCGGCGGATTTCTGCCACGCCAGCGCAGGGGAATATGACAATATCAAGAACCGACCCCTATAAGAACCGACCCCTATACGAAGGGCTTGGTTTAAATGACATAACTTGATATGCCGAGGACGATGACCTGCCCTTTTTCCTCCTTAAAATCGAGGAGGTTCATTCCCGGTAATTCAAGCTCGTAACCTGGTCCCAAGGGGTTCTTTGATATGCGGATTGGTTGCGAGACGTCGAGGGTTTCAAAATCGTGGCGAAGGCGAGGATTCTCACAATGCACTTGCCGTGCCGTAATTAAGGGAATGACTCGGTCGGCCAGGGCAGGATCCGCGCCGTCTCCGAGAGTAAGGCGGATGGTTTTTTTACCAATGACGAATTCGCGTAAATGGGTGGTGCTTGGGTACGGGGCAGCCACCCAAAATTCTCCCATTTTCTTTTTCTGCTCCGTCGTCAGGGGGTAACCCCGTCGAGTTGGATTGACCATGACATAGTCGTACGAGATATTGCGCCCAACCTTTCGTTCCTGACTGGTTGCCGAAATACCGATGCCCCCACCCGGGAGATAGTGGAGGGTTCTTATGTACGCAACATCGGGCAGGCCACACTGTTTGGCGAGTGCGGCGACCTGGTTGATTTCGGCTGCGGAAAGCTTGGCTCCCTCCACAAATTCAGTTTTAATGCGCACTGACGAAACGTGCGGTGCATGCGTATTTGTCTGGGCCGCAGCCACGAATAGCCGGGCAGGCTGGAGCACCAACGAAAGGATGCCAATGAGGGCGGAAATTTGGAGCCACTTATGCATGCCGTTACTATAGCAATGATTATGCATTTGGTCCAT
Organism: uncultured Verrucomicrobia subdivision 3 bacterium; assembly: GCA_903936645.1. Taxonomy (GTDB): domain Bacteria; phylum Verrucomicrobiota; class Verrucomicrobiia; order Limisphaerales; family UBA11358; genus UBA11358. Next base: position 4,058 of record CAIZWI010000462.1, read on the forward strand.
TGGATAGCCACCGCAGGCGGGTTGTTCATTTAATCTATGGTTGTTAAAAAATTGTCCCGGGACCGAAACAAAACCCACGCCATCGCTGACAAACTGCTGGTCTGGTTCGCGGGCGCGGCCCGGGACCTGCCGTGGCGGCGCACCCGCGATCCTTATGCGATTTGGGTGAGCGAAATCATGCTGCAGCAGACGCAGGTGAAGACGGTCATTCCTTATTGGGAACGGTGGATGCAGGCGCTGCCCACGATTGCGGCGGCGGCGGCGGCGCCGGCAGACCAGATTCACAAGCTCTGGGAGGGGTTGGGCTATTACACCCGGGTGCGGAATTTGCAAAAGGCGGCGCAAGCGATTGTGGTGCAGCATGGCGGCCGGTTCCCGGAAGCGTTTGATGAGGTGCTGGCCCTGCCGGGGATTGGCCGTTATACCGCTGGGGCGATTTGCAGCATTGCCTTCGATCAACCCACGCCGATTTTGGATGGCAATGTTATTCGCGTGCTCACCCGGCTGTTTGCCATCGCGGAAAATCCCAAGGAAAAAGAAACCAACGCCCGGCTTTGGCATCTCGCTGAACAATTGGTCCAAGAGGCGGCCATTTCTCCGCCCAGAGCCCAGCGCCCAGAGCCCAGAGCCGCGTTCCTCAACCAATCCCTGATGGAACTCGGCGCGCTGATCTGCACGCCGCGCCAGCCGCACTGTTTGCTGTGTCCAGTGCAAGCGGAGTGCGCGGCCTTCCGCCAGCAGCGCACGGAGGAGTTGCCCAATCTCGGCGAGCGCGCGGCCGCCACCGCCCGGGCGTTCATGGCTTTTGTGCTGGCATCGCGGGGGGAGGTTTTTATCCGCCAGCGACCGGCCGGGGTGGTCAATGCTCATTTATGGGAATTTCCCAATGTGGAAATCACCGGTCCAACCCCGGAGCCGGCGGTGGTGTTCCAGGGGTTGTTTGGGGTCAAGGCGCCGGGCCTCGATTTATTGACGGTGGTCAAGCATGCCATCACGCGTTACCGCATTACCCTGACCACTTATCAAGCCAGCCTGGGCAGACGTCCGGCAAAGATGGCTGGGATGTCTGGGAAGTGGGTTAAGCTGGACAAGTTGCAAGAGCTGGCTTTCACGGCGGCGCATAAGCGGGTGGTACTGGCTGCGCTCAAGGCGAGGGGCTAATGGTGGGCGGGGGGGCGTGGGTGGATAACTCGCGGCGAGACGCCGCGGCAACCGGCAGGCGGGGACGCCTGCGCTACATGGTGGGGAGGTGGTTTAAACTGGGTGAGTTGCAAGAGCTGGCTTTCACGGCGGCGCATCAGCGGGTGGCACGGGCTGCGCTGAAGGCGAGGGGCTTATGGCGGGCGGAGGGGCATTGGTTGATAGCTCGCGGCGAGACGCCGCGGCAACCGGCAAACCAATCAACACTGCACGGTGTTCAAGCGTCGCTCCGCGACGCATCCAGCCCCACCCACAAACCTTCCATGGGTTGAAACCCATGGCTACCTGCGGAAAGTCGCGCCGCGACTCAGGGGGACTTCGAAGCGGCACTTGGCGGTGGAATCCGGGCGTGTAATATGGTTTTGCCTTTGAACTGGCTGAGGCACCGTGCCCCGAAGGCGGAAAGTCGCGCCGCGACTCAGGGGGACTTCGAAGTGGCACTTGGCGGTGGAATCCGGGCTTGTCATGTGGTTTTGACTTTGAACTGGCTGAAGCACCGTGCCCCGAATGCAGAAAGTCGCGCCGCGACGGGGAGTCCATGGGTGTGAGACAAAATTCTTCCGGCAGGTTCATTTTCACGGGTTTTGGGATAATAAGCATCTAGAAGTCTAGGGATGGCATGGATTCGCCATTTTCCAGCGCCCCTGCCGGGGCGCGA
>CAIZWI010000463.1 GCA_903936645.1 uncultured Verrucomicrobia subdivision 3 bacterium
ACCCTTGGCGACACCCTGCCCACCGGGGTGACCGCCCGGCTCGGACCCGATGCCACCGGCCTGGGTTGGGTATACCAATATTACCTGGCCGTGGATACCGCTCGGTCGCCGGGCGGCCAGGGGTATGATTTGGGGGAGTTGCGGACGTTGCAGGACTATGTGGTGCGCCCCGCCCTTGGTGCGGTTCCCGGCGTGGCCGAGGTCGGCAGTGTGGGCGGCTTCGTTCAGCAATACCAAATCGAGGTGGATTCCCAAAAAATGCGCGCGGCGGGCGTCTCCCTGAATGAGGTGATGACGGCGGTGAGCGAGTCCAACCTCAATGTCGGCGGGCGGACGATTGAGGAAAACGGCATGGAATTTGTGGTGCGCGGCGTGGGATTGATTCGCACAGCGGCCGATTTGGAGCAAACGGTGCTGGTGGTAAAAAACGGCGTGCCCGTCTGCCTGCAGGCCGTGGCCCGGGTGGACTTGGGCGGGGATTTCCGGCGGGGGACCCTGGATGTCAACGGCCGCGAAGTCGTGGGGGGCACGGTGGTCATGCGCACGGGGGAAAATGCCCGGGCGGTGATCGCGGGGGTTAAGGCCAAAATCGCCAGCCTGGCGGCCAGCCTGCCCCCCGGGGTCACGCTCACACCATTCTATGACCGCAGTGAGTTAATCAATCGCACCCTGGACACGCTCCGACAGGCGCTGGTGACGGAGATTGTCCTGGTGGCCCTGGTGCAATGGCTGTTCGTGGGCCACTGGCGCAGCCTGTTGATCGTCACCCTGCCCTTGCCAGTGAGCGTCCTGATCGCCTTTTTGCTCATGCGCTGGGGGGGCGTGAGTTCCAATTTAATGAGCCTGTCGGGCCTCGCGATCGCGATTGGCGTGCTCGTGGATGCCGCGATTGTGCTGGCCGAAAATGCCCTCCGCCAGTGTGCCCAGGCGGAACAGCGCCAGGGTCGGCGGCTCACCGCCACCGAACGAATCGCCACGGTGCGCCTGGCCTGCCAGCAAGTGGGGCGTCCCATGGCGTTTGCGCTCGGGATCATCATCCTGGCCTTTGTGCCCGTGTTTGCCCTGTCGGGTCCGGAGGGCAAACTGTTTCAGCCATTGGCCTTTACCAAAACCTGCGCCATGCTGGGTTCGCTGCTGCTGGCGCTGACCTTGGTGCCTGTGCTCGCGAGCCTTCTGGTGCGCGGTCCGGTGCCAGCGGAGGCGGACCATCCGGTGATGCGTTTCCTCTTAAAATTATACGATCCGGCGCTGGCGTTGGGGTTGCGCCATCCCCGGGGAGTGCTGCTGCTGGCGGTCGGCCTGCTGGCCGTGGCCCTGTGCCTGGCGGCCCGCCTGGGCAGCGAATTCATGCCGCCCTTAAACGAAGGCAGCCTGTTATACATGCCCAGCCTGGTGCCGTCAGCGTCCCTCACCGAGGTCCAGCGGGCCATGGCGTGGCAGGATCAGGTCATCCAGCGCTTTCCCGAAGTAGTCTCGGCCGTGGGCAAGCTGGGCCGGGCTGATACCGCCACCGATCCCGCCCCCACGGAAATGATCGAGACCACGATTCAGCTCAAACCCGAGCGGGAGTGGCGTCCGGGAATGAACCGCGAAAAGCTGGTGGCCGACATGACTGCGGCCCTGCGCCGGTTGCCCGGCTTTGTGCCCGGCTTCCTCCAGCCGATCCAAGGGCGCATCTTGATGATTTCCACCGGTATTCGCGCGCAGTTGGGGGTGAAAATACTCGGGGATGATCCGGCTAAATTAACCGCTGCCGCCCAAGCCGTGGAACGCGTCATCCAATCGGTGCCTGGCGCCACCGGGGTCAGCCCCAGCCGCGTGGCTGGCAAACCCTGGCTGGAGGTGCGGGTCAACCGGGCGGCGCTGGTGCGCTATGGCCTGCGGGCCCAGGATGTCATGGACGTGGTGGCAGCCGGCTTCGGGGGGCGGACCGTTAGCACGGCCATCGCCGGCCGTGTGCGGTATCCGGTGCAGGTCCGGCTCCAGCGCAGTGAACGGGAAGATTTAACCCGGCTCCGCGAGGTGCTCGTCACCAGCCCCGCCGGCCAGGTGATTCCCCTCGGTCAACTGGCCGATCTTGAGCGGGTGGCGGGCCCCAATGAAATTGCCAGTGAAAATGGCCGGCTGCTCACTTATGTGCAGGCCAATGTCACCGGCCGCGCCGTGAGCGGTTTTGTGCAGGAAGTCAAGGCCCGCTTGCAAACGCAAGTCGCGCCCCAATTGGCCGCCGGGGGAATGACTCTGGAATACAGTGGTGAATACGAAAACCAGTTGCACGCGGAACACAGCCTGGCCTGGATCATTCCCGCCGTGCTGCTGGTGTGCTTTCTGTTGTTGCACGGATTATATGGCTCGGTCCGCGAGGCCGCCCTCGTGCTGCTCACCCTGCCCTTCGCGCTGAGTGGGGGGGTGTTCCTCCAATATATGATGGGCATTTCGTTCAGTGTGGCAGTCTGGGTGGGCTATTTGGTGCTGCTGGGCACCGCCATCCAAACAGCGGTGGTCATGGTGGTGTACCTCGAAGAGGCGGTGACCCGCAAACGCCTTGAGCGCGGGGCCGCCTTTGGCCCCGCGGATATGATGACCGCCATCAAGGAAGGGGCCAGCCTGCGGTTGCGCCCCAAAATCATGACGGTAACCACCATTCTCGCCAGCCTCCTGCCGGTCTTGTGGAACCACGGAACCGGTTCGGAAATCATGCGGCCCCTCGCCGTGCCGGTGCTGGGCGGCATGGTCAGCAGCCTGCTCCACATTCTGATCATCACCCCGGTGCTGTTTGTGTGGTTACGCTCCCGCGACCTGCCCGCGGCTCCGCCGGCCTCCTTGCAATCTGGCGCAGCCCGCCTCCCCTGTCCCCAACCACTGCCGCTGAAAAATTAATTTTCAACGTCCGTTTTTTTTATTGCTTTTTTTTCAACGGTTTACTATATTGTAACCGTTATGAATCGAAAGCCCTCTCACTTGGTGCGTTCGCCGGCCGACTGGTGTGTGCTGGTCTCGCCAGTCCGCACGGAGATCGTGGAATCCCTGCGCCTGCTCGGGCCCTGCGGCACCGCGGAAATTGCCGCTGCCCTCGGGCGGCCGGCTGACTCCCTCTACAAGCACATTGAACTCTTGCAAAAAGCCGGTTTTGTCACCGAGGCCGGCTTCCGCAAGGGCGAACGCAATATTGAGCAATTGTTCGACGTGGTGGCCGAGGATTTCTCGATCGATTTTGCGGATGCCACCGGCGCGGCCGAAAGCAAGGCGATCGTCACCACCGTCAATTCATTTTCCAAAGCCATGGTTCGCGCCGTTCGTGATTCCGCCCGGGCGGGCCAGTTGGAACTTCAGCCGGAGCGCCGGAATTTCGCCATCAATTATGAATTGAGCTGGCTGACCCCGGAGGCGTTCCAAGAATTGCGCGGATTAGTTCGTCGCGTCAAACAACTCATGGATGATGGCAAGAAACGGCGTGAAGGCCGGCTCTATTTAAGCCTGGTCGTGGCCACGCCGGTGACCCGCAAGCGTGGCCCGGTGAACCGCCGGCGCCCAGCCCCGAACCCAGCCAAAAAACCAACCACCCAGAAGCCCGTAAAATTGTCCAAAACCAAAACCTCAATAAACCCATGATTCCGATGAAAAAAGTTAGCTGCCAGCTGCTCGCCCTGTCGTGGGCGATGGCTTTGTTTTTAACCCAGAACCAGGCCTTCGCCGATGCACGCATCCCGGTAAAAACCGCTGACGACCTGCCCCGGCACACGTACAAGATCCCGGGCAAGTCGTTGGAGCTGCTCCACGACGACGCCGCGTTCAATGCCTTGCTGGAACAAGGCATTGCCGATGCCCAGAGCGACCTGCAAAAATACCAGATTGAAGATCCCTCCACCCTCCGGGGTTATTACGACTTCCTGCAAATCTCCTATCTGGTGAAGGGCGACTTGAAAACCTCCCTGGCGTACTCCGACAAATCCACCGCGCTCCAAACCAAGGAAGCGGAAAAACTCATGGGCGGCGTCAGCCTGCGCGCCCGGATTGAGGCGTTGAAGACGGCCGGCAGCGTGAGCGATCCGCGTTTTGACGAGGCTTTCAAAGCCGCGCTGCGCAAAAGCATTTCCCAGCTCCCCTACGACCCCATTAAGGACCGGCTGGTGGGCTTGCGCGGCCAGGCCAATATGCTCAACCGCACCCTGGTGGAAGATTCCCTCTCCACGCAAATGGACCCCATTATCGCCGCCAACCACGGCTCCGTCCCCACGGAGGTGCTGGCCGCGTTGATCAATACTAAATTCGTCCTGGATTACGGCCTCCACGCGCTGCCCTTGATGGCCGACGTCTACGGGGAAATTATCGATGCCCATGCCCATACCACCGAATCAGTCGATTTATGGAAGCCGCGGCTGATCAACTTGAAGAGCTACATGAAAGCCACCCCGGTGGTGGTCGGCATCTGGGATTCTGGTGTGGACACCAGCCTGTACCCGCGGCAATTGTGGACCAACCCCGCCGAGGAAGCCAATGGCAAGGATGATGACGGCAACGGGTTTGTGGATGATATCCATGGCATCGCCTACGGCGAAGATCACCGCCCCACCGTCGGCCCGCTCTCCTCCCTGGCCGGTTTAAAAGGCGATAAAGACCAGTTGATCAGCTTCATCATCGCCTCGCAAGATATGCAGGCCGGGATTCAGAACGAAGGGGTGACGGCGTTTCAAAACTACGTCAAAAATCTCAAAGGTGACCGGCTCAAGGATTTCAACGACGACCTGTCGCTGTTGGGCAGTTATGTGCACGGCACCCATGTTGCCGGCGTCGCCGTGGCCGGGAATCCCTTTGCCCGCATTCTGCACGTCACCGAAAACTGGCCTTACAAAGCCATTCCCGATGCCGCCCCCACCATCGAAGACGGCGCGCGCTGGGGCGCGACCACCCAGCAATCCGTGGACTATATGAAAAAGTCAGGCGTGCGGGTAGTTAACATGAGCTGGCGGGTGGGCCGGGCCGCCTTTGAAGGCATGCTCGAGGCCAAGGGCGTGGGGGCCACCCCGGCCGAACGCGCGGAACTGTCCCGCAAAATCTTCGCTGGCTTGCACGACGGCCTGGAAGCCGCGATTCGCAGCGCGCCAGACATCCTCTTCGTCGCGGGTTCGGGTAATGAGGACAACGATGTGGACTTCGCCGAGTACGTCCCCGCCGGGCTGCGCCTGCCCAATCTCATCACCGTCGGAGCCATCGACGACAAAGACAAATTCACCTCCTTCACAACCACGGGCAAGAATGTCGAACTCTATGCCAATGGCTATCGCATTGAGAGCTTCATCCCCGGTGGCCAGAAAGTAAAACTCTCCGGCACTTCCATGGCTTCCCCCCAGGTGGTCAACCTGGCGGCAAAAATTTTGGCCCTAAAGCCGGAATTGAAGCCTGCCGAGGTAATTGAACTCATCCGCAAAAATACGGACCCAGTGCCCGGCCAATCCGGCCGGTTCATTATCAATCCCAAGCGCACCATTGAGTCTCTGGGCACCGTGGCCCAACTCTAAAGGGACTTAGTCGGCTCAAGACAGCGCGTCGACCGTGATCCGGTTGACGCGCTTTTTTGCATTATCAATGGTGGAACGGCCTATTGGCGGCTGGTTTGCCCGGCTGCCCAAGCCCCCCGGGCCGTGTCCCCCCAAACGCCATCCACCGCCTTAACTTGCTTAGGGCACCTGAATCGTTTGCTGCAAGGTCACCGGCCCCAGTAAGCCCGCCGGCTCCAGGGGCGTCTTCGGGGTCAGCTTTTTGATATTGGTGCGCGTCAGGCGCTGGTCGGCGGGCAGGCTCGCATCCCCAATAATGCGGTTCGGCCAAAAGTTGACGACTTCAACTTGCAATTGGTTGGCTCCGGCTTTGACCGCGTCGGTCACATCCACGCGCCAGGGCGGGCACCAGACGATACCGCAGGAACGGCCGTTGACCTTCACCTCCGCCAGTTCACGCACACTGCCCAGGTCCAGATATAGTCGCGCCGGGGCGGCGGGAGCAGCCGCGAGGTCAAACGATTTCTCGTACACCCCGGTGCCGGAATAATATTTAATGCCCGGTTCCGGCCGCGTGGGCCAGCTCACCAGTTCATCAAACGACACCGCTGCCGGACCACCCCATTGGGGATCAAAATGCACCGTCCAGGGGCCGGTCAGCGTTTGTTGAATTTGTCGGTCCGGTTGGTTGTGGTGAGCCACGGCGGGATGCCCGGATGCCGGCGAACGAAAGACCACCAGCAACGAACCAAACGGCGCCAGCTGAATCGGCACCAACGTGCGTCCGTCCAGTTCCGAATAGGCCTCGGCAAACCGGTGTTCCCCCGTCACCGCATCCCACAATTCGGGCGCTTTTCCCGCGACCCGCAAAGTCACGGCGGTGTTCACCACGTAATTGGTATGATTGGCGACGAAATAAATCTCTGCGTCCCCGCTCGTGCGATGCAGATAGTCCAGGGAAAAACCATCCGCCCCGGAAAATTCACAATCCGGGCGCACCCCGTCGGCCAGCAGCACTTCCCGCGCGGTTTTTCCGGCAATCACCCGGCCCCGCCCCGTTGGGCCACCCCACAATTGATCTGCGAGTTGTTTTACCTGTGCATCGTTGGTGGCAAAGTCCTCCAAGGTTTCCGCCTGACCGGGCTTCGGGCCAATGACCGTGGCCCCGGCCACCACGAGCTCCTGAATCTTTTTCAAAGCCGGCAGGGAAATCACCTCGCGATTCGGCAGCACCAGCACCCGGTAATTGATCCCATCGGGGAGATAAATCCGGCCGTCCCGCACACTCGCCCGCGCCAGCAGCGCCTCTTCGGTAATAACGTCATAATCATAGCCCGGCAGAATATTCACCGGGTCAGTGTGCTTGTGCTGGGCGAAGTTGGGCACGTGGTCGCCGTAATAATAAAGCACATCGGCCGTGAAGTGTCCCTGTTGCATCATGAATTGGTTGCGGTCAATATAGCTAAAAAAGGGCGCCGATTTATCCCACCACGTCACCTTGGGATTCAAGTGCGTGCCCGCAAAGTATTGCTGTCCCGGGATGCCCGTGGCTTCCGGCGAACACACAAACGCGTGCCAGACCAGCACATTCAAGCCCTCGCAAATCGCCTTGTCAAAAGCCGGCTTGAGGTTGTCCCAAATCTTCTCCTGCCAGTTGGGCCCAATGGTGGTGAACCCCTCCGCAAACACCAGCGGATGCCCGTAGGTGTGCGCTGCACTGGCGGGTTGTTTGACAAAGAAACGGTTGAAATCACCAATCCGGTGCTCCCAGGACCAGGCCCAAAACTCACTCATCGGCGCATCGTCCCAACCCAGGCACCGCTGGGCGTCAATCGGCACCGCATGGGGACCGCCTGACTCCGGATGAATCTGAATCCCATATTTGTGGGCATTGTCCCGGAACAGCCGGTAATGACCATCAATCCCCAAGTCACCGAGGGTTTTACGGTAATCGAACAGGAACCGGTCACTCTCGGCCCGGGAATTCACGATCCGTCCCGCCAGCACCGGCAGCCAGGGCAGCAGATCATAATGGTGCCGTTGCTGGAATTCCGCACGCAGCGTGGGCGTCCAGTTTGCCAGCTCAATTTCCCAACTGTCCGTGTGCAGGTATTTCAAGGTTTTACCCGCCAGCGGACCCGCATCCAGAATCAGCGGCTGCACGATTTTATCCCAGTAATGCTGAAAGGCCGTGGCACTGTAAACGTCAATGGCAAAGCCGCCCCATCCCTCGCTGCTGGTGGAAACATAAGCGTGATCCCCAATGGTGTACCCAAAGCGCAAGACCTGCCACTCGCCGGCCGGGGCGTCCCAGTGCAACCTGCCATCCGGTCCGAGTTGACCGGTTAAATCCACCACCTCGCCGGCTTGTGCATCCGCTTCCCCGTCTGTGGCCGGCAATTCCTCAAACAACGCCGAGGAATTCGGGGTGGAGAAAGGCATTAGCGAGGCCTGCAAAGCCTTTTGGCGCCAATTTTTTAAAGGCGGATGAATCGTCGCATTCGGTTTCAGCCGGTAAGCCACCACGGCGACATCACGGTAAAAAGCTTCGCGCGTGGCGGGTTGTTGCAAGGTAACGGCCAGCGTTTTGCCGCCGGTGATCCGGGTCTCTGACCAAACATACTTTTTGGCGGCATCCTCTTTCGTCACCACCGGTCCGCCCAAGTTCCACCCACTTTGAATATTAAGGCTGATTTCCATTCCCAGCCGGTCCGCCTCGGTCAGTGCAAATTTGTAAAGCTCCCGCCATTCGGGTGTAAAAAAGGTCGGACCATGCGGCACCTTGCCATTTCCCTCTTGTTCGGCCCCCCCGGCGTCCACCAGCACCGCCCCGGCAAAGCCCTTGGCCTTCATTTCCGCCAGGTCCCGGGTGATGGAAGCCCGGGTGACATTGCCATTTAACCACCACCAATAAGCTCGCAACCGCGCCTCTGTCGGCGGATTATTCCACCCCTCTTCCAAGGTGGGAGCGGCGGTCGTAACACCCCCGGCTCCACTCATCCAGAGCACCGCCAGCCAAACCATAAATATAAAACGTTTATGCATAAAACAATCCGCGGGCAACCATGTGACACCCTATGAAAGGAGAAAACCCCGGGCTTGGCAAAGGCATAATTGGGTGAGGCTAATTCTTTTTCACCAAATGCCGGACGCCGCCCCCAACTGACCCCGCCCGCATGTCCTCATGATTTTCCGGTCAAAAAACGGGCCAATATCGGATCATCGCCCCTATTACCAGGCAGATGAAACCACCCTAGGAACCGCCAATATTTACCCCGGCCCGGGTGTGAGACAAATTTCTTCCTTCGCCCGAGCCTTGCCCCGGAGGGGCGCCGGAAATTAGCCGGGGGCACCTGTCCGCCATAGCTCTGTGCGAAGGCGGAAGCTTTGCGCCGCCCTCGGTACCCAGCCCGGAACCATCGCGCCCCGGCAGGGG
>CAIZWI010000464.1 GCA_903936645.1 uncultured Verrucomicrobia subdivision 3 bacterium
GCCATCCCTAGACTTCTAGATGCTTATTATCCCAAAACCCGTGAAAATGAACCTGCCGGAAGAATTTTGTCTCACACCCAGACCCGACCTCTTTATGAAATTCCTGCTGCCTTTAAAGCTCCAGCTCCGCTCCAACAAACCGATGCAACTGCACCGGCCAAGGGGGCTCGTCATGTAGTCGGATTATGCGCTGACTTCAATTTCCATGAATCGCACCTGTTTATACCAAACATCACATAGGGACGACTCAACTGCTATTTCTTCGGAATTGATAACAAACCTTCCGAGGTATTCGCTGCCCTTTTCCATTCCTGTGTAAACTGCTACAACCATAGTATAACGAGAAGGGCATTTCTCCAGAAACGACATGATCAGCCCAATCAGCTTGTCACCGAGAATTTCTTTGCCAATTTCAATTCTAATCTGTTCACAATGTATTAAATCAGCTGAAAAGAAAAACAATTCATTCACGGGCGCTTTCCACGATGCAAGTTTAGAACGGTCAATGCCGTCATCGAAGTTTTTCCAAAACTCTAGTTCCAAATCATCTCTGATTTTATCCTGCAAATCATAAAAACCAGCAGGAAGTCTCTCCCCCGATTCAAAGCAACGACTAAAGGCCCTGGTGTCACGCCTTTTATCAAGTGCTAGTCTTTCATCAATATCCTGTTCGATTAATTTGTATATTTTCATTTGATGATTCCACCAGTTATAACCACAGCCTCGTCAACTTCGATAGCAATTGCCAGAGCTTCTGCGCTTCTGCGGCGGTGGCAGCTTCATAAAGGGGCGGTTCTTGATATCATTATATTGGGGCAGGTTTACTAGGGTTTGCGCATGTAGGAACGGGTGGGGGCGGAACATTGCGGCGCCGAACGGGCGGAGACCGTGCTGCCGGTGAAATGGATTGCCGAGCGTTTGCACATGGGCGCAACGGGATATGTGAACCTGCTGCTCTACCGGCAGCGAAAGGAAATATGCCAATATCAAGACCCGACCCCTTTAAGAATATAGTGCCATTTGTTTTTTGTCCTGAACACGCAAAACTTGGAGATGCCTGTACCACGGTACAACTCCACAATAGAAATGCCAGCAACAAAGAAAGCAAACGACAATTGGGAGTGTTCATAGTTATATAGAGTTATAGCTCAGAAATAAATTTGCCATGCTTTTTTTCAAGTCTCCTAATTCCACGAGCTGAATTCTTGTCCTTCACTACATGGGAAGAATAAACATTTTGGTTCCACCATGTTTCACATTCGGGAAAATACTTAATAAAAAGTTTAACAGGCTCCAAACTAGCCTCTTGCCAATCACCTTTTTTGGGCTGCAGCAATCGAAACCAACGTCCGCTATTAAAACCGAAGAATCTACCCAAACTCCACCCCGCTTCGGCTAGAAGAATCGCCCTTTCGCCAGGGCAATCTCGCCAGCATAATTCGAAGCCTGGTCTTATGGACGAGTTTCCCCAATACTTAAGGGTATTGCTTGGCAAATTCAAATTCACGCCATTAAGCGGTCCTTTAGCAAGCCCCACATGAAACATAGGTCGTCTGCTCTTTTCGAAGACGAACATCAAGCATTCAACCTTGTCCTGCGAGACTCGATTAAAATCAACGATTTGTGGAACATTTAATGGATGATATACTCTTTTGAATTTATTCTCATGAAGGAACGGAAAAAGTGCTTGTTTCAGTGCCAATAGCAAGCATTGCCTTGGATTTATAATATTTGAAGACTGTTTCATTTTTGACTAGATGATAATTAATACCCTTCTGTACTTAAAGGGGTCGGTTCTTGATATTGGAATATTGGGGCAGATTTACTAGGGTTTGCGCATGGCGCGCAAGTTGCGAGGGAAATATCCCGGGGCGATTTATCATGTGCTGAATCCCGGAGACCGGCGGGAGGCGATTTTCCGGGATGACCGGGATCGGGAGACGCTTCTGGCGGCGCTGGGGGAGGAGTGCGGCAAAACGGTCCGGCAAGTGCATGCCTTTTATTTCACGGGGAATCACCTTCATTTGGCAATCGCGACCCCGCAAGAGAACCTAGTCGCAGGGGTGAAGGGGCTGTTGGGCTCGTACACCGGCCAGTCTGGAACCGAACCCTTTATGTCTCCGGTTGCTAAAAATGACCCTGCCAAAGCCCTGATGCAGGCGTTGGTCTCCCCGCGTTAATGCCAGCGCGAGCAGCCCCGCCCCAGCCAGGCCCCAGGCCGCCGGCTCCGGCGCAGCAACGACTGCGGGGTTGTAATGATACCCGCTGTCAAAGTACGCCGCCTCACCCACCGCCAGTTGCGGAACGCCATTATTCCAAGTCCCATTGTCGAATACGGTGGTCTTGGTTGTTTGCGTCGCCCCATCCAGGGTCGTCACGGAATCTCCGTTTTGCGGTTCACGGCCCATGACGTCATAAAACGTGGCCGCCACAGGAATCAGGCAGTCCAGCAATTGTGCGCCCCGGTTGGGCACCAAAGGCGGAACGAACGGCGAATTGAGGCTGAACCCCGGCCAAACGGTCCCCACCAAGGTGTTTTGGAAAGTCGTCGGCGTGTGAAACAAGCCCCCCTGGCCATAGCCCCACGTGTAATTAATGCTCCATCCGCTCACGCTGTCATAAACCGAAGGGGGCAGGTATTGTTGGGTTCCCGGATCCCACTCGGTAAAGGTCGAACCCTGCGGCACCCCGGGCTGGAAAATCGTGTTTAACGTATTGTCCGAACTGGCCAGTGGGTTGGCCACCAGATTGTTCCCGGCATATAAATTCAAATGAATATAGCCCACGATGTTTTGTGAGCTCACTTGGGCCGGGGCGGAAACACTTAATCCCGCCAGCAACATCACCCCCGGAAGATGCAAATGCTTCTTGAGCATGTGTTGATTATCTACTTAACCGACTGAAATTCAACACCTTTTTCCCCATGGCGTTCTCAAACCTAAAATGTGGCCCGCCAGCACCCGCAGTCGCTTATCACCCGACCGGAAAAGAGAACTCTGCCGCCCCAGCACGCTTAATGTGCCGAATTCTGCCAAACCCAGTCACCTTTGGTGTAGTCGTTGTAACCATGATCCGTAGCCCCGGGAGTGCCACCGTCATCCGTTTCATTCCAACCCACCGAATAAAGCACAAAATTTCCATCGGGTGTGCGGCGATAATTCAACGGCTTTCCGGTAATGACATCGCGCGGCACAGCCTGCATGAATTGCGGTTCCAGCACCTCCAGCTTGTCGGGATAACCGGCATGCGCCAGGCGATAGCGTTCCAAGGCACACGCCAATCGCGCCAGGTCCAAGGCGGATTGGGTTTGCATGAACCTTCGTGCGACCAGTCCGATGCCGGGGATCATCATCGATGCAATTGCGGTATAAGGCGAAAAATGCTGCATTTTATCAAACCGCAGCATTTCCGCCCGTTTGATGGCAGTAAATTCAGGCTCCCCTTTTTCAACATTGGTTGTGAGCAGATATGGCTGGTAAATCTGGCCAACGGTTGTTTCATTTGCGTAAAACCAGCCATTGGGAATGAGCCAGCAAAATAATTGCTGAGTGAATTCCATGGGTGTGTCGAGATCTGGCGGCTCCCAATAATCGTCATATGCAGAAAGATTGTCTATCACCCGAATGCAATTGAAAGCCCGCGAGCGATTGCAGCGCATAAACTCAATTGTTGCCAGCCCGTTTGCCCGGCCGATGCGCAGGGCAAATGGATAATCCGCCAGAATATCACTTGTGCCCAGGTTTTGTTCCAAGGCAGACAATTCTCCATCTGTCCATTGATGTTGGGAGGTTCCTTCCCAAACTGGTTGGATGGCATCACTGATTAAACCTAACCGCGCTAATTGTGAATACAAGACCGGCTCGTGTTGCAGTGATTTTGCGAGCATCAAGCTGAGTTGAATATCTGCCAGCGCGTTCTCATTTTGCCGGTCAGCCAGCTCTGCCGAGGCGCGCAATTCCAAAACTTGTCCGCAATTTCCAAACGCAGGCAAATGCGGGAGGATTAATTGCAAAGGCGATCCATGCTCATAATTCAGCGGAAAGCGCGTGCTCCGATAGTGGTTCGCCGCCTGCCGTAATTCCTCCAAAGGTGCGGTAAAATTCCCCAGTGCGAACAGCACATCAGCGGCGGGTGTCTGCGGGGTTGGCGTCCTCGGAAAGCAGTTGGTTCCCGGGCAGTACCTATTTGTTTCGACCGGCGCCCGATAATATGCCTGCCAGGCATCCAGCTGAATTCGTTTCGCTAGCTGCCAGTTGCCCAAAGTGGCGTTGGTGGCTCCCGCGACATAATCACTCCGATATATTGTCATCGCTAACCGGTTCGCCACGTTGGTATTTTCAGGCTTGCAGCGATGTCCGCTGGTATCAAGGTACCGGCTGTAACAACTGGCGACGATGGGCGTTAGGGCAAAATTTTGGTCATCCGGAATTGCTGGAGGTATTAAACTGGCATAATCAAAGTTCTCGCCTTTGGCTTCCCATTCTCGGTGGAATTGGTCCCAGGCACGCTTGCCCCGCCAATCTTCCTCCACATAAAATAGGATCAACAGCAGCAGGAACATTACCAGCCCACGGAGAAACCATTTCAACGCCCGGATTGGATAAAAAATCACCGCCATAATTAGGAGGCACAACGGCATGTAAAGGCAGAACCGAAGGCGGATGGCGGGCCATTCGTAATCACTCAAATCGTGGGAACCATCAACTGACGGCAGCAACCCCGCCAGCAGAAAACCCAGCACGAATGCCGCAAAAACCAGCCATTGCCAAAATGGAGTTTTGCCCTTCATTATTTTAATGCCGCCGCCAGCAAACTCTGCTCCTTGGGCCCGTACGGCAGTTTCAGCGCTTCCGCCCGCCCGGCCTCGCTCATTTTTCCCCAGGATTTTTGCAGGGCGTTGATGGTTTTGGCCTCCTCAGTTTTGGCCGCCAGGTCGGCGAATTGAAATTCCAAAAAAACCAGGCAGAGGGCGTCTTCCATCACGCGGCTGAGCGGGTCGGCGGGGAAATGCTTTTTGAGGTTTAAATCCTGGACTTTCTGGATGAGGTCCTCTGGGTAGCCCGTGGCACGAAGGATTTCTCCGGACTTTTGGGCGTGGAATTTTTTGAGATTTGCGCGCCAGAGCAGGTAGCCCGGCCGGGTCATGGGGTAGGAACTGCGCGGGCTTTCCCAGCGGCACAAGTGCTGGCATCGCGCGGCCAGAAGTAGTTCCTCAGAGGCGTTCGGGCACAGCTTTTGCACCCAGGTTGTCAGGCGTTGCGCATACAACAGTTCCTTGGGGTGGGGCCTGCCGTCGACCAGCTCCTGGTTGGGGTCCTGGCCATTGGCAGCATCAAAGCGTCGGATGGCTTCGGCAAAACGTTCGGAAACGGCGGCGTTGGCATTGGCGGTCACCAGTTTAGTAATTCGCAAAATGACCCGCACCGCAAGCCGGAAAATTAAAGGAACTAGCCTGCCTGGAGCCACGTTGGTTGCCGGCCGGCACACTTGTATTTGGGTACGCCTTTGAATTAACCTCCGGACATAAATTCGTACAACCCTCGCTGCGCCATGACATCGAATCATCCGAAATGGATCACCGTCCATCTGTTGGTATGGTGGCTCATCACCGCCGGCTGGCCGGTCCCTGCCGCCGGCGACTCAATCCCAGCTTGGGGCGACTGGCCGGCCTGGGGCGAACAGCCAGATGGCATCACCTATCGCAATCCCGTGCTGCCCGCCGATTACAGTGATCTGGATTGCCTGCGCGTGGGTTCAGATTACTACGCCATCTCGTCCACCTTCCAATATTCGCCGGGCGTCGTGATCCTCCATTCCCAAGATCTGGTAAACTGGCGCATTTTGGGCCACGTCGTGCCGGATCTCACCCAGATTGGCCCCGAAATGAACTGGGACCGCATGGCCCGCTACGGTCGCGGCATCTGGGCGGGGGCAATGCGCGAACATGCCGGCAAATTCTGGGTGTATTTCGGCACGCCCGATGAAGGTTATTTCATGAGCACCGCCCGCAACCCGGCTGGCCCGTGGGCGCCCTTGCACCGGGTATTGCCCGCCGCCGGCTGGGACGATTGCTGTCCTTTCTGGGACGACGACGGCCAGGGCTACCTCGTGGGCACCTGCTTTAAAACCGGTTACCAGACCTGGCTCTTTAAACTTGCGGCGGATGGTCGCAGCCTGGTCAGCGACTGGCGGGTTCTGCTCAACGAAGGTTCCGGCCGCGAGGCCAACAAACTCTACAAAATCAACGGCACCTACTATCACCTGTTCAGTGAAAATCACCCGGGGGTGGGCCGCTCGGTGATGATGCAGCGGTCCTCCCACATTGCCGGACCCTACACCGAGCAGCGCCAGCTAAGCCATGCCCAGCGGGAAGCCCACGAGCCAAATCAAGGCGGCCTGGTGCAGACCGCTGCGGGGGACTGGTATTTCTTCACCCACCATGGCACCGGGGCTTGGGAAGGTCGCTGCGCCAGCCTCCTGCCGGTCACCTGGGTGGCTGGCTGGCCCATCATCGGTGGCGTGGGCGCGGACGGCGTCGGCACCATGGTCTGGTCCGCCCGTAAGCCGCTCCCTCATTCCCCCATCGTCACACCCCAAACCGATGATGCTTTTACCGGTCCGTCGCTGGGCGTGCAATGGGAGTGGAATTACCAGCCGCGGGCGGACCACTGGTCCCTCACCGAAGCGCCTGGCCGGTTGCGGTTGCACGCCTTCCCCCCCTTGGAGCGCGACAATGTGCGACTCGCCGGCAACACCCTGACCCAGCGCTCCCTCCGCACCCGCACCAACGTGGTAACCCTCGCGCTGGACCTGGCGGGCATGGCGGACGGCCAGGTCGCCGGACTGTGCCATTACTCGAATGACTACAGTTATATCGGCCTCCGGTGCAACGGCGACCGCCTCACCCTGGAATCCGCTGACCATCAAAAAATCACTCGTGGGCCAGTGTTGACGACCCGAACCCTCTGGTTGCGCTCCACCTGGGGCCTGGCCGGAAACAGCCAGTATTCGTTCAGCACCAACGGCACCGCGTTCACGCCCTTCGGCGCCCCCTATCAACTCGCCTGGGGCAATTATCGCGGGGATCGCCTCGGCATTTTCACCTACAACAACGCCGCCGCCGCCGGCTACGTGGACGCCCTGGCCTTCACCTATCATTACGATTCCCCCGCAACCCGGTAACCAAGCCAGAACCATGCCATACCCAGGCAAGTACTTGCACTGTGGCTTTTTGGGCCAGCCGAGGCCAGCCGAGGAGTGAGCCGCGTCGCCTATCCTTAATGGATCTGGCAGCCGTTCGCGCCGAAGTCCTTGCCCAAAAAGATCAGTTTAAAGCTGCCTTGCAATCGCATGGTTCCGGCTAAGGTGGCTCCTTTCATAACCCGTCGAACGATCAATCCGCCATCTCAGAATTAGATAAATAGAATAGAAATAGTGATATAATAATTTAAAATAATTAAACACCTATCCCAACAGGCGTAGTCCATGGTTATAATCGCTCATCAATCCCTGTTTGCCCCCTCAAATCCCTTTCCGCAGAATCCCAAAACCATCAAAAACGGCCCATTTCATAATCTTTCATGCTATTTAATGATTTTGCCTAAACCCCGTGCCAA
>CAIZWI010000465.1 GCA_903936645.1 uncultured Verrucomicrobia subdivision 3 bacterium
TGCCGGTGACCGTGCCGAGCAAACCCAGCAATGGGGCGAGCGTGATAATCGTATCGAGCGCCGTTAAACCCCGGTTAAATCGCTTCAGCTCGCGGTTGGCGGCGCGCAGGAGGGCGCTGGCCAGTGATTTCTGCCGGTGCTCCAGTCCGTAGGCCAGGGTTCGGCCCACGAAATCGCTCCCACCCCTCCCCGCTTGGATCGCTGCCACCAGATCATGGCGCTCCACCCCGCTGAAAATTTCCTCGATCACCGCGGGCTGGCGGCGGGATTTTTCCCGCAGGAGGAAGAGCAGCCGTTCAAACACGACCGTGACCGCCAATAGGGAGGTGACCAGCAGCGGCCACATGATCGGCCCGCCCTTTAAAAAAATGAGCAACATGTTCGTTAGTTTGGTTGGTTAAAATCGTGCCGTCAATCCGACCCGTACTTGAAACGGTTCCACCGGATGAAAGACGTTTTGGAAGGAAGCTTGGGCCGTCGGCGTTACCCGGGAAGTGTAGGCATAATCAATATCGTGATCGTGACGGTCGAGCAGGTTCAGGAATTCCGCCGAGACCCGCCAGGTTTTGTTGATTTGATAGCCCGCTTCCGCATTGAGTAAAATCGTCTGGCTGGATTTATAATCCCCATCCGAAGTCAGGTCTCGGGGGCCAAAATAGCGCAGCCGCAGGCTGGCCGAAAAGCCATGGTAATCATGAAGCGTCAGTCCGGACGAGATGACCAGGCCCACCGCCTCGGGCACATGATCCCCGCCGGGACTATTCGGCGCGGCATCGTCCGCATCCACCGAGGTAAAGCGGGCGATGGAATCAGCCGCATCCAAATCAAACGCCAGATTCCGGGTGATTTTGTAATAATTCCCCCATTCAATGCCGTAGCGGTCGCTGGGTTGGGTGGAGGCGGTGGTGCCGCCGGTGTCGCCACTCTGTTCCAGCTCGGAATCACTGCGCAGATACCAGAGGGAGAGAGTGCTTTGCAAATTGGGCCAGGCCACGGTCCGCACCCCAATTTCCGCGCCTTTGGTCGCGATCAAAGCCGGAATTTTTGAGGTGGCACCGCCCGCGGGATTGTCCGCCGAAATGGGTTCCTGGGTTTGGGTGGCGCCACGGCCATCGTTGCTGTGAAAGCTGAACCCCCCTTGCACGTACAATTCCGTTTTGGCCCATGGCCCGAAAATCAAACTCAATTTCGGGCTGGGTAGAAACGCCCCCGCCGTGCCAGAATTCGTCGGGTTGCTCAAACTGGTGACGTCAAAGTAATCCAGGTCCCCGCGCAGGCCGGCGACCGAGCGAAATTTATCCGCCCACTGAATTTTATTTTCCAAAAAGAAGCCAGCCTGGGTGTCCGTAAAGCGATTCACATCCGTGTCGGCCGGGAGCACCGTGCCCGTGTCCGAATCCAATTTGTCCGTGCGCACCCGATTCTGGGTTTGATACAGTCCGTTGTTGATAAAATCCTCGCGGGTTTGCAGGCCAATGGTGTTTTCCACGTCGCGGCCAAACCACTGGTTGAACCGTGCGTGTCGGACATCCACGCCCCCGACCCAGCGGCGGTCCGACTGCTCAAATTGGTCCCCTTTGCTGGTGTCCGTGAGGAAATAGGTGAAGTCGGAAAATAAATCCAGGTCGTAGTAAAATCCATAAGCCGTGATTTTCGTGGCCGCATTCTCATTCCCCCGGTGCCACTCGGCCTGCAGGCTGTAACGTTCCGAGTTCCCGCCGTCTGCGGGATTGAGGGTGCCAAAAAAATTCGTCTGGCCAAAACTCGCGGCCACCTGGTCGCTGGAATTCCATTCGCCATGGTATCCGCGAAAAGTGGTGCTCCAGCCATGGAATTCGTCCCCCTGGCTGTAAGTTAAGATCCCGTTGAATTTCCGGTAATTGTCGGGGTGAACCCAGGGGCCATCGTCGTGATAGGCCTCGCCACCATACAAAATGGTGCCGGCGCCGAGTTTTTGCGAGACCCCGAACACCCCGCGCTCATAGCCGTACATCCCGCCCTCCAACGTGACAAAATCCTGCGGCAACACCTTGTAAAAATTCAAATGGGCCGAACCCGCCGAACTATAATTCCCCGCATCCGCGTAATAGGGGCCCTTTTCATAATCGATTTTCTCCACTAATTCCGGGATGACCGCGTTCATGTCCGCATAGCCCTCGCCGTGCGCGTGGGAAGGCAGGTTGAGCGGCATGTCGTCCAGAAACACCGCAAAGTCCGTGCCATGATCCAGATTGAAACCACGCAGAAAATACTGGTTGGCCTTCCCGCCACCCGCATGCTGGGTGATGATCACGCCGGGCACGGTTTCCAGAATTTCGCCCGCGCGCAAAATGGGCCGGTCCGCGAGTTGTGCCTGCCCGGTCGTGCCTTGCGACGCGGAATTCGCAATCCCCAAAAGGCTGTCCTGGCGGCCCGTGACCACCACTTCTGGCAAACGCGTAATCGGATTGGTGGCTGGCGCTGCCGCCACCGGGGCATTCGTCTGGGCACTTCCAACGGTGGACCCGCAAATGATGAGTGCCAGGACCGCCGCCACCCCGCCCCGCCCCCGCCATGCCGGGGGGCGGCCACCAAATTGAAAACCCCGGTGGTTTGCCATTGGACCGGCCGCCAGGTCCGTATCCTGCGTAACGGGCTTTGGTCTTGCAATTCGATCAATTGCTCGTGTTACGTTCATATAAAAAAGTGTTACGAATAGTTTTTCCTGTCAAACCTAATAATGTTACGATCCATCATGAGGGTTTTACGCCTTGGGTGGTGCTTTGGATGCATAAAAATGGTGCCCGGGGAAACGTCCGGCGATAAATTCCCTGAGCTGTCTCCGAAACCGGCCCTGAGTTGGGATGCTGATCCCCGGCAAATCGCCCTTGGATTCGCACCCGCAAATTCCGCCCGAAACGGCAGTGGAGAGGCGTCAACCCATAGTCTGGTTCGTGTTTCGTCACATGCTTACCTCGGCCAGTCTGGCATTCGGGCCGGTTCTGCCGAGGCCTTCATCCATTCGTGCAGCCAGACATCCGCGCATTTGGACGAGCCCAAGTGGATCCGGCGGGCAATGGCTTTGATGGCGAGGGTGGTTTCGGTGCGCACCCGTACCGCCAGCCTCAGCTTGGCGGGATCGCTCTTGCGCCGGGAAACCAATTCGCTTTCGGCCCCGCCCCGCCAGGATCTCGATTGATAAAACGAACCACGTTATGGGTGACCCCTTTATTGGCATTTCAAAAGTGGGGGCGACCTCCGCCGCCCCAGCCAGTGCTGGCGCCAACCAAGCGAGCGTGATAACCGTCAAATGCAGTCCGACTTTCAAGCTGGTTTTTCCAAGGGGCCAATGCATCCCGGCAAAGTAAAGGTTACGCCTTGCTTGGGGAAGGGGCCGGATTGCACGTCAGGGCGTTCATTTTTGCTTCAGCCCGCGAGTTGATCGAAACGATTGCCGACGAAATCCCAGTTGATCACATTGAAAAATGCCGCGACATATTCCGGCCGGCGGTTTTGGTACTTTAGGTAATACGCGTGTTCCCATACATCGATGCCCAGCAATGGCATTTTATCGTGGCTGATGGGTGAGTCTTGGTTGGCTGAGGGCTCGATCGCCAACTGTTTGCTGCCATCCACCGCCAGCCATGCCCAGCCACTTCCAAATTGACCGGTTGCCGCCTTGGTCAAGGCCTCTTTAAAGGCGGCAAAGCTGCCAAAACGCCGCGCTATGGCCCCGGCCAGCGCTCCTTTGGGCTCGCCCCCGCCATTAGGTGTGAGCGTCCGCCAGAACAGGCTGTGATTATAATGGCCGCCGCCCTGGTTGCGCACTGCCGTGCGAATCCTTTCCGGCACCGCTGCCAGATTTTTGAGCAACTCTTCCACCGGCAATTTACCCGTCTCGGGGAAATCCGCCACGGCTTTGTTGAGGTTGGTCACATAGGCGGCGTGATGCTTGTCATGGTGAATCTCCATGGTGCGCGCGTCTAAATGGGGTTCCAGCGCATCGAAGGCATAGGGCATTGGGGGCAGTGTGTATGGGCCTTGCGTTGTGTTTGCGCCGGGCGCGGGGGAACTTGTTTGCGCCAGCATGGCTGGAACAGTCACTATTACCGCACTTGCCAGCGCGGTCGTTTTGATGGCTTGACGTCGATTCATCATAATATTTTCTCCTGTTTCTTTGTTTTGCTAAATTCTCCGCCGGGCGGGGGTTGGGAAATAACTCATTATAAAAATTCTCATTGGCCGCTCTACGACCGGGATTCACTTTTCGTTGCTAAGCGGGCTGCGTCCCTTAACGCATCGGCTAATTGCTGGGGCGTCCATTGATTGCCATCAAACTGCCGGTAAATACAGCCTTGCGGATCGAGGACCACGGTGCGCAAGTTGTGGGAAATCCTGCCATTCTGGCGCATGATCATGAGGTCGAGGCGCGGGGCGATGGCGGTCAGTTGGCTGGTGGCAACGGCGGCGAAGAGCCAGTGGCTGGCGTTCTGCCCTCGATAAATGGCGGCATGGTTGGCGAGGATGGCCGGGGTGTCCTTATCCGGATCAAAGGAGAGCGAGAGCAATTGCCAGTTGGTTGGTGCCTTGGCCGTTGCCTGCAACAATTCACGAGCGGCGGCGAAATTTTTGTTCATCCGCGGGCAATAATCCGGTAGCGGACACTGGGTGAAAAAAAAGGTGAAGGCCACGGCCGAGCCCCGGAAATCCGCCAAATGCCGGAACGTGCCAGCCTCGGTGGTGAATGTCATGTCGGGCATGGAGTCGCCGGATTTCAGTTCGTTCACCGCCCCGGCCGTGGCGGTGGCGGCTGGCAACGTGGCTTGGCCGGTGCGCCGTAGGTTTTCCACCCAGTCATTATTGGTGCTGACAACTAATTGAAAGTTAACCACGTCACCGGGGGCCAGCCCGTTTAAAGCATTGGCATCCTTGACCGGGAAATCCATGGTCATGGCCGCCATGTAACCGGGTATCGCTTCGTGGGCGATGGTGACAAAGTGGCGGTCGGCAGGAATTTTCTGGATGACGCCATGGGCGGCGTAGGTTTGTGTCGTCGCACCCGGCGCCTCGGCCGGTTCGTTGGGTTTGCAGCCACCGCCCACGAGAAGGCATAGCACCGTCAAAAAATAAATATACCTCATAAAGACTCTTTTCGCAGACCTTGAATGGTATCAACCACGTTGGTGGCCACGTCATCACGCAGACCATCAAAGTAAACCCGCACCCGGCCTTGGGGGTCCACCAGGGCCATGCGGTCGGTGTGGGAGAAATTTCCGGGCATGTAACTAAAGGGATCATCCAAGTCCTGGTTGAAAAAGCTGCTGGAAATCAAATGGTAAAGGATGGTTTTGTCACCTGTGAGCAACAGCCAGCGGGCGGGATCCGCCCCAATGCGATGCCCATAGTCCGCGAGCATTGCCACTGTGTCCTCGCGCGGATCCACGGTGAGTGACACGAGCCGGATGTCCGGTTGGTTGGCGGTAAGTCGCTGGATTTCCGCCAGGTGACGGTTGACTTCCCGGCAAGTTAGGGAACAACTAGTTAAAAGAAAGTCCACGACTAGAAATTTACCGTCCAAGTCGACTTTGGCAACGCTTCCACCGCTTTGATTGGTAAGGATAAAACCGACCATGGTGCGCGGCCGGTCGGGGGCGATCCCCGGCGGTTTCGAATGCAGGCCCGATTTGGCGACCACCAGCCAGCCACCGATGGCCGCCAATATTGCCAGCCCCGCCACGAAACTGATGAACAGCCGTGCTTCGCTGGCGGAACCTGGATTTTTTTCTGGCATCATGAAACAATTTTTCCGACTCGCCTATGAAAGGCTGGCAAGCAGACGCGTCTTGCTCTAATCATATTCCCGCCCGCTGGCGGGACAATCGTTCAGTTATTATAATACAGAGCCTTTAGCCGAAAAAACTGGGCTGAATTCGTGGCCGGCACGGTAATAAAATGCAAGGTGTCATCCCCCGTGATGACGTCGCCCAGGGGCTGCCAGTTGGCAGCAGCGCCCAAGGCTGGCGAGGTTTCCAGAGTGTAATCGGTTGGGGGAGTGCTGAGGTCGTCCGGTTGGTTGGAGGGAACCGCAAAGGCGAGGTTCAACCCGTTCACCGTGGCGGTGAGGCCGGCAATCGTCAGGTCAGCCTGGTAATACGTGGCAAAGGGGGCGGAAGGCAGATCAACGGGTCCACCATCAGGACCATTGGAGGAGGTATCCACAAATTGCCAGGTGGCTTTGTAAAAGCCCGGTTTGGTCACGCTATAAACCCGACCGTGCAAATGTCCGTAAGGATCCGAACCTGGCGAGCCATCGCTTTGGGTTACGGCGATCAAATTTGTGCCATTCACACTGGGGACAGGCACGCTCCAAGTGAGATTGGTGCTATCGATGCCATCCTGGGCCGTTTCCCAAAATCCAAAACTGGCCCCTGCCGGCCCGTCCACACTCAAAAGCTTGACCTGGATGTAGGTACCGGGGGCCGCATGGCCAACTTCCGGACCACCATTATCTCCGGTGGCCGCCAGGGCGCTAAAAACTTGATCACTCGTGTAATAGTAACCGAGATATGGATCATTGGTTGTGCCCGCATCCAGCGAGAATACAAATCCGCTGTTGGTCGTGTAATCCGTGGCAAAGGGAGCATATTGTAGTGTCGCGCCCGGATCACTACTGGTGGCGGCGGCCGGCATGTGGTCGTGGGCCTGGATTTGGAGGCCGACCACTGCCAGACTTGCAACTAGGGACATTTTTATAAGGAAGTTTTTTTTCATAAAATAAGGATAAGTTTGCTATTATTTTGATGGATTAGTTGTTGGGTTGAACGAACCGCGTGACCGAAGGGGGGAGCAGTGCTTTGACCCGCGGCCACGACAGAATGGAAACATGGCTGTCCGCAAACAGATAATTGGCTCCGCCCATGTGAATGGTCACCGCCACCTGCGCTTGAAAAGCCAGCAGCGAGTAACCGCCCGACTGCGCATCCGCAAAATGGAAGTGATCGGAGCCGATTTCCCCACCCCACAATTCCGCCAGGTGAAACGTGTCACTCGGCGAGGGGATGGCGGTGAACTTTGAAAAATCCAGTTGCGGCGCGCCAAACGGATTCGGAGTTAAAAAATCATTGATCGCGTAGCTGGTGATGCGATTGAGGCCATTGGTGTCCAAGGGACACACATACACACTGCCCAAACCATAATCGGCGAGTTTGCCGATCCAGGATGCCGTTTGATGCGAGGTCTCGGGCAGATGGTCATGGTTGTCCAGGGCATAAAGCTCGCAGCCGACCCCCAACTCTTTCAAGTTGTTGAGGCACAGCGTTGCCTTGGCCTTTTGCTTGCTCCGGCTTAAAGCAGGCAAGAGCAGACTCGCCACCATCGCGATGATGGCGATGACCACCAGCAATTCGATCAGCGTGAAACCACGCTTATGATTCATGAGATTTATTCCTCCGGGCTGCCCTTGGGCACCCGATTTTGTTAATAGGGAATGAGCCAGACTCCGGGCTGGCGGGAAATATCCAAAACCAAACGGTTTCGGACCGGGAAAGGAAGCGAATCAGGCCGCGCGTGGGGGTGGGGTCAAAGGCGGGAAAGCCAGGGCAGTGGGAAACGCCTCGGCCGTGGGTATATATTCAAACTGGGCGGGCGGAAACAAAGTCACGTTATTGCCAGTGGGTGGATATTCAAACTTGCTGGTCGAAACCGTAAATTCGGTTTTCCGTTCGGATTTTTTCCCTTCGGCAATGGCTCGGCACAGCGGACAAGGGTGCTTGCCGTCAAAGGTTTTTACCAAAGCTGTTTCTAGCGACTCCGATTGCAGATTATCCGCCAGCATGGTTGTCCATGCCAGGGTTTGCAATACCGCCCAGTGTGCACCAAGCATGGTGACCAGAACTAAAACGACCAGGAATTTGCCACCGCTGACCATCATTAATGCCATATTATATAATCAGCGGTATAAAGTCAAACCAAGACCCGTTTTCCCAGACACGTTTCTGCAATTGTGAATTTGTCAGCCGAGTTGACTGCATCATTCTCCCAAGTAAGTGTCATCACCATTGACATTTTTCTATTTATAGTAAGCAACCTGTCCCCTGGCGATGTCCATTGGCCTTCGAATCAGACTGCCGGTCCCGTGTTCCCGAACCGCCAATAAATCCCCTTGGGCCGGTCAAAATTACCCCCCGCACCGCACTGGCTAGGTACTTAAACATTGAAGTTTCTCTGAAGTTTGGAGTTTGAAATTTGGAGTTTCCACCTTGCCTCCCTCTCCGACGCGCTCCCAACATCCCATTCCTTGCCCATTGTCCCCGGCCTCTGGAATGCAGGTTTTACTTCCCGCGCCATTCTGGCACTCTGTGGGCCATGAGCGGTCCGGACGCCAGATTTACCACCGAGCCCATCACGCCCCGCGGCGTGGTGGGTTTCGCCCATGCCAGCGTGGCGTGGCTCTGGCTCGGCCAGTTGGTCACCGCGTTCCTCGTCGCGCTGGCCGTCCTCTGGTTTGTCAATCGCAGTTGTGTGCCGGCCATCGACAAGGCCATCCACAACCTCGGCAGCACCGGGGAAATCCATTCCGGAGAACTCGCCTGGCCCGAAGACACCCCGCGGGTGCTGGCAGAGGAACGCTTCCTGGGCCTCGTGATCGACCTCAACCACACCGGCCGCATCCATTGCACCTCTGATGTTCAGGTCGAGTTCGGTCGCGACTCCATCCGCGTCTTCTCCCTGCTTGGCTACACCGACTTTTATTATCCCTACAATCCGCCCAACCAAACCATCCCCGTTTCCCGCGAGGCGCTTGAACCTCTCTGGGGTGCCTGGTTGCCTGAAATTCAGGCGGTTCTGGTGGCCCTGGTAGTGTCTGGGTTCATGCTCCTTTGGAACATCCTCGCCACCCTGTATTGGATACCCGTCTGGATCCTTGGCTTCCTGACCGGCCGGGAACTCGGTTTCTTCGCCAGTTGGCGCTTTTCCGGGGCCTCGATGCTTCCCTGCGGACTACTCCTGGCCTTGGGCATCTTCCTCTTCGATTTCGGTGTCCTGGACTTGGTACAAATCAGCTTTGTCATCGGCACTCATTTACTGCTTGGCTGGATTTACCTCTTCGTCGGCCTCTTGTTTCTCCCTCCCCGCAATCCGACCGCGGCGAAGCAAAACCCCTTCGGTCAGAAGTAAGTCTTCAGCGGCCAAAAAATATTTTTAGTTCGGAGTTCGGGTTCAATTCGCTGGTGATGCCTGTCAAAACGACATCGTATGATGAATTACCAGTCAAAAACCCGCCGTCCCGCCCCGCCAAATACATTTGCCACCCGCCCGCATCCAAACTAGCCTGCCGCTCATGTCGAAACTGCCGTTTGAACTGCTCCTGGCGCTGCGTTACCTGCGCCCCAAACGGTCCTTTGTGTCGATCATCACGCTGATCTCGGTCATCGGCGTCGCCCTCGGGGTGGCCGTGCTCATCATCGTCATCAGCGTGATGAGCGGATTCGACCACGACCTGCGTGGCAAAATCCTCGGCTTCAACGCCCACCTCACGGTGAGCCAGGCCGGTCGACCCATGAAGGACTACGCCCGCGTGGCCAAACTTATTGCCGCCGACCCCCGGGTTCAAGGTGTTTCCCCCTTCGTACTCGGACCCGTTGTCGTCCAGACCCCGGCCGATGCCAATCGTTCCTCCCAGGCCGACACGCCCATCCTGCGCGGCGTGGATGTGGCCACCGAAGGCAAGGTCAGTGTGCTCCAGAGCAATCTCACCGAGGGCAAATTCGACGTGAGTGGGCGCGGCTTGGTGGTTGGTTGCGACTTTGCCGCCAATCTGCGGTTGCATGTGGGGGACACCCTCTCGGTCTTTTCGCCCGGGCAAATCAAAAAAATGAAGGATGCCTATGACCACCACGAGCAATACGCCGCCATCCCGGATGATTACGTTATCCGTGGCATTTTTGACACGGGTTATTATGAATACAATGCCCGTTTCATTGTCGCCTCCCTCGACAATGCCGAGGACTTATACGATTTGAATGACGCGGTCCATGGCTTGTTTGTCACCCTCCACGATCCGGAGCAAGCCACGGCGTTCCAGTCCAAATTGGATATCCAACTGGGTCCCGAGTATAATGTCAGTACCTGGATGGATCAAAATTCCGCCATGCTGGATGCCATTCTGGTGGAGAAAAACCTCATGTTTTACATCATGTTTTTCATCGTCATCGTGGCGGCCTTTGGCATCACCTGCACGCTCATTACCTTTGTGGTGATGAAAACCCGGGAGATCGGCCTGCTCAAGGCCGTGGGGGCCTCCAACCGGCAGGTGATGGTGGTTTTTGTGCTGCAGAGCGTAATTGTCAGTGTGTTTGGCGTGGCTGCGGGGGTTTCCTTGGGCCTATTGGCCATCTATGTGCGTAATGATTTCCTGCATTTCATGAATCACCTGACGGGCTTTGAGCTGTTTCCGGCCAAAATCTATGGTTTTGGCGAATTGCCGGCGCTGATCAACCCCAGCGACATCGTGATTATCTGCGGTGGTTCCCTCTTTATCTGTCTCCTGGCGGCGATCCTGCCTTCCTGGCACGCCAGCAAAATGAACACCGTGCAGGCCCTCCATCATGAATGACCCCATCCTTAGCGTCCGCGGCCTGACCAAGGACTACGTCATGGCCCGCCGCACCTTGCAAGTGTTGCGCGGAGTGGATCTCGAAGTGGCGCGCGGCGAATTTTTGGCCCTGCGCGGGGCCTCCGGTGCGGGCAAGAGCACCCTGTTGCATTTGATGGGGGGGCTGGACATGCCGAACGCGGGTGAGATTGTTTTCGCGGGCAAGAATCTGGCGCAATTTTCTGAGGCCCAACTCACCAGTTTTCGTAATCATCAGGTTGGATTCGTGTTTCAGTCCTACCACCTGTTGCCTGAGCTGGATGCCCTGGAAAATGCCTGCCTGCCGGCCCGCATCGCCCGTACTCCAGTCGCCACGGCGGCCCGCCGCGGACGGGAATTACTGGAACGGGTGGGCCTGGCTGACCGCCTGGATCATCATCCTTCCGAGCTGTCCGGGGGCGAGCAACAGCGGGTGGCGATTGCGCGGGCCTTAATCAATGGCCCGGAGTTACTGCTGGCGGATGAACCCACGGGAAACCTCGATTCCCGTAACGGCGGCGAGATTATAGAGCTCCTCAAAGCTCTCTGCGCCGAACGTAAAATGACCCTGATTATTGCCACCCACGATGCCCGGGTGGCCGCCCAAGCGGGGCGGGTCATTGAACTAATTGACGGCCGGATGGTCAAAGGTGGGTGAGACGGAACGAAATAGTCCGTTGTAATTCCGCTGCAAGGCGGTAAGCTTGAATTGGTATGCTTGAAGATCGTGATTATATGCGTCAACCGGCCTATGATGATGGGCCGGGGATTGCTCGCCTGCTCAAAGTGTCCAACTGGTCATGGACCATGGTGCTGCTGGCGGTCAACATCCTGGTGTTCATTGTGCAATGCGCGCTTTCGCAGCAGCACCTGACCTTTTCCCTGGAGCCCCAGAATGAATTTCTCGACAAGTACTTTGCCTTGAGCTTGGAAGGGCTGAAACACGGGTGTCTCTGGCAATTGTTCACTTACCAATTTATGCATGGCTCCCTGATGCATATCCTGCTGAATGGCTGGGCTATTTATGTTTTTGGTCGCATTTTGGAGGACGTGGTGGGTGGGCGAAACCTGCTCTACCTTATGCTTTCGAGCGGCGTGCTGGGTGGACTGTTCCAAGTGGCGGTGGCGGCTTACTGGCCGCAATTTGATGGTCCGGTGGTTGGGGCCTCGGCCGGGGCCTTTGGCTTGGTGGCGGCATTTGCCACTTTGTTTCCCGAGCGGGAGCTGACCATGCTCTTGTATTTCATCATCCCCTTGCGTTTGCGGGCCAAAACCCTGCTCCATGTTTCTGTCGGGATTGCACTGGGCGGCCTGATTCTGCCTAATTTGTTTGACCATTTGATGGGAGCTCATGTGGCCAATGCCGCGCACCTTGGTGGCATGGTCATGGGGGTCATTTACGTGCGCAAAATCATTCTGGGCCGGTGGTTTCGTGGCCAGGGCCTCGCCTACCGTCACCAGCCCGGATATCCGGTGGCAGCCCCCGCTGTCCCGGATTACCAACCGGCACCGCCCAAATTCTGGCGCGCCCGGCCGGTCGTTCCAGATGCGGAGCTTTCGGCGGATGAATTGCTGAAAAACCAGGTGGACCCCATTCTGGATAAAATCTCCGCCCACGGGCTGCAAAGCCTCACCGCCCGGGAACGGGAGATCTTGGAGTTGGCCAGTGGCAAACTGGCCAAACGTTGATTGTGACCCTGGCGTCACCTGATCCTGCCCGCCGGCAAAAAGCGCTCCGCGCGCTGACCTTCGCCACGCTCTTCTGGGCCCTGAGTTTTCCCGTGATGAAAACCCTGGTGTTGGCGCAGACAAATCTTGTCCCGGGGGCGGGCAGTTGGTTCCTCACATCCTTGAGTGTGGCGGCGCGCTTTGGCTGCGCCGGTCTGGTCCTAATGGTCTTCACCTTCCGGCAGTTGGGCAGCCTCACCCCACGGGAAGGGGAGCAGGGGCTGGTGCTGGCCGGTTTCGGCGGGCTGGGCATCCTGTTTCAGATGGATGGACTGTCGTATACGGCCGCCTCGACGTCGGCATTTCTCACCCAGGCTTATTGTGTGTTCATCCCGGTTTGGGTGGCGCTGGTTGGCCGTCGGTTGCCCCCTCTGAAACAAGGTTTTTGCATAATCCTCGTGGTGGGTGGGGTGGCCGTGCTGGCGGGGGTGAACTGGCGGGTGATGCAGCTGGGCCGGGGTGAGTTTGAGACGTTGATAAGCTCCCTGCTTTTTACGGGGCAAATCCTCACCTTGGAGCGAACCCGCTATGCCGGCAACCGGCCCCTCATGATTTCCACTGTGATGTTCCCCGCCATGGCGCTGGTTTGTTTGCCGGTGCTATGGGCCACCGCCCCCTCATGGGCTGCCTGTCTCCGCGCAATTGCCGCCCCCGTTCCTGCGACGCTGCTGGCGGTGCTGGTGGTGTTTTGCACCCTCGGAGCCTATTTGTTCATGAATTTCTGGCAGCGTTTTGTGACTTCCACCGAGGCGGGCCTGATTTACTGCCTGGAGCCCGTCCTCGCCAGTCTTTTGGCCCTTTTTGTGCCTGTGTGGCTCTCGCACTGGGCGGGCGTTGATTATCCCAATGAACAACTGACTTTCCGTTTGGTGTTCGGGGGCGGTTTGATCACCGCTGCCAATATATTGCTGCAATCACCCTGGGGCGAGTCGCGGGGTTAA
>CAIZWI010000466.1 GCA_903936645.1 uncultured Verrucomicrobia subdivision 3 bacterium
CGCCGGACTGGCCTGCCAATATGGAATAATGCAAATACGCCCAAACAAGTCGCTCTTGGAAGAAATTTGTCTCACGCCCCCGGTTAACGGGCGCATCTTGACACTGCCCCCATAATAGGGATGGATTCGGTTCCTCATCCACAAACCACTAACCCTCAAAAGAAAGGCAACGGATGAAGGCAGAACCAACGGGTCCCCGGTCATTGCGGGAAATTGAAGAGGAAGTTTTGGCCGAGGGCCGCGAATGGACACGGCAGCGATTGCAACAACGATTGCAGGCAGAAGCGGACCGCCACGGCGGCGTTTTCCCCCCACAGCGGACAGCCGGTGGTGCATCGGCGGAACCGCCCGATGCAACTGCGCACGGCGGCGGGGGTGGTTGAGTTGCAAGTGCTTTACGGCCAGGATCCGGCGGATGCCCATTGGGGTTGTCCGGTGCGTGAGCGTTGGGGGTTGACCCAGCACCAGCAGTTAAGTCTGGCCTTGGAAGACAAACTGGCGTTCACCCTGACGGCCACGGCCACTTATGCGGAGGCCGCCGCCGTGGCCCAGAAATGGGGGGCGGACATTTCGGGGGCGGCCCTGCACGCCCTGACCCAGCGTTTGGGGACGCGCGCCGAAACCCGGACGCAAGCCCGGCTGGCCACCGTGCCCGTGGAGCGCGAGCCCCAGCGAGCCCCCACCCCCTTGGCGGTCCTGCTGCTGGATGGTTGGCAGGTCCGCCAACGCGGACCAGGCTGGGGCGCGCCGGAAACCGAGGAAAACCGCGTGGAATGGCATGAATGGAAGACGGGCGTGTATTACCGGCAGGAGCAAGCCGGGACCACGGCGGGGGGGCGCGGGGTGCTTGCCGAGAAGCTGATCGTCGGCTGGCAGGGCGAGCCTTTGGAGTTTGGCCAACGGCTGCATTGGGAAGCCCTGCGCGGCGGACTGGGCCGCGCCCAAGCCCGTTTGGTGGTGGCCGATGGCGCGCCGTGGATTTGGAACGTGGCGCAGGACCGTTGGCCGGGGGCCACCGAGTTGCTGGATTTTTATCATGCCAGCCAGCACCTCTGGGACTTGGGCCGGGCGTTACATGGCCAGGACGCCGCCGCCACCGCCCAGTGGGTCGAGCCCCGCCGCCACCAACTGCGGCATGGCCAGCAACAACCCCTCTTGACCGAGTTGGCGACCCTGCCGGTGCCGCCCGGCGAGGCGGGCAAGGCGGTCCAACGCGAACAGAATTATTTCGTCACCCATGCCCGTCGGCTCAACTATCAGGAACTCCACCAACGCGGTTGGCCCATTGGCTCTGGGGCGGTCGAATCAGCGTGCCGCCAAAGACAATGCCGGTTCAAACGCCCCGGCCAATTTTGGACCCCCAACGGGATGCGCCATCTCAGCGCCTTGATCGAAGCCCGCCACAACCACCATTGGGAGGAACTCTGGAACGCCAGCTAATCGGGGGCAGTGTCAAGATGCGCCCGCGGCCACAGCGGCTTGTGGAAAGTATTTGAATTTATCTGCAAAACCATTACCAATACGAAATTACCTTGGATATGGTCGCCGCAGAATTTGGGATAGCTCCCAATCATCGGTCTCGGTTGTTTGAGACCCATGGCAGCAGAACATTTAGCAATTATCTGGCCCGTGCGCGGATCGATCGGGCCAAGCACCCGTTAATCACCTATACCTTGAAAATCGACAAATCGCCGACCGATGCAGCCATTATGACGCTCCTTATTTCTGCCATGTGATAAAAGGCCTGGCCAAAATGCCCCCCGCAGATTACCGGGGGAGGGTGCGGAGAATTTGCGATTCAGAAACTTCGGCCAAATAAGCCAGTTTAAAAATTAATTATCCATTGGGCGGATTATTAGGCGAGGCATCGATAAATCAGACACATTTTCAGGAAATTTAGAAAAATAATTATCAATCGAGCCATAACGCAAGGGTTCTTCAATGGCAAACTACCAATTCGATTTGGCGGGGTGGTCGAAGCTTCATTTTCCCACGTCGGCAAAAGTAAGAAATAGCAGGAATTAGCATGAAATACGGCCATTTCAGCAGGTTTTTTGCGGTGCCTCCCGCCGGTGAACTGGCGAAATTCGACCTAAAACGCGGCGAGACAATTTACCCGGGCAGTTAAAGTGCCCCCCAAAAAAACACCCGTTAAGTCCCAAAAACAACTTCACTTGTCCGATTTCCGCCTAGAACCAAACAGGCTAATGTGAGATTATATGACAGTTGATTGTTGATACCATCAAACAATTAAGGTTGAAGAATTAAACAAACAAAACCAAAAAACAGAAAAATACAATGAATAAAATATTAAGTGGAGTTACCGGATTGGCCTTGTTCTCGGCTGTCAGCGCTGCTAATGCTGCAGTTGTCACCGTGGACTTTTCCGCCGGTGCGGTTGACGCGGTTACCTATAAGAACGACACTATCTCCGTGAGCGCCAGCCCTGCTGGTTCCAGCGTGAGCTTCACGACTGCTGGCGTTAATGTTCCGATTGTTGTTCCGGACGTCGTGCTGCAAAACTTGGTGTGGACCTCCGGTGCGATTCCTTCCAAAGGCGGCAATTTTGATATCGACATTACCCGTTCGATCTCCGCTACCTTGAATGCCGCTAGTCTCAGCGACACCATCAGCCAAGACAGCAATCTGCACATTGTCGGCAAGCCCTCCGGAAAAGGTGTGGCTGGTCCTAACACGCTCAGCACCTACGCTGCTGACAGCGAAATCGAATTCGACTTCACGGGTTACAAGCTGACGATCGACCCCGAAGGTCAAACCTTCACCCAGTTCGCCGGTGCCGGTGCGCACAGCTTCGCTTTGAAGGCCAACTTCACCTTGACCCCTGTTCCGGAAGCCTCCACGATGGTTGCCGGTGCCGGTGCCTTGGGTCTGCTCCTCTTGGGAGCTGGCGTTCATTCCAAGCGCTCCGTCCAACGGATTGGTTAATCGTTTAACCAGTAAAAATTGTTAAAGCATTCAGGCCGGTCTTTATGACCGGCCTGATTTTTTTGTGCCGCTGCAGCCGCTGTGGAGTGAACTTCTTTTGGTATTCAACCAACCTTGCCATTTTAAGCCAGTGGATGATGCTTAACAGGGCAAAAAAAACCGGCCAGATTTGATCTGGCCGGAAATAATCAGACGATTTAACGTCAATTACCTTGGGTTCATCTAACGAAAATGTTCACCAGCCTTTCAGGCGAGGGCATTAGTTTGCCACAAATTGGATGGAAGCGGCGATCATTCAGCACGGTAGACTTGTTATTAGCCATAGCACTCCGATTATGCTCCCGCCTGACAGTCGTTCGCAATCATTCAACTGAGTGTGGTGAGCTGGTTACTTCCAGATTAAAAGCAACTCATTTGCGAGCTATGGCCCGTTCCACCAGCTTACGCTCCTCAGGCAGAAGTGTGGTGTGCAATGCCAAATCCAGATAATGACTTGCCTGGTCCCGTTTACCCGCAGCTGCAAGAATCACACCATAATAAGCCGCCAAGCCGGGATTTTCCAATTGGCTTGGATTAATCTGCTCCATTATTTTCAGAGCCTCAGCCGGCTTCTTTTGCAGCAGTAGCGAGTAGGCATAGGTAGTCATGTAGCTGGCGTTTGTTGGGCAACGGGTATAAACTTGGTAAGCTAGTTGGTGGGGTTTTTTCTCCCAAGCTTCCAACAGCAATGCCGTGGCGGCCAAATTGTTCATCAACTCAAGTTCGTTTTCATGCCGCTCCAAACACTGACTGGACAGCCTCATCAGTGCGCTGGTTTGGCCTTTCGAATAAAGAATTCCGGAGAGCACCGTCACAGCCCGGAGATTGTCCGGAAAATGGTTCACCACGACCCACAACACTTCCAATTGTTCGGCCGGCCATTTCCAGCGGGTGCTGGCGTCCAGCAGTTCTTGCAGCTGGCTTTCCTGATTATCAGTGGCTTGGAGTGCTTGAATCCAAGTGATCTTAGCCGAGGTTAATTGATCGAGCTCCTTGTAAGCCCGGACACAAGCCACCAAACGGCCGCAGTCCATTGCCCCCCAATTTTGGCCAGACAAGCTCGATAACAAACCAGACCAATCTTTGAGTAGCATGTGGCAATCCGTTTCCAAGAAGGGCATCGGCAGGTTGGTCCGGGTTTGGAGCGGCAGTGTTTTAATCCAAGCCATGGTCATCTCGGGCTTCAAATTTTGCAGCAACCATTTTCCTAATTGGTAGCTGGCTTGCGAATTCGTAACACATTCGGCCTGCAAGCGGCCCAGAAATTCGCTTTGCTGGGAATCTTGGGTGATCCGCAGCAGATTCAGATGGAACAACCGGTCATTTAACGAAGCATTGGGTTCACCCACCACTTTCCGCGAATATGTGAGTGCTTGAACTGCATTGGAGTGGCGAAGTGCATCAAGGGCAAGCTGTCGGAAGGCTTCAGCCCGAAAGTCCCGGTTGGCGCTGAGTTTCTCCAAATTGTTGCGCGCCACCGAGGCCACCGAGGTGTTGGTCGACTGCAAACGGATCAGGGCCAGGTTTAGTTGTAATTGGGAATTGTCAGGTTCCAGCTTTAAGGCTTCGGTAAATTGTGCCTCGGCCAAATCTAAACTGTGGCCGGCCACATAAACCGCACCCTGGGTCATATAAAATGTGGAGGTTTTTTTGTCTTCGGCATTCACCCGATCCAGCGTTTTTTGGGCCGTGGCCAGGTCGCCGAATTCCAAGGCAGCGCGGGCCAGCAGCACGTGGTTGGTGAAGGATTCCGGATCAATTACCAGCAAGCGCTGGCGCCATTGTACGACCTCGGGTGAATGGTCCGTTTCAGCGAAATCGCCCATGAGCCGGCA
Source organism: uncultured Verrucomicrobia subdivision 3 bacterium (assembly GCA_903936645.1). Taxonomy (GTDB): domain Bacteria; phylum Verrucomicrobiota; class Verrucomicrobiia; order Limisphaerales; family UBA11358; genus UBA11358. The sequence continues at coordinate 4,821 of CAIZWI010000466.1, forward strand.
GGCGTCAGGATTGAGCCGATTAATGGCCATCACGTTGCGCAAAGCGATCATCGCGCCGATCGAATTCCCCTTTTCGAGACACTCTTTGGCTCGACTCACCAACTCAGCCTGAGACCAGATACTGTATCCGCGATAGCCAGAAAATCCCAATACAGCCACGACAGAAAGAATAAGGATGGCAACGAAAAAATTTTTCATAAACAGAATTACGACTACACGAATATTGAGCCACACGCTGGCGGAAAAGTCCAGTTTTTACAGGAGTGGGTGGCGACCCAACGGCGGTACGTAGCAGCGATTTTCACCAAATTTTATAGAGGCTGGCCCAGTGCCAAAACCAAATTATTGATACCATTAAGGCAGTTATTAACCAGACCAACAAACTCAGCATAAAGCGTGCTTTCACCGCTGGAAAACCAAGCCGGACATGACTCTGGTCGCGATTGGACGCTCAGTTCATGATTAGGTCCGCTGGTTTGGCACCGTCTGTCAATTTTCCTGGGATTGGTTAATCAGCAGGTCGATGGGCCTGCCCAAATCCACGGCAAAAACTAATGCCCATTGACCTGGATGAGCTTTTGCAGGCCATCGTGCAGGACTTTCAGAGAATCCTCCACGCTGGTGGGGCCCTGAAGGGCAATTTCCAACTTTTTAAAACCTTGGTTGCGCTTCCCATCCCAGGCGGCTTTCACACGCCGGCTAAAGCCATAAGAAAGTGGCAATTCCTGTTTTCCCCCAGGTGAGCGTTCGTCCCAGAATACCAAGAAGGCGTAGACGGTTTTACCCCCCACATTGAAAATATACCGGCGCATGGGCAGATCAATACCGTTCACATTCAGCCACATCGGGTCGGGTTCGCCGCGCAGCAACCACCCGGCGCCAGTAAAGCATTGGTCTGGGGTATGCTCGTGACCGATAAATGAGTTTTTATTTTCCGGATTCCAGCGCAAAGCAATCATGGACCAATGATTACCATCCTCCTCCTGCCATGATGCGTTTCTAGATTCATCACAGCGCAGCACGTCCTGTTCGATTTTCGTCATACGCCTTTCGGCATAACCGGTGGCATTGACCGGCCAGTTGACCGACCAAACGGGATTGACGATGGCTTGTTTATCTCCTCGATAAAACCAATAAGCGGTCGAGGACTCAGCGAAGACCAGCCAGGCGAAACCGGCACAGAGCCAGGAAATTCGGAAGACCGAGAAGGGGACATGACGGGTGGCTGGCGGGATAACTTTGGCGTTCGGCTGATTCACGACTCTTGAATTGTGAAATTGGTCTTCCCGCCGGGCCAGCAGCAAAGCGCAGACATAGATGGCGATTAAAACAAACGCTTCTTCGATCTGCCCGGCCGGATCATGC
>CAIZWI010000467.1 GCA_903936645.1 uncultured Verrucomicrobia subdivision 3 bacterium
CGGGCTGGCGGCAGCAGGCGCGAGGTAGCCGCTGCCAAAGTCGAAGGTCATATTGACCGTGCCGGCCGGCACGGGAAAGGCGGGCAGGATGACTTGCGCCGAGCCACCCAGGGTGAGCGTGGCACTGCTGCTGGCGGCCGCCGCCAAGTGTTGAAAATTGTTCGCGGCAAAAGTGCCATTGGAAATGGTGAAGGCGGCGGTGGTGGTCGTGCTGCCGCTTTGGCCGCCAATGGACAGGTAGCCGATGGTGGCGGTGCCGCCACTCTGATTATAGGCCACGGTGCAACCGGTGACGCCCGAGTCATCCCGGCCCACGGCCAGTTCGGCGGAACCCAGGAGCAGGCTGCCGGTTCCGCTCAAGTTGAAGGATGCGGAACAGCCGGTGTTGACCCCCAGCATTACGCCGCGGGAAGTGCTGGAGTAGCTGCCGCTGGTGAGGGTGCCACCGCTCAAATTGTAGGTGCCGGCCCCGCCGCTGCCGTTGCCCACGATCAAGGCGGTGCCGCCGGTGAAGGACAGCGTTCCGGCGGTTTGGTTCACGATGCCGGCGTAGGCGGACGAGGTGCCGCTGCCCAAGGTAAAGGTACTTCCCCCGAGGGCCACGGTACCGCCCTTGATGCCCAGGGTCGCGGTGGTCGCGGTGTTGCCCACGGTGACGGCCGCGGCCCCCCATCCGTTAAGGTCCAATTCCCCGGCGCTGACGGTGAGGGCCCCGCTGGCGGTATTCGCGGCGGATAGTGTAGCCAAACCCGTGCCTAACATGGCCAGCGTGCCACTGCCACTCACGATGCCCCCGAGGGTGAGATTGCCACTGCCTGCCAGGGTGTCGCTCCCGCTGAGAACCACCGGAGTATTGATGGTTTGCAGCAGGGCGCTGTTGTTCGTGATGCCGCCACTCAGGGTAAACGAGTTGCTGTTGAGGATGAACGCGCTGGCCCCGGCATTAAAGGTGAGACCGCCAAAGGTGAAGGCGGACGCATTATTGGTCAGGGTAGTGAGACTGGAGGTGCCGAAGTACAGACTATCACCGGAAACCGGGGTGGCCGTGGCGGTGCCCGGGGTGGCGCCACTGGTCCAGTTATTGCCCGCCACGTTGCCGTTGGCAGGGGCGGTGGACCAGGCCCAGTTGGCGGCCGACAGCTTGGTGGCTAGGGTCAGGCCTAACAGTAAGGCGGCGCGGCTCACATGACGCCGGCGGAGGGATTGATTGGTTTGCATAAATATACTGCTGGGGTGTCGGGTTGGTAGTTGGTGGGTTTTAAGATCGGGATTGGGTTGGCTGAGGGGACAACAGGGTCGCCCAAGGTTATCACCATGCGGGAACACATGGGTCCCAGGAAAAATCATCCGGGCAACTGGGATGAAGATTACGCGAAAATAATGGTTTCATAGCCTGGCCGGTTGGCGCGGGTTATCACAATCATGCGGTTGCCCGCGTGTTGAAATCATTTTGCATGGGTTGATCGAGAGTGAGACTAACGGTTCTGCCGCCGAAGTCAGTCGCACGTTTGGGGGGTATGCCGGACCGACCGGGGATAATCCGCCAGCGCTTCAGGGAAATCCGGCGTGCCGGCAGCAGAGGTGGCGCAGGCATCCGCTCGTTTTGGCAGGGAGCAACCACGAGGCGTGGCTATCCGCGGCATCAAGGCGTGTAAACCGTATTCTGCAGCCGGATCAGGTCGTTTACACAGGTGGTGGCCGGGGCATTATAAGACAGTTCCTGATTTAAGGACTGCCATTTACCAATGTTCGGAATGACCGTCGGCAAAGGAAAAAGTGGCCCCCTTGGAATGCCTGACAGTGGGAGTGTTCGACCATAAGGATTGCTGGTTGCAGGTCACAAAGAAGATTCCGTCCCCCACCGACAACAGGCTTTCATCGGCGAAGGTCAAGGCATTGACCGGGGCGGGGCGATTGATGGCGGTGGTTTTCCGAAAAACGGGGTAGACGGCGGTAACGGTAAAGGTATTCACCGTGCCCGCAGTACTGGTGTCGCCGGTCGTGGCGCCGCCCATCCGGGCATTCATTGACAGGGTGCCTACGGGAACAAGGTTGGCACCAGCGGGGCTGGGGGGCCGGACCGCCGGGCATTGGTAGATGCCAGGATTGGGATTGTAGACATAGAGCCGGCAGGTTTTGATCCAGGTAAGATTGGTGGCGTCGACAGGATTCTGCATGTCGCCGCCCACCCAGGCCTCGGGCGGCGAACCGCCGGTGGTCAACACCCAGTTCGGGACGAGCCGCTCTTGATTGTCGCCGGCATACATGATCCACCCAATATCCAGTTGTTTCAAGTTGCTGAGACAGTGAATACTTTGCGCCCGATCTTTGGCCCGGCCCAGGGCGGGCAGCAGCATGGCCGCCAGAATGGCGATAATGGCAATGACCACCAGGAGTTCAATCAAAGTGAAGGCACCCGGTGCTGGGCGGGCCAAATTTTTCATGATCTTTTGCCGCATACGAGAAAGAAAGGGCCCGCGGCGATACCCGCGCCGCGGGCCGGTCCCAGCACTCATTTACTGGTTCCCCCGCCAGACCCAAAACTGGCGGAAATTATAATGTATCTGCGGACGGGGCGTCCCAGGC